>JAEUKV010000250.1 GCA_016794165.1 Rhodospirillaceae bacterium
TTCCCCTGCATATGCAGGCTCTTCTTGGCGACGCCGTCGCTTGCCGAAGCGAGTGTGGCGTTGCTCTTGGGGCTGCGGTAGCCGGAAATGATCTCGAACGGCTTCTTGCTTTCGCTGCGCCGGTGCAGGTCGACCAGCAGATCGAGCAGATGCAGATCCATGCCATAGACCTCGCCGGTGCGGTGGTCGCGCAGAATTTGATTGATGTCCCTGATGGCGCCCTTGTCGTAAGCGCCGTCGCGCCAGAAGGTCGCCTTCAGCATCTCTGTGGTATGGGTGTTGAAGAAGCCGAGGGTGCGCGCGTTGAGTGCGCCGGCGCTGGCCATGACCGCGCGCGGCATGAAGGTGAGGGCGGCGGCGCCCAAAAGGCTGTAACCAAGGAAAGCGCGACGACCCAGACCAGAGGTCGCTTTGTGACGCTGAGGCATCTCTTCCAATCTCCCTAGGCGCCCGGAATGTTCCGGTGGCCGGCTGTTTGCGTTGCTAGGTAAGACCGGCGCGAATCGTCCCCACGTCCACGCCTCGCCCGGTTCCACCCGGGTCAATCTCCAACAGGTTGACAGAACCCCTCTTGCCAGACTTATCGAACTGGCTATGCAACCAAGGTGCCACAGGGATGCGGTCCTTGCAAAGCGATTTCTTGCAGAATCTGGCTCAAGAGGCTGAATTCATTCAAAAATTAGCGAATTTTTAAGATCAGTAGCCCAGGGCGCAACCATCCTTGCGGGGGTCGGAACCGGCAATCAGGACGCCGCGCTGCCAGTCGATCTGGATCGCCTGGCCGCCACCCAGAGGATCGGGGGTCGGGGTCACGTCATGGCCCCGGGCCTGCAGTTGTGCCACCGTCGCCGCCGGGACGCCACGCTCGACCCACAGCTTGCCGTCATCATAGAAGGCGCGCGGACAATCCAGTGCCGCCTGCGGGTCCATGCCGAACTCCAGCATGTTGGTAAGGGCATGCACCTGGCCGACCGGCTGATAGTCGCCGCCCATCACGCCATAGGACATGATGGCGCGGCCGTTCTCGGTCACCATCGCCGGAATGATCGTGTGCATCGAGCGCTTGCCCGGACCGATGCAATTGGGGTGCTTGGGATCGACCGTGAAACACGCCCCGCGGTTCTGCAGCAGGACGCCGGATCGCGGCGCCATGATGCCGCTGCCAAAGCCGTAATAGATCGAGTTGATGAAACTGACCGCATTGCGATCACGATCCACCACCGTGAGGTAGATGGTATCGGGGTGCTTGGGAAAACTGCCGAGTTGAGCGAGATCAAGCGCCCGGTCCATCCTGATCAGACCGGCCAGGGCCGCCGCATGGCCCGTCGACAGCAGCCCGCTCACCGGCACGCTTGCAAAGGCCGGGTCGGCGATATGCGCATTGCGCTCGCGGTAGGCGAGTTTCGCGGCTTCCAGCTGGAGGTGGAAGCGGTCCGCGCCTAGGGGATCGCCACCAGCCTTCTCCGGGCCGAAGGCCTTGAGGATGTTGAGCATGAGCAGGGCAGTCAGGCCCTGGCCCGGCGGCGGACACTCCCACAGCTTGACGCCGGCATATTCGGTAGCCACGGGTGTTACATAGTCGCCCTTGTGCCGGGCAAGATCCTCGGCGTCGTGCAACCCGCCCAATGCCCGGCAGGCGTCGGCGATGTCTTCCGCCACCCAACCCCGGTAAAAGCCCTCGGCGCCCCGGGTCGCAATCTCGCGCAAAGTTTTGGCCAGCAGCGGCAACTTGACGGTATCGCCGATCCCGGGCGCCTTGCCGTTCCGAAGGTAGCTGGCGGAAGCCGCCGGGTTGCGGCCGAGCTTCTCTTCCTCCTGCGCCCAGTCATGGGCGATGCGGGGTGCGACGGCATAGCCCTGCTCGGCATAGTGAATGGCCGGCCGCAGCAGTCGGTCGATCCCGAAGATGCCGTGATCCGCGCTGAGGCGGCACCAGGCCTCGATGGCCCCCGGTACCGTGACCGCGTGCACGGAATCCGGGGCGATTTCAGCGATGCCGCGCTCCTGGAAATAGGTCGCCTGCGCCTTCAGGGGGGCAGCGCCATTGCCGTTATAGGCGATGATGTCGTCGCGGCCGCCCTTGGAGAGCAGCACGAAACAATCGCCGCCGATCCCGGTCATTGCGGGCTCTACCACGGCGAGCACAGCCGAGGCGGTGATGGCAGCGTCGATGGCATTGCCGCCGGCCTTGAGACATTCGATGGCAGCAAGGGTCGCCAGGGGATGCGATGTGGCCGCGGCGGCGTCCGCCGCATAGATGGGAGAACGGCCGGCGAGATGAAGGTCGCGCATGATCTATCCTGAAATGGGTTAGGGCACCGCCGGCGCGATGCCGGCACCGGTCGAGGCCGGCGTCGTGCCCGGACCGTCTTCGTCATAGGCAAACGACGTGTCGATGCCGTTGACGCCGATCGTGTAGTCAAATTTGAAGGTATCGTTGGGAAAGGTGGGATCCAGCACAAAGCCGGTTTCGCTTAGCGTCAGTCCCTTCTCGAAGGGATTGTGCAACAGCGGGATCGTCACCTGGAAGGCATTGTCCTGATGGTCGACAAAGACACTGCCGGTGAAGCTGCGCGCAGCGAGGTCGAGACTGTAGTTGACGAAATAGTCGCCGTCGCCCGAGCCGCCGGAAAAGCCGATGGCGGCGCTGGCGTAGTCGATCCGCTGTACCGGCAGGTTGCTGGTCGCCTCGAAGCGGTCATCGCCCTCAAGCCGGTCGGCGAGGTCAAACTCGCGCTGGTTGATCGCAAGCGGGCGACCATCCTGGGTAGGCTGACCGGAGGCGTCGAGCAGCGCGCGCGCACCCGGCGTGAACGAGGCCTGTTGCAGTGCGCCCGGCGCATCCAGCGCCGGAAAGAGGCCAGCGAACCGTTGTTCCACCGCCGGGGTCAGTCGCATCGGCTGACTGAGCGTACCATCGGCGCCGATCTCGACATAGAAGCCCGGGCGTTTCAGCACGACTTCGCCCTTGGCCGAGGTCAGCGTGGCGCTGCTGGGCCGCTTGCCGGCGGTGTTGGCGTCGCCGGAACCGGCCAGTGCCACCACGCAGCCGGCGGCGCAGGCGCCGATCACCGTGGTGCCGCGGATGGTCAGGACCGCATTGGGCAGATTGAGCGAGGTGCCTTCCGGATTCTGCCGGGCGATGCCGCCGGTCACCAGGCGGAACGTGCCTTTCAACAGGCTGGCGCCAAGTGCGTTGGCGCTGGCGTTCGCCGGATCGAACACGAACTCGTCGATGGTCAGTTCCGCTTCCGGCCCCAGCGTGATCGCTGATTCATCCAGCAGCATCACCTGCAGGCGCGATTCCGTTCCGGTCGAAAGATTGTCGCCCATGACAATGTCGTCGCCGGAACTGACCGCGACCGGCGTCGCGATCTGCTTGGCAGGGGAGGTGAGGGCGACCGAACCGGTGACGGCACCGGCGACGCCGGCGGGGTCGCCCAGTTCGGCGCGCGCGGTGCCGGCCAGCAGGACTGTGAGCAGCAGCGCAGTCGGGATTGGTCGACGCATCCTAGAACTCCCATCTCTTGCTCAATGTCGCACCGGCCCGGACATTGTCGTAATCGTAGTTCGTGATGTTCGAATCCGCCCGATAATACTCGCCATAGACTGACATTGTCAGCCCGGCGAGATAGTCCGGCCAGGTTTCCGCCATGAACAGGGTCTGCACCGGCACGCCCAGAGTCGCTCGGGCGCGATAAGTCCAGTCATGCCGCTCGGTGGCGCCGGTAAAGGGGTCGGCCATTCGGTAATCCTGATACTCGCCCATCAGATCGGTCATCAGGAACGCCCCCTCGCCCAGCAGCCAGGTGTGGTTGAGCGCCAGGCCGGGGCCTTCGTAGCTTTCCCAATCCTGGTCCGAATTGTAGCTAGAATAGCTGGCGCTCACGGTGAGGCGGTGGCTGCTTCCGAGATAAAAGTCGCTGCCCAGCGTGATGCCGAGGTCGGCGCCGGACTGCAGTTCGCCGGCCGGATAGGCCTCGGTATTGCGATAGTCGACATAACCGAGATCGCCGCGCGCCCAGAGGTTGACCGGATCGTTGAGCCGGTAATCGGCGCGGAAGCTCGCGGCATAGTAGTCGATATAGCTTTCGCCACCGAGAATGACGTGGTCATAGGCCAGTGTCGGGGTGAGAAAGATTTCGCCGAATTCGAAACGACCGCCGATCTGCGCGCCGATGTCCTGGGTGTCGTAGTCGTCGAGCTTGAACTGCTCGGCCCCATAAAGGCTGATCGAGCCGAACAGGGTATGGCGGCCCTGGGTCGCGAGGTCATGCTCGAGGTTGAAGCGGGCGAGGCCGGTGAGGCTGTGATCGTCCTGCTTGCGGCCGTCCGTGGCCACGTCGAAGGTGCCGAGAAAGGTGCGCAGGCGTCCCGAATCCGGGGCGCCGGCGCGGTTGGTGTCGTACTGATAGCCAAAACTGGTGAGAAGGCTGAGGCGCGTCTGCTGATTGCGGCGGTCGAGTTCGGCGGCATAGCGTTCGATGTTCGCGCGCAGGGTCGGGTCGAGATCGAGGGCGAGAAGCTCGGCGAACTCCTGCGCCGCCTCGCGCAGATTGTCGAGACGGTAAAGCACGATCGCGCGCAGCGCGCGGATATTGGGCTCGCCCGGCGCCAGCAGGATCAGGCGGTCGAGCGTCGCCGAGGCACCCAGCAGATCGTCGCGCCGAATCTGGCTCAGCGCATAGAGATAGCCGAGCTCCAGATTGTCCGGCTCGGCCAGGACCTGGTCATAGGTAACCTCCGCGGTCGCCGGCAATGGGGCGCTATCTTGCGCGGTGGCATGCGAACCGGCCCATCCAAGGATCGCGAAGCAGGGGACGACGAAGCTGCGCGTGATGGCCGCGGCCGCGCGCCCGATCAGGCGCTGGCCCGTCCGGCGCGGTCGATCGAAGATCATGTTTGCTCCCCACCTGTTGATCCGGCTGCCGATTCCGGCGCTCGTCCCCCGCCCGAATCAGTCATATCCATCGCACTCCAGACTATGCCGCCAGCGGTGACCGCACCACCGGCATCTTGCCGGTGACCGTGAGATTCTGTCCCGTTTGCGCCAGCTTCTGGCGCCGGGCCGCTTGACCGACATCGCGGGATCGCGCCATATCGAGACCAATTCCGAGCGGGGCACTCAGTTTTGTGACCGCCCGGATTCCGTGCCCGGTCTCTTGCGAAGGAAACATCGTGCCCATTCTGCTCGGCCTGGATACCGGCGGGACCTACACCGACGCCGTTCTGTTCGATCCGGCCCAGGGTGTCCTCGCCACCGCGAAATCCCTGACCACCAAGCATGACCTTGCCATCGGGCTCAAGGGGGCCATGGACGGTGTCCTGGCGCACCTACCGAATGGTGTGAAGACGTCGGAAATTGCTTTGGTCTCGATGTCAACCACCCTCGCCACCAATGCCATCGTCGAGGCGCATGGCGCCCCGATCTGCCTCATCCTTCTTGGCTACGACGTCAAGGCGCTGGAACGGGCCGGGCTGAAGCAGGCGCTTGGCACCGATCCGGTGGTCTTCGTTGCCGGTGGCCACAAGCCGAGCGGCGACGAGCAGGCGCCGCTCGACCTCGACGCGCTGCGCGAGGCAATCCTCCTGCATGCACCCAGGGTCGCGGCCTTTGCGGTCTCCGGCTATTTCTCGGTGCGCAACCCGGCCCATGAGATCGCCGTCCGTCACCTGATCCACGACCTTACCGACAAGCCCGTTTCCTGCGGCCATGAACTGACCTCGAAACTGGATGCGCCCCGGCGCGCCCTCACCGTGGCCCTCAACGCCCGCCTGATTCCGCAATTGCAGCAGCTGATCCGCGCGGTAGGCGGGCTGCTGGCGGACGAAGGCATCGCGGCGCCGCTGATGGTGGTCAAGGGTGACGGATCGCTGATCGACCAGCAGGTCGCCCTGACCTGTCCGGTCGAGACCATTCTCTCTGGTCCGGCGGCCAGTCTGGTCGGTGCAAGGCACCTCTCCGGCGCCGATACCGTGATGGTCTCGGACATGGGCGGCACCACCACCGACATCGCCATGCTGCGCGACGGTCGCCCGGTGCTCAACAAGGATGGCGCGGTGGTCGGCGGCTGGCGCACTATGGTTGAGGCCGTCGCGGTCCATACCTATGGCCTCGGTGGCGACAGCGAGGTGCGTGTCGACGAGGTGCATGGCTTCATGGTAGGCCCGCGCCGCGTGGTGCCGCTCAGCCTGCTGGCCCATCTTCATCCGCAAATTCTCGATATCCTCAAGGCCCAGCTCGCCAATGACGAGATGATGCCCTATCGCGGCCAGTTCGCCCTGCGGCAGCGGCCGCTCGATACCGGCAGCGAAGGGTTGAGCGAGGGCCAGGCAAAGGTCTGGGAGGCGCTCGCCGCCGGCCCCGTGGCCCTGGCGGATCTGGTCTTTTCGCCCGCCACGGGACGCAATCTCGCCCGCCTGGTCGATCGCGGGCTCGTCATCATCAGCGGCCTTACTCCGTCTGATGCGGCCCATGTCCTGGATCGCCAGTCGAGCTGGTGCGTCGAGGCGGCGGTGATCGGCGCCGAGCTATTCCTGCGCCGTGCCATCTATGCCGGCTGGACCCCACCGGCAAGCGCCGAGGCACTGGCCCGCGACATCGTCGAGCAGGTGGTGCGCCAGTCCGGACATGTCATCCTGCAGACCGCGCTGGCCGATCAGGCCGGTATCGAGGGGCCGCATTGGGGTGCCCTTGGCCGCTACCTGGTCGATCGCTCGCTCGGCCCCGACCAGGATGCCGGATCCCTGGTCGACGTGGCGCTCAAGCTCAATTTTCCGCTGGTGGCGATCGGCGCGCCGGTCGGCAGCTATTACGCCGAAATCGCCAGGCGCCTGCGCACCGATCTCGTGATCCCGCCCCATGCCGATGTCTCCAACGCGGTGGGCGCGGTCGCGGGGGGCGTGCTGCAGCGCGTCGCCATCACCATCACCCAGCCGACCGAGGGAGTCTATCGGACGCATCTGCCGGACGGCGTGCGCGATTTCGGCGATCTCGAAGCCGCCGCCGCCTTTGCCCGCGAGGCCGCCACGGCGGAAGCCGGCACGCTCGCCAGGAAGGCCGGCGCCGCCGAAATCGAGTTCAATCACGAACGCGACGACAAGGTCTTCGAGCAACCCGGCGGCATGCGCATCTTCATGGAATCCCTGGTGGCGGTAACGGCCTTCGGCCGGCCAGCCCTGGCCCAAGGATAGCCGGAAGGCCGGGGAGAGCGGGCTGGGGTCGTGGCTTGGCACCCAACCCAGTCGCGGGCCGATTGCGACCGGATCGCAATCTGCGGCCGTGCATTGTGACCAGCCTCACATGATTGTCGTCACACCGCCGCACCTCTGGCGGTGACAACGAAATCCTGCTCTATATATCCAGGGGCACCGAGCGCCCTGGAAGGCGCGGAACAGCCTTGGGATGAGCCGATCATGATGCGTTGCACCCAGCGAATTACCCGTCATACCCTGCTTGCGACAAGCCTGCTGGCCTGCCTGGCCCTTGGCGCCGGCGCGGCGGCGGCGAGACAGGATTCCGACCCAAAATGGCAGCAGCCCGACGCGGCCGCGAGCGCTGAACCCGCCGGCCAGTCCGCCGTCGCGGGCATCGACGATGCGCTCACCGATCTTGCCAAGGATCCGCTGTTCGACGACGTACCGGTCGACTGGACCGGGCTGCTCGATTTTTATGCCGAGCACGACAGCCCCGCGCTGTTTACGACGCCGACCGGCTTTACCGAGCTGGGGTTGAAGCTGCAGGCTCGCCTGCCTGAAGCCGCCGCCGCCGGCCTCCGGGTTCCAGCCGCCGTGCAATCCGCGCTGGCCGCGCTGAAGGCACCCACCACGCCGGAAACCCAGGCGATGGTCGAGGCCTATCTCGCGGCCGTCTTCGTCGGCTTTGCGGTCGATGCCAATGCGCCGCTTGGCGACGGCGATCTCAGCGGCGCCGGCGTGATGAGCGAGATTGCCGCCGCCGCGGACGTCAACGCCCTGCTCGACTGGCAATTGCCGACCTATTACCGTTTTTGGGCACTGCTCGACCGCCTGCCGGAACAGCTGGCGCTATACGAAGCCGGCGGGTGGCCGGAGGTTCCCACGATCAAGAAGCTGGAGCCGGGTCAAAGTGCCGCTATCGTGCCGGCCCTGCGTCGGCGCCTGGAAGTGACCGGCGAACTCGATGCCGCCAGTGTGGAGGCGGGCGATGTCTACGATCCCACGCTGGTTGCCGCGGTGACGCTGTTTCAGCGCAATCACGGACTCAACGACGATGGCGTGGTGGGTGGCCGCACGCTGGAGGAATTGAACGTCACCGCTGAGACGCGGGTTCGCCAGATCCTGCTCAATCTCGATCGCATGCGCGAAGAGGGACCGCGTTTCGAATCGCGCCATCTCATCGCCAACATTCCTTCGCAGGAAGTGAAGGTAGTCGAAGATGGCCAGGTCACCTTCTATACCAAGGCGATCTTCGGCAAGCTGGAACGCAAGTCACCGACGCTTTCCTCGGTTATTCATACCGTGAAGCTGAACCCCGACTGGACCGCGCCGTACAAGATCGCGGCAATCGACGAAGTCCGGCGCGAACGCGCCAATCCCGGCTTCCTGGAGGCCAAGGGGTTCACCATCTATGACAAGAGCGGCAACGTGGTCAGCCCGCGGTCGATCAACTGGCACGAAGTCGGGCCCGGCAATTTCCCCTACACGCTGCGCCAGGCGCCGGGACCGGAGAATGCCCTTGGCCCGGTCAAGTTCGATTTTCCGAACGACCACTCGGTCTTTCTGCACGGCACGCCGACGGTGAAGCTGTTCGACAAGCAGGACCGGTTTTTCAGTTCCGGCTGTGTCAGGACTGAAACGCCGATCGACCTTGCCGAATTCATGCTGCGCGACGATCCGGAATGGCCGCGCGATCGCATCGATGCGGTGATCCGGACCGGCAAGACGACCCTGGTCAAGCTTCGCAATCCCCTGCCGGTTCACATCACCTACATGACCGCCTGGGTGGACGAGGCCGGAGTCATGCAGTTCCGCAAGGATGCCTATGGTTATGACGATCTGCCGAAACTGCCGGACAGCGTGGCCCTGCTGGTGGCCACCGCACCCGGCGAGCTTTACCCGAACCGCGACTGAGGGGAGAGCCAACATGCGGTCGTCGTTGCCGGTCCTCCTCAGCGTCCTGACCTTTATGTCCTTTGCGATGCCGGCAGCGGCGGACGGCTCGGCCGGGCTTGCCGCCTATCAGCGCGGGGACTTCGCCACGGCGTTCCAGGAGTTCCTGCCGCTCGCCGAGGGCGGCCAGGCGGCGGCCCAGGCTGCCATCGGGCAGATGTATTTAAAGGGCGAGGGCGTGCCGGCGGATCCGGGCCAGGCAGCGCTCTGGCTGGAAAAGGCGGCCAATGGCGGCAATGCCCGGGCACGCTTCCAGATCGGCAACATGTATGCGGCCGGAATCGGCGTGCCGGTGGACGAGATGAAGGCGTCCTACTATCTACTCAAGGCGGCCAACCAGAACATGGCGGAGGCGCAGCTTTCCATGGCGCAGCGCTTCTATCATGGCCAGGGCGTGCCGAAGGATCTGGTGCAGAGTTTTCTATATGCGGCCCTCAGTGCCAAGCAAGGCAACCAGGACGGTCTCGCCATCGCGCAGACGATCGGCGAATCGTTGACCCCGGCGGACCAGACCCGTGCCCAAGCCCTGGTCGAAAGCTGGCAGCCCAGCGCGAACTGAACCGCGCATTCTTCATTTCCAATGTGAATCGGTCTCCCAATCCGCGCCTCGCGGCGTCGCCGCGGCATGTTAGGATGCCGCGCGATCCAGGCACGGAACAAAGCCACGGGGTAGGCACTACATGGACGATTTTTTCGAGGTCATCGGCGCCTTGCTGGCCTTCCTGTTCGGCCTGCTGATTCTGGCGCTGCCCTTTGTCTCGGTGATCAACTGGCGCCGCGTCAGCCGGCTGCAGGGCGAGGTGTTGGCGCTGCGCCAGCAGTTGGCGGGCCTGCGCGGTTCGGCAGCGACGGCGGCGCAGCCAGCAGGTGCGCCCATGACCGAGGCCACCCAGGCGGCCGCGGCCGAGGCGACGCCGGTGCGAGACTCAGTTCCGCCCGAGAGACCCGTCGCCGATGAAGTTCTCGTCGCCGCGGCTGAGCGCGCCGAGGAGGAAGCCGGCGAGGCCGCTTTCGCAGATGCTGAAGCCCCCGCCGCCCACAATCCCCCATCCCCGCCGCCCTTGCCGGCAGGACCTGGCAAGGATTTCGAGGGCCGTCTCGGCGGTCGGATCTATGGCTGGCTGGGCGGCATCGCCCTGGCTTTCGCCGGCATCTTCCTGGTCAAGCATTCGATCGAGCAGGGCTGGCTTTCCCCGGCGGTGCGCGTCGCCATGGGCATCCTGTTCGGGTTTTCTCTGCTGGGTGTCGCGCAGTGGATGCGCCGTCAATCGGACAAGCTGGGGCAGTTCAACAATCTCGGCCAGGCGTTGTCCGCAGCGGCGGTCGCCGTGCTCTACGCGGCACTCTTTGCCGGCGTGGCGCTCTATGACCTGATCTCGCCGGCGCTTGCCTTCGCTACCCTGGCCGCACTCACTTTCGCGGCCATCGCCCTCGCCCTGCGCGATGGACCCTTCGTCGGCATTGTCGGCCTTGCCGGCGGGTTTCTCACCCCGCTCTTCGTCTCGACCGGTGAGCCGAATCTGCCGGTCCTCTTCGGTTTTCTTTATCTGCTGCAAATGGGCGCGCTGGTCCTGCTCAAAAAGCGCGGCTGGTGGTACCAGGCTGCCATCGCCAATGGCGGCGGCCTCGCCTGGGCGGCACTCGCAGCGGCCGAACTCGGCGGCGATGCCGGCATCGGCGGGCTGTTCGCGGTGCCGCTCTTTCTCATCGCCACCTCCTGGACTTCAATCTGGGCGTTGCAGAGCCAGGGCGGTGTTGCCCGCTCGCAGGCGATGCTGTGGACCACCCGCGCCACTTCGATCGCCTGCTTCCTGGTGATGGCGGCGTGGCTGCAGAACAACGGCTATGGCCTGGTCGACTGGTTCTTTGCCCTGCTGCTGCTGTTCAGTCATCTGGTGTCGGCGCGGCGCTGGACCGCGGAAGACGTGCCGGCCTATGTCGGCACCGCCATCACGATCGCCATCTACGCGCTCTGGTGGCCGTTTGACTGGGCCGGGACCGGTGCCACCATTCCGGATTCACCCTGGATCGATCGTACTGCGGAGATGATCGCCATCGGTCTCATCCTGGGCGGCGCCCTGCTGTTCGGCGGCTGGTATTTCATCCGCAATGCGGCACGGCCGACCCGCTGGGCCGCCCTATCGGCGCTGGGGTCGGCTTTCGTCTTCGGCGGTGCCTATTGGCAATTGCGCGAGACGCCGCTGCTGCTCACCTGGCCGGTGATCGCGGTGCTCCTGGCGGCCGTCCATATGGGCCTCGCCCAGCGTCTCGACGCGCTGCGCCGTGCCGAGCCGCGTTATATCGATGCCTTCGCGGTCCACTGCCTCGCCGTCTCCGGCTTCATCGCCATCGCCATCCCGATGCAACTCGAGAATTCCTGGGTCGCGGTGGCCTGGTCGCTGCAGTTGCCGGTCGTCGCCTGGGTTGCCAACCGCCTTGACATCGCCTGGCTGCGCCGCGCCATCTGGGCGGGCGCCGGGCTGATCGTCTTTGGCATCTTCTGGTCGGGTTTCCCCGCCGGCGACACGCTGATCTTCAACTGGCTGCTCTATGGTTTGGGCATTCCGCTGCTGGGTTTCGTCGTCACCGCCTGGCAGCTCGCGGCGATGCCGGAGCAGCGCCTGCGCCAGGCCCTGCAGATCGGCGCCGCGATTCTCGGCTTCGCCCTG
>JAEUKV010000253.1 GCA_016794165.1 Rhodospirillaceae bacterium
GGCGGCTTCGGCGACCAAGGAGTACACTTTTTTCTACAGCGTCACCGCTGCCGGTTTTCTCATGATCACCATCGTCTCCATGCTTCTTTTTCATCTGGCCGAACGCCGCGCCTATCGCGGCATCCGGCGAGCGTAGGGGAAAGCGACGATGGACCAGCGCCTCGGTTTTTTCGAATATCTTTTCACCTATGTGATGCCGATCCTCGTTGGCGGCATCCCCATGACGCTCGCGGTGACCGGGATTGCGTTTATCTGCGGAAATCTTCTCGCCTTACCCATCGCCGTGGCGCGGGTCTCGCCCAATCTGCTGCTGCGGGGACCGGCCTATGGCTACATCCTGTTCATGCGCGGCACCCCGCTGTTGGTGCAGCTCTATCTCATCTACTACGGCTTCAAGAGCGAATTGCCGATCGAATGGGTGCGCGATTCCTGGGCCAAGCCGATCCTGCGCAATGCCTATTGGTACGCCGCCCTCGCTTTCAGCCTCAACACGGCGGGCTATACTGCCGAGATTCTGCGCGGTGCCATCCAGGCGGTGCCGCATGGCGAGATCGAAGCCGGCAAGGCCTTCGGCATGTCGCCGCGCCAGATCTTCTGGCGCATCACCCTGCCGCGCGCCATTCGCATCTGCCTGCCGACCATGACTGGTGAAACCATCCTGCTGCTCAAGGCAACCTCGCTCTGCGCCTTCATCGCGGTTTCCGACGTGATGCAGAAAGCGAACTACATTCGCGCCCAGGAATTGCGGGTCTATGAGCCGCTGCTGGGGGCGGCGATCATTTATGTCTGCCTGGTGTTCGTACTGACCCGCATCCTCAATTTCGTGGAACGACACCTGAACAAGGATCGCCTGCAGCCGCCGAGCAGCTCTGGCAAGCCGGACGCTGTCATGGTCCGCGCTGGCGGGCCTGCCTGATCGTCGTGCGCAAAGGCGGGCGAAGGTGGATTGCCGCCGTACTTGCACTGCTGGTGCTGCTCGGTGCCACCTACACCGTCTACTGGCGCCATGTGGCGGCGGAACTCGAGGGCGGCATTGCTGCCTGGGCCGAGGCTGAGCGTGCCGCCGGCGGCACGGTCGAGTTCAGCGACGGCTCCATCACCGGCTTTCCCTTCGCCTTCCGGCGCGATTTTGGTGAGGTGACAATCTGGCGGCCGATGTCGGGGGGGACATGGTCGGCGACCGGCGTGCATGCCATCGCGACTTTGCGCCCATGGCAATTGAACGTGATCGACGTCGCCGTCCAGGGGCCGGCGGACGCAGCGTTCATCACGCCCGAGGCGCTGCCGATCCGGCTTCACCTGGAGCAGGCCGCGGGACAGATTCGCCTGACGGCCGATGGCCGGCTGGACTGGGCGACAGTAAGCGCAGCGGAGGTCACGCTGGAACATGCCGGGCAAGTGTATGCTGCCACCTCGACGACCATGGTCCTGGATCCACCGCCACTCCAGCCGCGATCCCACCGCGATCCGCTGCTCGATCTTGAGCTTGATTTCCGGGATGTGATGATGCCAGCCGGGCATCGTGCCCTGTCCGATGGCCCGGTCAGCGAGTTCTCGCTTGCCGCAACGGTATCTGGCGTACTGCCATTCGACTTGCCGCCAGACCTGGCCGTGGCGCAGTGGGCCGAAACCGGGGGCACCGTTGAGCTGCGTCGCTTCGGCTTCATTCAGGCGCCGCTCGACCTTGCCGGCGAGGGAACGCTGGCACTCGATCACAATCTGCAGCTGCTGGGGGCGCTCACCATCCGCGCCCGGGGGCTGCCCGAGACGATCGACCTGCTGGCGGCCAATGGGGTGATCGAAGCTGGTGCTGCCCGCACCGGCCGGCTGATGGCGGAAGGGCTGGCCAAACCGGACGATCAGGGGAAGGACACGGTCAATGTCAGTCTCACCCTGCAGCAGGGATTCGCCTGGCTGGGTCCGATCAGGCTCATGCCGCTGCCGGTACTGGTCTGGAAGTAGAAAAAAAGCCCGCGCCGAACGGCGCGGGCTTCGTCGATTTCAACCCATGACCGTGTTCAGCGGCGGACGCGGAAATTCTCGAACTGCCAGGGATCCTTGGTGTCGAGACCCGGTTCCGGGAACAGCACATTGCGATCCTTGAGCGGGGTCCAGTCCGAGGCGCAACCGACCACGGGGCCGAGATAGGGCCGGCAGATGTCGAGGATATAGTCGTGGTCGATGTCTTCCGGCTCCACGACTCCCTTGTTGGGGTTCTCGATCAGCCACATGGCGCCCGCCAGTACGGGTGCCGCGATCTGCGGTGAGGTGGCGTTGAAATCGGGCCCCATGACGCGGCGCGCCTCGTGGATCGAGAGCTGCGAGCCGTACCAATAGGCGCCGAAATCGCCCATCAGCAGGGCGCCCAGCTCGTCGATGCCGTCGACGATCTCTTCGTTGAGCGGCCGGATGTCCTTCTGCAGCACGAAACCCTTTTCCTGGAATTCGCGCACCGAGAGGACCGCGTCATCGCAGGGATGATAGGCGTAGTGCACGGTCGGGCGGTAGGTCACCTTGCCCTTCTCGACGACGCTGAAATAATCCGCCGTGGTGACCGATTCGCCATGGGTGATGAGATAGGCGATCATTGGTCCGCCATGGGGCGTCCAGGAACGCACTTCCGTGGTGCAGCCTGGCTGCCGGAGATAGATCGCCGCCCTGCTGCCGACCTTATGCTCCCCGGCGTTCTCCGGCAGCTTCTTCTCATGGGTGCCCCAGCCAAGCTCGGCCGGCTGGCAGCCCTCGCCGACGAAGCCGTGGATCGACCAGGTATTGCAGAACTCGCCCGGCAGCTTCGGCACGTCGGTGACCTGCAAATCATGCTCGGCCACATGGATCACCTTGACACCACAGTCGCGCATCAGCCTCGCCCAGGCTTCGCGGGTCTTCGGCTTGGTGGCATCCAGGCCGCGCATGCGCGCGATGTCGAGGAGGCCCTGTTTCACGAAATGACTGATGAGACCCGGATTGGCGCCATGGGTGAGGAGCGCCGAGGGGCCGTTCTTGGGGAATTTCTTGGCTGCTTCCAGAACCCGGTGGCGCAGATAGTAGTTGGTGCGCTGCTCTTCCGGGATGCTGGCGTTGTCGTAATAGCCGGCCCAGGGCTCGATGCAGGTGTCAATGTAAAGCACACCCTGCTTCTGGCACCAGGTGACCAGGGCCAGGGAATCGACCTCGACCGACAGATTGATCAGGAGATCGCCCTTGGAAAGATGTTTGCCGAGGAGCTTGGTGAAATTGCCCTGGTCCACCGGCTGGACGATGTAATTCATGCCTTTTTCGATGAAGCGCGCGGCATCGTCGCTGTGGTCGTCGCCGTCGATGACGGTTACGCGCGAGAGCGGCATGTCGAAGTGACGCTCGATCAGCGGCATCGTGCACCGGCCGACCGAGCCATATCCAATCATTACAATGCGGCCCTTATAGGGAAACTTTGCCATCATCTACCTCATGTCCAGAAAATGTGGTCGGTACGCTGCCGGATACCGGCAGCCAGCTTCGCGCAAATGAGCGCCGCAAACGGCGGGATTGTCGACCAAAGAGCCCCGAGACATCGGCGCTTAAGGGAAATTGCCCGGCTGTGCAAGTGAATTTTCGGGGGGCGGCGTGTGCGGCTACCGATGCAGCCGGTCGAACACGCCGAATTCGTGCTGGATCGAGCGCTCAATGAGGTCGCGGTAGAGCGGCTCGACGAAATCCGGGTCGAGCCCCGCAGCAGCGGCGGCGGCGCGCACCTTGGCCACCACATCCGCGATTCTGGCCTCGTCGCGCACCGCCTCGCGGCTCATCTTGAGGCGCCCGGCCTCGTTGATAAAATGCAGGCGTTCGGCGAGCAGCGCCACAATCTCGCGGTCGAGGGCGTCGATCGCGTCGCGGACTTCGCCCATGTCGCGGCAGGTCTTGCGGCGCAAGGTTGCCATCACGCCTGCTTTGCGTCGATGATGCCGCGACGCACTTCGCGGGTGCGCGTGAAGGTCTCGAACAGCTTGTCGCCTTCGCCCCAGCGTATGGCCCGCTGCAATGCCGTCAAATCCTCGGTGAAGCGACCGAGGATCTCCAGCACCGCCTCGCGGTTGTTGAGGAAGATATCGCGCCACATGGTGGGGTCCGAGGCGGCGATACGCGTGAAGTCGCGGAAGCCCGACGCCGAGAACTTGATCACTTCCGACTGTGTCGAGGTTTCCAGCTGGGTTGCCGTGTCGACGATGGTGTAGGCGATAAGGTGCGGGAGATGCGAAGTGATGGCCAGCACCTGGTCGTGATGGCCTGGCTCCATGATCTCGACCATCGAACCCACCCGTTCCCACAGGAACTTCAGACGCGTCACCGCCTCGGGATCAGTGCCGGGCACGGGGGTAAGGATCAGCCATCGACCCCTGAAGAGCTCGGCAAAGCCGGCACGGGGGCCGGAATGCTCGGTGCCGGCGATGGGGTGGCCGGGAATGAAATGAACTCCCTCCGGCACATGCGGCCCAAGATCGCGGATGACCGCCTGCTTGACCGAACCCACGTCGGTAAGGGTGGCGCCGGGCTTCAACCCGCTCGCGAGTTCGGGGCCAAGCTCGGCATAGGTGCCGATGGGCGTCGCGAGGACGACCAGATCGGCACCGGCGACGGCCGCGGCGAGGCTGCTCTCGACCCGACCGAGACCCAGCTCGGTGGCGGCGGTACGCGCCTCCGCGCTCGCGTCGAAAATGGCGATCTCGCGGACAAGACCCGCCGCTTTCAGGGCGCGGGCCAGCGACGAGCCGATCAGGCCGATGCCGATCAGCGCGACGCGGTCGAAGAGGACCGGTTCCGTCATTGTGTCGCCGCTCCCTCTACAAACTCGGCGAGCGCCGCGGCGCAGGCCTTGACGGCCGCTTCCTCGGCGATGGTGATGCGCAGGCAGTCGGGCAGGCCATAAGCGCCCATCTTGCGCACCAGGATCCGGCGTGCCTTCAGGAATTTCTCGGCCGCATCGGCATTGAGCCTGGCATCGGTCGGGAAGCGCACCAGCACGAAATTGGTGACGGACGGATAGGGGTGGAGGCCGATGGCCTTCATCTGCCCGACGAACCAGGGCAGCCAATGATCGTTGTGGGCCTTTGATCGGCTGACATGATCGTGATCGGCCAGCGCCGCGATGCCCGCCAGCTGCGCCGGTGCCGCCACGTTGAAGACGCCGCGGATACGGTGCAGCACGTCGATGATGCTCTTCTGGCCATAGGCCCAGCCGAGGCGCAGGGCGGCCAGGCCGTAGATCTTGGAGAAGGTCCGCGAGACGAGGACGTTGTCGTATTCCTTCACCAGTTCCGAGCCGTCGCTGTAGTCGGGCTTGTCGACATATTCGGCATAGGCAGCGTCGATCACGAGGAGCACATTCTCAGGCAGGCGCTCGCGCAGGCGGCGCATCTCGGCAGCCGGGATATAGCTGCCGGTCGGGTTGTTCGGGTTGGCGACGAAGCAGATCTTCGTCCGCGGTGTCACCTTGGCCAGCAGCGCATCGACGTCGGTGGTGAGGTCTTTCTCTGGCGCCGTTACCGGCGTCGCCCCCACCGATTGCGCGGCGATGGGATAAATCAGGAAACCGTGGCGCGAATAGAGCACCTCGTCCCCGGGCCCGGCATAGGCACGGGCGATCAGGACCAGGATATCGTCCGACCCGGTGCCGCAGATGATCTCGTCCTCGCTGCCGCCCACTTCGCGCGCCAGGGCGGCCCGAAGCGCATGGCTGGCGCCGTCGGGGTAGCGATGCAATTCGCTGGCGCCCTTGGCATAGGCGGCCATGGCGTTGGCGCTGGCGCCGAGCGCGCTCTCGTTGGACGACATCTTGTAAATCGGCCCGGAGCCCGGCAGATCGTGCTCGCCCGGCACATAGGCAGCGATGTCGAGGATTCCGGGTCGCACGGCAAGACTCATGACGGTTTACTCCAGCTGGCGCGCGCGCTGGGCTCAGCGGCCCGGCTCGTCGGCGAGTTCGGCTTTGGTCAGCGGCTCGGCATAGGCGCCGATGGTATGGAGCCGCGCCTCCTTGCCAAGTCCGCCGGTGACCAGGGTCAGGCGTGGGTCCGCCTCTGCGACATAACCGGCGACCTCGATCAGATTGAGGTCCGGACCACGGCGGTCGCGGCCGCCATGGATGAAACTGGTTTCCAGTCCGACTCCCGCCAGGGCCTGGCGCAGCGCCGAGCGGCTGACCGGCTCCGGCGCTTCCAGGACCAGCAGGGAATGGTCCCGGTCGGTGGGTTCGGTCGGTGTCCGGCCGACCACCAGGGCCTGTAGATCCGGGTTACGCTGGTTGCCGGGATCGCCAAAGGGCAGGCGGGCGATGACATGGGGCAGTTGCGGCGAGCCCATCAGGCGCCGCCACCAGGGGTCTGTATCGTCCTCGCGCGGAAAGGGAAGAACCGCCACCGTGGCGGACCCATCCATCACCGCCGAGAGCACCCGATCAACACGGCTGAAGGTCAGCAGCTTGACCCGGCTACCGTAATGGTCGCGGGCGAGGTCCCAGAAGCCAGGCTGACCCTGCGGGGCGTAGACGGCGACCGCAAAGGGCCCTTCCACCTGCAGCAGGGCCGAGATCATCTCGCGCCACATGCGCACCAGCACCGCCTTGGGCAGCTTGCCCCTGTGGCGCGCCACCAGACGCCGCAGAATCCGTGCTTCCCGGGCCGGGCGGATGAATTTGGCACCCTCGGCCGGGGAATCGCCCGATACTGGCTGCTTGGCCGCCTTGGCCTCGCCCACGGCCACGGCCAGCTCGGTCCGCTGCATCAGCAGGTCGTGCAGTTGATCGTCGATGGCGTCGATCTTTTGGCGCAGGCCGATCAACGCATCGGAATTGTTACCAGAACCGTGCATGTTCCCCCGAACCGCTCCCCGCCAACCATGCCACAGCGCCCAAGCCCAAGCCGCGGCCGCGGTGGTTTGGGCGCGGCCCAGTGATAGCCGCCAAGCGGCGGAAAAGCAAAGAAAACCTTGAAAGAAGCCATTGAGTGGGCCGGGCTCCGTGGCACCCTCATCACAGCCCCAAAACCGGCCCGGGACCCGAATATCCGGGACAGCGGCCGAGCGCGATTCCGGCGATGATCTAGTCGAGCAGGCTCCGCAGCGCCCGGTTGGCGACCGCCAGCATGGCCAGTTCCAGCTTGACCGCCTGGCGCAATTCGCCGAACAGCGCCTCCGCCCGCGGCAAGGCCGCCGAGCGGCCGGCGCGCCAGCCATCGATCGCCTCAAGGCCGGTGAGGGCAAGGTCGTTGCCGAGAACCGCCAGCGTCAGGTCCCGCTGATGCGTGTTGAGGTCGTCGATGATCGCGAACACCGCCAAGCGCTGCCAATGGCTGTCGCCGATCAGGCTCTTGGCGCCGCTGCGCAGCCATTCCAGGTGGAACTGGTCGCCAATGGCGAAATAGGTCTGGGCGACGTCCTCCACCTTGATCTTGGTCTGGGCGGCGATGCGCACCACATCCAGTGTCGCGCCGAGACTGGCCAGTTGCGAGATGCGCCGCGCCAATGGCTCGGGTACGCCGGCCGACATGAGGGCGCCGGCGCGTTTCGCGTTGGCGGCCTGATCCGCCGACGAGAGGATGTTTGACAGCATGGCCTCGATGGCCGTGATGCCGGGTTCCGTGGTGGAAATGTTGGCGGCGATGTCGAGCGGGTGCTCGCCATTCCTGAGGAACCACAGGGTCGCCTGCTCGGCCAGCCGGTTGATTTCGATCAGCATCGACGTCTGCACGCTGGCCGAGACCTTGTTGTCGAGCGCCTGGATTGCCGACCACATGTCCCGAAGCTTGAAGGCACCGCGGGTGATGGCATAGGCGCGGGCAATCGCCGAGGCGCTCTGTCCGGTCTTCTCGCGCGTGACGTGGACGAAGGTGCCGCCCATGCGGTTGACCAGGCTGTTTGTCACCACGGTGGCGATGATCTCGCGGCGCAGGCGATGCTTCTGGATCAACCCCTTGTACTGCTCACGCAGCTTGCTGGGGAAATAGGTGATGAGATCATCCGCCAGCTGGGGATCGTCCGGCAGATCCGAGGGCAGCAGTTCGTCATAGAGCGCGTTCTTGGCATAGGCCAGCAGCACCGCCGCCTCCGGGCGCGCGAGGCCCACGCGCTGGGTCAGGCGCGCCCGCATGGTTTCGTCATCGGGCAGGAACTCGATGCCGCGGTCGAGCCGGCCCAGCCGTTCGAGGGCGCGCATGAAGCGGCCCTGCTGGTCGAGCAGGGTATAGCTCTGGGCCTCGGCAACGGAGAGTGCCTGCGACTGAAGATAGTTGTCGCGCAAAACCAGGAGGCCGACCTCTTCCGTCATCTCGGCCAGCAGGATGTCGCGCTGCTTCAGGGTGAGATCCCCATTGGCGACGGCCTCGTTGAGCAGGATCTTGATATTGACCTCGTGATCCGAGGTGTCGACGCCGGCCGAGTTGTCGACCGCATCGGTATTGATGCGCTTGCCCGCAAGTGCCGCCTCCACGCGGCCGCGCTGCGTGCAGCCGAGGTTGGCGCCTTCGCCGATCACCCGGCAGCGCAGGACATCGGCATCGACCCGGATCGCGTCGTTGGCGCGGTCGCCGACATCGGCATGAGTCTCGTCCGACGCCTTGACATAGGTGCCGATGCCGCCGAACCACAGCAGGTCGATCTCGGCCTTGAGCAGGATCTGGATGAGTTCGTTGGGCGTTACCTGGTCCTTGGCGATGCCAAAGCGATGCTTCACCTCGGTGCTGAGGCGGATCGACTTGGCCTTGCGCTCGAAGATGCCGCCGCCGGCCGAAATGAGCTTGGCGTCATAGTCGCTCCAGGCTGAGCGCGGCAGATCGAACAGGCGTCGCCGCTCGGCAAAGCTCACAGCCGGGTCCGGATTTGGATCGAGGAAGATGTGCATGTGGTTGAAGGCGGCGACCAGCTTGATGTGCTCGGACAGCAGCATGCCGTTGCCGAACACGTCACCCGACATGTCGCCGACGCCAATGCAGGTGAAATCGACATTCTGGATATCGTGGTCGAGCTCACGGAAGTGACGCTTGACGCACTCCCAGGCGCCGCGCGCCGTGATACCCATCTTCTTGTGGTCGTAGCCGGCCGAACCGCCGGAAGCGAAGGCGTCGTCCAGCCAGAAACCGTAATCCCGCGACACCGAATTGGCGATGTCGGAGAAGGTGGCCGTGCCCTTGTCGGCCGCCACCACCAGATAGGGGTCGTCCTCATCGTGGCGTACCACGCCGTCCGGCGCCACTACCTCGCCGGCCACGAAGTTGTCGGTGATGTCGAGCAGGCCGCGCATCAGCGTCTTGTAGCAGTGCACTACCTCGGCCATCATCGCTTCGCGATCATTGCCCTGGGGCGGCCGCTTGACCACAAAGCCACCTTTCGAACCTACCGGCACGATGACGGCGTTCTTCACCATCTGTGCCTTCATCAGGCCGAGCACTTCGGTGCGGAAATCCTCGCGCCGGTCCGACCAGCGAATGCCGCCACGGGCGACCTTGCCGCCGCGCAGGTGGATCGCCTCCGCGCGCGGCGAATAGACGAAGACTTCGACCAGTGGTCGCGGCAGCGGAAGTTCCTCGATCCGGCTCGAATCCAGCTTGAAGGAGATGTATTCCTTCGGACTGCTGCCGGCCTTCTGGTAAAAATTGGTGCGCAGGGTACATTGCACCGCGTTGAGGAAACGCCGCAGGATCCGGTCTTCGTCCAGGTTGACCACGGCATCGAGATCGGCGTTGATCGCCGCCACCAGCTTGGCTGCGGCCGCTTCCCGCTCATCGCGGAAGGACGGATCGTTGCGGACATGGAACAGCCGCGCGATCTTGCGTGTGATGGCCGGGTTGGCGTTGAGGGTGGCCTCCATGTAGCTCTGACTGAAGGCGATCGCCGCCTGACGGAGGTATTTGCACAGCGCGCGCATCAGGGTGATGTCGCGCCAGCCGAGGCGCGCTGTCATCACCAGGCGATTGAAGCCGTCATCCTCCATCTGGCCGGTCCAGATCTTGCCATAGGCTTTGTGGAACTTGTCGCGGATGCCGGCGATGTCGATCTCGGCGCCGTCGGCCGTGACCATGGTGAAGGCATGGATCCAGACCGGCTGCTCGGCGCCGGCGGGATGCACCTCAAACGGCATTTCGCTGATCACCTTGAGGCCGAAATTCTCCAGTGACGGGAGCACCGTGGAAAGTGCGATCTTCTCGCCCGCCTTGTAGAGCTTGAGGTGGAGCTCGTTGCCGGCCGCCTCGATCGGGCGATAGAGGTTGATTGCGGTCTTGTTTGCGGCGAGTGCTTCCTCGACACGGTCGATGTCGCTCACCGCCGCGTGGGCCGTGAAGTACTCCTCGTAGCCTGCCAGGAAGGCGCCGCCATAGCGGCGCAGCAGCGTCAGGCCGTTGGCCTCGCCCTTGGCCTCGACCAGGGCTTCCTTGAGCTGGTCCTTCCAGGACCGGCAGGTCTCCGCCACGAGCTGTTCGAGTTCCTTGACGTCATAGGGTGGAATCTCGCCCGGCGTCGTGGCGATGATGAGGTGAACGCGCGCCAGCGGGCTTTCGGTCAGGTAGACGTAGAAGTTGGACAGCCTTCCGTTGAACGCCTTGCACAATAGGGCTTGTACCCGCAACCGCAGATCGGTCGTCATCCAGTCGCGCGGCAGATAGACGAACGCCGACAGAAACCGCTCATAGGGATCGCGCCGGACGAACAGTGCCACGCGCTGGCGTTCTTGCAGGGCAAGAATGCCGAGTGCCGTCTCCAGCAATTCGTCGGTATCGATCTGGAACAGCTCGTCGCGCGGATAGGTTTCCAGGATATGCGCCAGCGCCTTGCCGTCGTGGCTTTGCGGATTGAACCCCGCGCGGTCTGCCACTGTGCGCACCTTGTGGCGCAGCAGCGGAATCTCCCAGGGCGAGCGGTTGTAGGCAACGGAGGTGAACAGGCCGGCGAACAGCCGTTCGCCCACCACATTGCCGGCATCGTCGAACGTCTTGATCCCGAAGGTGTCGAGGTGGACGTTGCGGTGAACCGTGGAACGGAGATTGGCCTTGGTGACGAGGATCAGCTTCGGCTGGGTCAGGAAACCGCGCACATCCGGCGGCAGGGCATCGAGATTGCGCATCCCTTCGAACACGCGCACGTCGGGGCTGCGCAGCAGGCCGAGGCCGGCGCCGTCGCGGATGTGGTAATTGATGTTGTCGTCGCTGCCGGTGAAGTTGTATTCGCGATAGCCCAGAAAGGTGAAGTGATCGTCATTGATCCAGTCGAGAAACGCGCTGACTTCGGCGACTTCCTCGGCGGGCAGCGGCAGGTTGCCGCCAGAGACCTCGGCCATCACCGCCTTGAGTTGGGCGCGCATCGGCTGCCAGTCCTCAACCGCCAGGCGCACGTCCTTCAGGACCGATTCCAGGCGCTCCCGGATGGCCTCAAGGTGTTCCTGCGTCGCCACCTGGTTGACCCGCAGCTGCATGATCGATTCCGGCACGGCGCCCTCGCCGCCGATGGCAAGAAGCTGCCCCTTGGCATCGCGGGCGACCGGGATGATCGGATGGATGACCAGATGAACGCCGAGGTCCTGTCGGTTCATCTCCGCGGTGACGGAATCCACCAGGAAGGGCATGTCGTCATTGACGATCTCGACCACGGTATGGGGCGATCGCCAGCCATGTTCGTCGACCCGGGCGTTGAATACCCGTACCTTGGTCTGGCCGGGCAGGCGCTGGGCGGAGAAATTGGCGAGCGACAGGGCGGCACAGAACAGGTCTTCCGGTGCCTCGCCGGCGATGTCGTCCTGGGGCACATGGGCATAGAACTGGCGGATGAAGGCCTCGATCAGGGGAGCGCGTTTGCGCTCTATCCGATCGCCGACAAAACGCACGACTTCATCGATGAGCTGGTGCTTCAGCTGGTCCGCTCGCATGATGTGATGGCCCCAATGACAGAAGGAAGGTGGTGAAAGGTGGTTGTTAATTAACTGATTTTGGCCGGATTCTAGCCGATACCGCCGATAAGCGCCAATCCGGGCAGCGCCCGTCCGCCGGCGAACCGCCGGGGAAGCGATGCTTTCGCGGGGCTCAATGCCGATTTCGCCATGCTAGCTGCGGTTTGGTAAAGAATATTTAAAGATTGCGCCGCCATGCTTAACGCCTGTGAGGCAGGACGACGCTGAAGCGCATGCAACCATGCACTGCCTGATTCGCAACTGAGAGGAGTCGGACATGCTGATGGACGAGGTCCGCGGCGAGGCATTCCTGCGAAAGCTGCCGGCGGAGATCCGTGACACTCTTACCCCGGCACAAGCCGAGGCGATCAGCCGCGTGGCGCAGGGCACCATCCAGCGGCGGCACCCGGTTGATCTGCGGGTCTCGATTCCCCTGCCGTTCTCCCAGCGCGCCTACGCGGTGTTTCTGCTCGGCAAGGAAAAGCGCTCGGCGGCGCGCCGCGCCATCGACCAGCAATTGCGGCCGAACGATCGCGTGAGCCAGGTGGTGGTTCTGGGCCTCGCTGCGGCTGCCTTCTCGCTCGCCGTCTTCATTGGCCTGCTGTTTCACAACGCCGTCCTGGCGCCTTGATTTTGCGCAGCGCCGCCTTTCGCGTCGGCCTGCTGCTGGGCCTTCTCCTGTTTCCCGCCGCAACGGTCGCGGATTCGCCATCGCTGCCGCCCTTGCCGAAAATCGGCATCACCGGCAGCGACGACCGCACCCGGGTCGACTCCACGGCCTGGCCCTGGATCGCCATCGGCCGCATCAATCTTGAGGGGCGCGGCCATTGCACCGGCACGCTGATCGCGCCCGACCTGGTCCTGACCGCTGCGCACTGCCTCTACAATGCCAGCGACGGCCGCTGGGGAATTCCGCTGGAGACCCATTTCGTCGCCGGCTACGACCGCGGCACCTATGCCGCCCACGCCCGCGCCAAGCGTTTCATCCTGGATCCCGCCTATGACCCGAAAAAGCGCCTTGAGGTCCGTTCCATGGCGCGCGATTGGGTCCTGGTCGAACTGGAGAAGTCGCTTGATATCAAGCCCGTGCCGCTGGCGGCGGTCGACTGGAAGGCCCTGTACGCCGCCGGCGAGGACGGCGCGATGAGCAATGCCGGCTACAGCAGCGACTGGCCTGAAATCGTCATGCGCCACGAGGGATGCCGCGCTGAAAAGATCTTCGCCGAGTTCCCCCTGGTGCTGCACAATTGCGACGCCACCTTCGGTGCGTCCGGCGGGCCACTGTTGCTGACTCGCGACGGCCGCACGGAGGTGGCCGGCGTCCAGAGCGGCGCGGTTGTCGTCAGCGGCGCCGAGTACGGCACCGGCGTGCCGGTATGGAACTTTATCAAGGCTGCCGGCCGTTGAGCCCCGCCGGCTGAATCCTGGGTGCCAAAATCCGTGGCTAGGTGCTGCTGCGGACCGGCCGCGCCACGAAGCGCAGCACCAGATAGCCGACCACCGCCGAAGCGATCGATCCGGTGAGCACGCCAAGGCGGACTTCCGCGCCGAGATGCGTGTCGGGAAAGGCGAGGTTGCCGATGAACAGCGACATGGTGAAGCCGATGCCGGTGAGGATGGCGACGCCGTAGATCTGCGACCAGCTGGCGCCGTTCGGTCGCCGGAAGATGCCCAGTGCCACGCCGCCGGCCACGGCCAGCATCACCCCCGCCTGTTTGCCGAGGAACAGCCCGAGCGCGATGCCCAGGGTCAGGCTGTGGGTGAAGGATTCCAGCGAAAGCTCATTGAGGCTGACGCCGGCATTGGCGAAGGCGAAAAGCGGCATGATGCCGTAGCTGACCCAGGGATGCAGGCCCTGCTCGGCGCGGCGGAGCGGCGAATTCTCGCCACCGTCCGCGGTGCGATACGGGATGAACATGGCCAGGGCCACGCCGGCCAGGGTGGCATGGACGCCGGATTTCAGCACGCAGATCCAGATGAAGATGCCGATCAGCACATAGGGTGCGATCTGTCGTACGCCCCGCCGGTTGAGAATGAAGAGCCCGACCATGCCGGCCATGGCGAGGCCGAGGGATTCCAGCGAGAGATGGGCGGTATAAAAGACCGCGATGATGACGATGGCGCCGAGGTCGTCGAGAATGGCCAGCGCCAGCAGGAAGACCTTGAGGCTGGTGGGAATGCGCCCGCCGAGCAGGGTGAGTACGGCCAGGGCAAAGGCGATATCGGTGGCCGACGGAATCGCCCAGCCGACGGTGAGATCCGGTGCCTCGAGGTTGAGCAGGAGGTAGATCGCCGCCGGGACGGCCATGCCGCCGAGGGCGGCGATCCCGGGCAGGGCAGCTTGGGCCGGCGAGGAGAGTTCGCCGGCCAGGACCTCGCGCTTGATCTCCAGTCCCACCAGGAAGAAGAAGATCGCCATCAGCCCGTCGTTGATCCACAGCTCCATCGGCTTCAGCAGCCCCAGGGGACCCAGGGTCACGCCGAGCGGCAGGGTCAGGAAGGCATGGTAGATGCCGGAAACGGCGGAGTTGCTGCAGATGAAGGCGAGGATACCGGCAATCAGCAGGATGATCCCGCCCGCCGATTCTAGCTGCAGGAAGCGACGGATGGGTGACATATTTGGCAATAATCCCAATTAAAACAATACGATAACAGTGGCTGCCCAGAGCGGGGAGCCGCCGTCACCGTCACGTTATCGGGTTCATCGCCGCGCCGAAAGCCCAACCTTAGTCTTTGCGTGGGCTTGGCCCACTTGCCGGCTCAATTCAGGGTGCCGACGGCCCGTTGATTGGGGCGGGGCCTCAGGCCAGCGTGGGCAGAGCCAGGATCAGCATCATCAGGGCGGAAAAGGCGACGGCTTCCAGGGCATTCTTCGCATTTCTGGCCATGTCGGGATCCTCCAGTATCGTTTATATTCCCTAAATGTTCCATTTAGGTTCCAAAGTCAAGCAGCGATTTGCAGGCGATGGCCAGAACGGCAGGAAAGGAGAAAGGCGCCGAAGTCAGTTGGCGCGGCCGGCCTTCAGTCGGTAGGGCCCGGACCGGGGCCCCTCGAACAGGTCGCGGATCAGGGGATGACGGCACGGCCGGCCGCTCTCGTCAGGCAGCAGGTTCTGTTCCGAGACATAGGCCACATAGGTCGTCTCGGCATTCTCCGCCAGCAGGTGATAGAACGGCTGCTCCCTGTGCGGCCGCAGCTCTGCCGGAATCGATTGCAGCCATTCCTCGGTATTGCTGAACACCGGATCGACATCGAACACAACGCCGCGGAAGGGATAGACGCGGTGCTGCACGACATCGCCGATATTGAAGCGGGCGTTGCGTTGGGTCATGGCGACAAGATTGGCGCGATAGGACGGTCCGTCAAGGTGCCATGTTCGTTGCCTGACCGCTTCCCGGCTACTATTACTTGTCCGCTAGCTTTTCAATTGCCAACTGGCGAGCGTGATATTCATGCAGTCGATTCGTGGCCTAATGTTGGCTCTTGCCCATGTGCTGAGCATTTCCATCGTGGCAACGTCGGCGCGAGCGGAGGAAGATCTACTTGCGCCATGCAGTGCGGTCGCCGACTTTCTCCGCGAGTTTGCCGACGTGAATCCGGAGGAAGCGACAAGCGAAGTTGGATTTCCATACAATGCGCTGAAACAATTGAATGCCGATACAAATATCGGTTTTATGCCGCCGCAGGACTACGACTCGCTTGAGACCGTGGAGGCGGCGCTTACCCCTCTGAAGATCGACGAAGGGAATCGAGTGTTCATGCAGGATGTCTCAATGAGCCCTGCGGATAGGTGGTGGGTCGTCGACGCTCGGTCGCTGGGTGATCGACTGGCATTTTCTCAAGTTGGTGGATCAGCATCATGCTACAGGGTCGCGATTTTCGATACCACGGGTGATGGTCTCAGGCCGGCGTTTTCAGGTAATTTCGGCGAAGGCGATGTCTGCGCAGGTTTCGGTACATCGTTCGATGTGCTGCGAGTCGCTGATCTAGCCTATCCGGTGATATGGGGTGGTTTGGCAGAAGGTACTTCGTATCAATTCAGGATGTCTCTCTTGGGCCGGAGCGGCGACGATATCCAAAGTGCGCCCACAGAGTGCGCCGTTATTGTCGATTTCAGCGTTACCAGCCCAAGAACAAATTGGTCTGCAGGCGCCAGCTTTGATGATCATCAGCTGGCTGCAAAGTTGAAAATTATCATTGAAGAGGCGATCGGACAGGATCTGGCGGTGACCTCTCGATTGAAGCCCTATTTTGCCAAACCTGAAGGGTCCTATCAGACGGATCTCTTTCAGAGACTCGCTGCTCGCAATGACCCGTACTCGCAGCCTGCCGATCGGCTGAGCTATGATGAGGAACGACAACTGGTATCGGTTTTACCGCATGATGACTGGCCTATCGAAGGCGACTATCGTGCCATTGAAATAGATGGACAGAACGTGATCCTTGCTTTCGGCAACCGGTCAATGGGCTGGCGCTCAAGGTCCTTTCCTTCCCTTCAGGCCTGGAAATGGATCGGCAAGGGTGGGGTCACATTGCTGAGCGTTGAATTTCAAACCCTGGGCACGAAGCCGACGATCAAAGTATATGCAGGCGAAGAAACACCGCCTGAGTGATGAGGAACCAATTGCAATGACCAACCCCACGAAATTCGCCGGCACCGAGCGCTATATCACCACCCGCGACCTTGAGATCGCGGTCAACGCCGCCATGACCCTGGAGCGGCCCCTGCTGGTCAAGGGCGAGCCGGGCACCGGCAAGACCGTGCTGGCGCGGGAGGTGGCGCAGGCGCTGGGTTGGCCGCTCATCGAATGGCATGTGAAGTCAACCACCAAGGCGGCGCAGGGCCTCTATGAATACGACGCCGTGGCGCGGTTGCGCGACGGGCAGTTGGGCGAAGCTCGCGTCCACGACATTGCCAATTACATCGTGCGCGGCAAGTTGTGGGAGGCTTTCGCGGCCGAGCAGCAGGTCGTGCTGCTGATCGACGAAATCGACAAGGCGGACATCGAGTTCCCCAACGATCTGCTGCAGGAACTCGATCGCATGGAATTCTTCGTCTACGAGACCAAGGAAACCGTGCAGGCGAAATTCCGGCCCCTCGTCATCATCACCTCCAACAACGAGAAGGAACTGCCGGACGCCTTCCTGCGCCGCTGCTTCTTCCATTTCATCCGCTTCCCCGACCGCGAGACGATGGAGCGCATCGTTGCCGCGCATTATCCCGACATCAAGCACGATCTGGTGCGCGAGGCCTTGAACCTCTTCTTCGACATCCGCGAGGTGCCAGGCCTGAAGAAGAAGCCTGCCACATCCGAACTGCTCGACTGGCTGAAACTGCTCATGGTGGACGACATCCCCGCGGAGATTCTCAAATCCAGCGATCCCAAGCTGGTCGTGCCGCCGCTCTATGGTGCACTCCTCAAGAACGAGCAGGACGTTCACCTGTTCGAGCGCGTGGCCTTCCTCGCCCGGCGCGGGCAATAGGCGGCCGATGTTCGCTGGTTTCATCACGTCCCTGCGCAATGAGGGGGTGGCGGTCAGCCTCACCGAATATCTCACCCTGCTGAAGGCGATGAAGCACCAGGTGGCGCTGCTCGACATCGAGGATTTCTACTATCTCGCCCGGGCGACCCTGGTGAAGGACGAGCGCCTGGTCGATCGCTTCGACCGCGTGTTCGCGCTCTATTTCCAGGGCATTTCCGGTGTCGGCGAGGATCTGCTGGCCGAAATCCCCGACGAATGGCTGAAGAAACTGGCCGAGAAATACCTTTCGCCGGAGGAAATGGCCGCGATCCAGGCGCTGGGCGGCTTCGAGAAGCTGATGGAGACCCTGCGCGAGCGACTTGCGGAACAGAAGGAGCGGCACCAGGGCGGCTCGAAATGGATCGGCACCGCCGGCACCTCGCCCTTTGGCGCCTACGGCTACAATCCGGAAGGGGTTCGCATCGGCCAGCACGAGTCACGCCACCGCCGCGCGGTCAAGGTCTGGGACAAGCGCGAGTTCAAGGATCTCGACGGCGAGGTGGAGCTGGGTACCCGCGGCATCAAGCTCGCCCTGCGGCGCCTGCGGCGCTGGGGTCGCGAGGGCGAGGCCAACGAATTGGACCTCTCCGGCACCATCCGGGCGACGGCGGCCAACGGCGGCGTGCTCGACCTGCATCTGCGGCCTGAGCGGCGCAACAAGGTGAAGGTGCTGCTGCTCCTCGATATCGGCGGTTCCATGGACGACCACATCGAGGAATCGGCGCAACTTTTCTCGGCGGCGAAATCCGAGTTCAAGCATCTCGAGACCTTCTACTTCCATAACTGTCCCTATGAGCGGCTGTGGCGCTCGAACCGCCGCCGCTTTGACGATTTCACCAGCACCGTCCAGGTGATGAACACCTATGGGCCGGACTGGTCATTGGTCATCGTCGGCGATGCCACCATGGGTCCCTACGAGATCACCCATGCCGGCGGCTCGGTCGAGCATTGGAACGAGGAACCAGGGGCGCTCTGGATGGAGCGGCTGCTGAAGCATTACCCCAAGGCCGTCTGGATCAACCCGCGCGATACCCATTACTGGGGTTTCACCGCCTCGCTGAAGCTGGTGAAGCGGATCATGGGCGAACGCATGTATCCGCTCACCCTCGACGGCCTCGACGAGGCGCTGAAGGCCCTCCGCCGGCCGCATTAAGTCTGAGTCAGTCGTCCGCCTTGCCGCGCAGCTTCTTGATCTTGGCATAGGCCTCGTTGGCCTGTGCCGCCTTTCGGGTGGCAAGCTCGACGAAATCCGGCGGCAGGTTGAGGGACTGGATATTGTCCGGGTGAATGGCGGCGATTGCCTTCCTGTAGGCGGCCTTCACCTCCTCGTCGCTGGCCGTCTCTGCGACACCCAGCAAATCATAGGGGCCGTGTCCCAGCTTTGCCTGGTTCTCCAGCGGCACGAGGCGGCGAATGTGGTGCTTGTTGACGATCTCGGTCTCGCCATCGGCGTTCTCGAAGGGCAGGAATTCGCGCGTGTCGTTGATCGTGTCGCTGACCCGGGTGTTCGGGGCCACGAACATGAACATCAGGCGCTCGCTGCCGTCATCCAGTTCGACCCGCATCATGATCTTGATCCGGGTCTTCTTCGATTGGGAACTGTCGAACATCGTCAATCCTGGCCAATGAGGCGCTCAGGATGTCCGCATATGGTTAAGAATTCGTATCCGGGCCGCGACGGATCAGACGGCCGGGCGCCGCGCGAAGGCCAGGGCCACGCCAAGGCCGCACAGCAGCGCGCCGGAGCCCCGCTGCAACCGCCGGAACCAGTGCGGCCGGGCGATCAACCGCCGGCGCAGCCGATCGGCGCAGAGGGCGATCACGATATCGGCGCTGGTGTTGAGTGCCACCGAGATGGTGCCGAGGAGAATGAACTGGAGCGCAACGTCGCCGCGGGCCGGATCGACGAACTGGGTCAGGAAGGCGAGGAAGAAGGCGGCGGTTTTCGGGTTGAGGGCCTCGACCACGACCCCGTCCAGAAAGGCACGGCGGGTACCGGCTGCGCTCACCTTGACCGGACCAAGGTCGAGTGTCGCGGTCCGCCAGGTGCGAATGCCGAGCCAGACCAGATAGAGCGCCCCCAGCAATTTCAGGGCGGTAAAGATCTCGGCGCTGGCCATCAGGATCGCCGATACGCCGATGGCGCCGCCGATGACATGAACCAGGCCGCCCAGTGCCGTGCCGAAGCTGGAGGCGAAGCCTTCGCGCCGCCCGCCGGCCAGGGTGCGGGCGGCAACATAGAGCAGCGCCGGCCCGGGTGAGGCCGCCAGCGCCACGGCCGCCAGCAGAAAGAGCGAAAAGGCTACCGGGTCGAACATGGTCCGCGCCCCCTCAATAGGCGAATTCCGAATAGACCGGATCGACGCTGCCGCCCCATCTGCCGTGATAGAGTTCGAGCTTCAGCTCGGCCGGTGTCTTGCCGCTGTCGGCGATGATCTGCAGCGGGTTGAGGAAGCCCGATTCATCCATGCCGCCAAGATCGGTGGCGCCGCGGCGCTGCAGGCCGTTGCGGGCGATGGCAAGCACGTCGCGGGCGATTTCCCGGACCGTGCGGCCGCGAAACGGCGTCTTGAGGGCAAGACGCGGCACGTCGCGGCGCAATTGCTCATGCTCGGCGATGCTCCAGTCCTTGACCAGATCCCAGGCGGCGTCGAGGGCCACGCTGTCATAGAGCAGACCCACCCACAGGGCCGGCAGGGCGCAGAGGCGCTCCCACGGTCCGCCATCGGCGCCGCGCATTTCCAGGAAGCGTTTCAGGCGCACCTCGGGAAAGGCCGTGGTCATGTGGTCGGCCCAATCGCCGGTGGTGGGAATCTCGCCGGGCAGCGCCGGCAGCTTGCCTTCGAGGAAGGCGCGGAAGGATTGGCCAGAGGCATCGATATAGGTACCGTCGCGATAGACGAAATACATCGGTACATCGAGCATGTAGTCGACATAGCGCTCGAAACCCATGCCCGCTTCGAACACGAAGGGCAGGATGCCGCAGCGATCCGGGTCGGTATCGGTCCAGATGTGGCTGCGATAGGAGAGGAAGCCGTTGGGCTTGCCCTCGGTGAAGGGGGAATCGGCGAAGAGCGCGGTGGCGATCGGCTGCAGGGCAAGACTGGTGCGGAACTTCTTCACCATGTCCGCTTCGCTGGAGTAATCGAGATTCACCTGCACGGTACAGGTGCGCAGCATCATGTCGAGGCCGAGACTGCCGCGCTTGGGCATGTAGGCGCCCATGATCTTGTAGCGGCCCTTCGGCATCCAAGAGATGTCGGCGCGCGACCATTTCGGATTGAAACCCATCCCCAGCACGCCGATGCCGAGTTCCTCGGCGATCGCCTTGACCTGCTTGAGGTGATGGCCGACCTCACGGCAGGTCTCGTGGATGTTCTTCAGCGGCGCGCCGGACAATTCGAACTGCCCGCCCGGTTCCAGCGTGATGCTCTCGCCGTTCTGCGCCATGGCGATGATCTTGCCGTTCTCCTCGATCGGCTCCCAGCCATAGCGGGTGAGACCCTGCAGGAGCGCGCCTATGCCGTTGGGCGCCTCATAGCTGACCGGGCGCAAGGTCTTGAGGTCGTAGACGAACTTCTCGTGCTCGGTGCCGATGCGCCAGTCCGCCTTGGGCTTGTTGCCTTCGGCGATATAGTCGATCAATTGGCGCTTCGCCGTCACCGGCTCGCCGCGCGATTTCGGCGGTGCTGACACGTTACTCGTCTCCCTTTCAGTCCGGCGCCTGCGCATCGGCAGTCCGACCGATCGGCGCGAGGGGTGCCGGTGGTCGTTGGGCGCCGTCGCCCAGAATGCTTTGAAAGACGGCCAGTGCGGTCAGCGCTGCCGTGTCGGCGCGCAGGATGCGAGGTCCCAGGCCGACCGGCGTAACAAAGGGGAGATTTGAAAGGAGGTCAAGCTCGGAACGTGCAAACCCGCCTTCCGGCCCGCAAAGGATCGCCCATGCGTTAGAAATTGTTACAGATGATTTGAGCTCCGATAACGCGTCGACGATGGGTGTTGCCGGTCCCGCTTCGGCGCAGAGAATGAGACGCCGTTGCACCGGCCAATTGCGCAGCAGATCGGCCAGCGTGACGGCCGGGCGAATCTCCGGCAGGGTCAGGCGCTCGGTCTGTTCGGCGGCTTCGATGGCATTGGCCCGCAGACGCTCCAGATTGACCCGGCTCGTGGTTGTGTGCTGCGTGATGACCGGCTGCAGGGCCGCGGCACCCAGTTCGGTCGCCTTCTCCACCAGGAAATCGACCGCTTCCTTTTTGAGTGGCGCGAAGCACAGCCAGACATCCGGTACGCCGCATTGCCGCCGCCGCAGCGCATGCACCGCCAGGGCGACGTCGCGCTTGCCGAGATCCGCGATCTCGGCGGTGAACTCGCCGTCGCGCCCATTGAACAGCACCACCGGGTCGCCAATGGCGCGGCGCATGACATGGCGCAGATAGTGGGCTGCGCGCGAATCGGCCGTGACGACCGTGCCGGTTTCGAGGTCGACCGGCAGATAGAGACGTGGGATCATCGACTTGAGCGGGTCCGTGGCTGTGGCTATGGTCGCGAGCCGTTTAGACTACCTCGACACCCTCGGAATTATACAGCCCATTGGATTGACATGGCCATGAACGGCGCCAGCGATATCGCGCAGGGAGACTGGATCGACCGGAACGTGCCGGGGCCGATTCGCCCCTATCTGCGTCTGGCACGCATGGACCGGCCGATCGGTACCTGGCTGCTGCTGTTTCCCTGCTGGTGGTCGGTCTGCCTTGCTTTGCCCGTGGGAGTCGGTCCGGACGAGCGCCTGCTGCTGCTCTTTGCCGTCGGCGCCGTCGTCATGCGCGGTGCCGGTTGCACCATCAACGACATCGTCGACCGGGATTTCGATGCCCGGGTGGCACGCACCGCCAGCCGGCCGCTCGCCTCCGGGGCGCTGTCGCTGCGCCAGGCCGTCCTCTTCCTGACGCTGCAGCTGGCGCTGGGCCTGCTCGTTCTGTGGCAGTTGCAGCCCTTCGCCATCGGCCTTGGGGTTGCCTCGCTGGTCCTAATCGTCGCCTATCCCTTCATGAAGCGCATCACCTGGTGGCCGCAGGCCTTCCTCGGCCTCACCTTCAACTGGGGTGCCCTGCTCGGGTGGGCAGCGGTCTGGAACGGCCTCGCGGCGGCACCGCTCTGGCTCTATCTCGGCGGCATTTTCTGGACGCTGTTCTACGACACGATCTATGCCCATCAGGACAAGGTCGACGATGCCCTCATCGGCATCAAATCGACCGCGCTGCGCCTGGGAGCGCAGACCAAGCGCTGGCTGCTGGCCTTCGCCGCCGCTGCACTCGCCGCCTTTGCTTTGGCCCTGGCCAGCGCCGAGAGCGGCCTTATCGCCTATCTCGGGCTCGGCGGCGTGTTGGCACACCTGCTCTGGCAGGTGTGGGACGTCGATCTCGACGATGCCGCGGACTGCCTCGCCAAGTTCCGCGCCAATCGCTTCATCGGCTGGATCCTGCTGTTTGGCATCGTGCTCGATCGGCTTACCTGGTGAGCAGGCCGGAGGATTTCATCCGCGCCCAGACTCGAATCGGCCGACCCGGCTTGGTGCCCGAGCTGCGCCTGCATCTCGCCACGGAACTGGCACCTCTGTGGCGGGCGACGCAGCGGGAGCTCGACGATCTCGACCTGCCGCCACCTTATTGGGCGTTCTCCTGGCCGGGCGGGCAGGCGCTCACGCGCCTCGTGCTTGACCAGCCGCATTGGGTCGCCGGCAAGAAGGTGCTCGATTTCGCCGCCGGCAGCGGTCTCTCGGGCATTGCCGCGGCGCTGCGGCGCGCGCGCCGGGTCGTGGCCGCCGAGATCGACCCCTATGCCGCGGCCGCCATCGCCCTCAATGCCGACCTCAACGGTGTCCGGGTCGAGGTCGACAGCCACGATCTGGTCGGGCGCCGCGACCTCGGTTTCGATGTCGTGCTGGCCGGCGACGTATGTTACGAAAAGCCGATGGCGGAGCGGGTTTTCGCCTGGTTCCAGGAGCTCGCCGCCGATGGTGTCACGGTCCTGATGGGCGATCCGGGACGCGCCTATCTGCCCGGTCGACATCTGGTCGAGACGGCACGCTATCAGGTGCGGACTTCGACCGATCTCGAGGACAGGGACATGCGCGAGACGGTCGTCTGGCGGATCGACAACAAGGCTTGAGGGGCAAGGGAGCGGGATCGTGGACGTGACGGCGACAGTGGCGGGGCTCTACCGCTATCCGGTTCAGAGCGTGGGCGGCGAATCGCTCCCCGTCGCCCACCTTGGCGCGAAGGGCATAACCGGCGACCGTGCCTACGGGATTGCCGATCTGGAACTGGGGTGCATCGCTCATTCCAGCCGTGCCAAGAAGGAATATCGCGGGCTCATTGCCTGGACCGCGCGCTACCTCGCCAAGCCTGGCGACGACAATGACGCAAGCCCGGTCGAGCTCGATTTCGGCGATGCCACCATCCGCAGCGACGATTCGGCAATCGACCGCGTGATCAGCGAGCGCCTGGGCATGAAGGCGGCCTTCGTGCGCAATGACGGTTCGCGTGTGCCGCTTCTCTATGAGCGCAGCCCCTGTCATCTGCTGACGACGGCGACGCTCAGGCGTCTGCAGCAGCATCATGCGACCGGCGCTTTCGCGCCGGCGCGATTTCGCCCCAATGTTTTTCTGGATTGCGGCGAGACGGTCGGCTTTGTCGAGCAGGAATGGATGGGCCGCGATGTCGCTCTCGGTGGCGCCACCATCAACATCGACGACCTGTGCAAGCGCTGTGCCCTCACGACCCGCGCGCAAGGCGCGTTGCCTGCCGACCCCGGCATCCTGCAGGCCACGACGCTGCTCAACAAGGCGATCGCGGGCGTCTATGGCGCGGTTGTCCGGGAGGGGAAGGTCGAGACGGGCGATAAGGTGACCGTGACCTTGTAGCGGCACACCCCTGTCATCTCCCAGGCAAGCGGGGAATGACAGGGGCGACGCATCACTTGTTCGGCTGCGGTGTCACGCGCAGATACGGCTTGATCTTCTTGTAGCCCTTGGGAAACAGCTTGTCGGCCTCGGCATCGGGAATGCTGGGCGGGATAATGCAATCCTGTCCGTCCCGCCAGTTGACCGGGGTCGCCACCTTGAAACCCGCCGTCAGCTGCAGGGAATCGAGTACCCTGAGGATCTCGTCGAAATTGCGCCCGGTGCTCATCGGATAGGTGATCTGCAGCTTGATCTTCTTGTCCGGCCCGATGACGAAGACCGAGCGCACGGTGAAGGTCTCGTCGGTATTCGGATGGATCATGTCATAGAGCTGCGAAACCTTGCGGTCGGCATCGGCCAGCAGCGGGAAGTTAAGGGCATGGCCCTGGGTTTCCTGGATGTCGCCGATCCAGGCGAGGTGATCCTTGACCGGGTCGACGCTGAGACCAATCACCTTGGTATTGCGCTTGTCGAATTCCGGCTTCAGCCGCGCGACCTCGCCCAACTCGGTGGTACAGACCGGGGTGAAGTCCCGAGGGTGCGAGAACAGGATGCACCAGGAATTGCCGATGAAGTCGTGGAACTTGATCCTGCCGTCGGTCGAATCCTGCTCGAAATCCGGGGCGGTATCGCCGAGTCGAAGTGTCATGGGGCGTCCTCCTTCCTGTCTGGTTTGCGCCGGTTACTCGCCGGCCGCGCTGAGCGCTGCCTGCGGCTTGGCAAAGCTGCGGTCGTGGGTAAGGGCCGGCACGGCATGGCGCGCCTTCGCCGCCAGGCCGGTGTCGATCTCGCAGGTCACCACACCGACATCCCAGCCGGCATCGGCCAGTACCTGGCCCCAGGGATCGATGATCAGCGAATGACCATAGGTGGCGCGACCCTCGGCATGGGTGCCGGTCTGCGCGGCGGCGAACATGAAGCAGCCGGTCTCGATGGCGCGGGCGCGCAGCAGCACATGCCAGTGCGCCTCGCCGGTCGGCACGGTGAAGGCGGCGGGGCCTGTCAGCATCGTGGCACCGGCCTGGGCGAGGGCGCGGTGCAGATAGGCGAAGCGCACGTCATAACAGATGGTGAGGCCCAATCCGCCCCAGGGTGTCGCCGCGATCACCGCCTCGCGGCCCGGCCGCACCTGTGCCGATTCGCGGTGGCTCTCGCCGGTCGGCAGGTCGACATCGAACATGTGGATCTTGTCGTAGCGGGCAACCACCGCGCCGGTCGGGTCGAAGACGAACTGGCGGTTGGCGATGCGGCTTTCCTCGGCCCTTACCGGCATCGAGCCGATGACCAGCCAGATGCCGAGATCCCGGGCAAGGTCACCGAACACCGCAAGTCCCGGATGCTCCGCCTCGTGGGGGGACTTGGCCAGCGCCGCCTTCTTGTCGGGCTCGATGATGGTGGTGTTTTCCGGCGTCACCACCAGTTGCGCACCCTGGGCGTGGGCGGCGCGAATGAGATCGCTGGCGGCGGCGATATTGGGCGCGACGTCGCGGCCCGAATTCATCTGCACACAGGCGGCACGAAAGACGATGCCCTGGTTCGCGCTCATGGAATAGACTCCTGTTCGTTCGAACCGCCCGCCGTACCCCGGTTGTCCGGGCGGGCCGCCCTAGCCGCCGGATTGCAGGAGCGGTTCAAGCTTGCCGGCCCGGTCCAGGGCATAGAGTTCGTCGCAGCCACCGATATGGCGGTCGTCGATGAAGATCTGCGGCACCGAGGAGCGCCCGCCGGCGCGCGCGCGCATCTGTTCGCGCAGCTTGCCGTCGGCCATGACATCGATTTCCGTAAAATCGACGCCGCGTTCCTGCAGCAGCTTCTTGGCGCGGTAGCAATAGCCGCAAAGCATGGTGGTATAGATCTCGATCTTCGCCATTTACACTCCGACCCGATCAATTACCTGACGGCAAGCCGATGCCGACGGAGAACACCGGTAATGTCTGTCTTTGCGCCCGCCTTGACAAGGGGGCGCCAGCCGTCGCCGTCAGGAAACCGCGACCACGCGGGCCAGAGCGAGCACATCCACGCCGCATGCCCCTGCCTGCCGCAGGGTTTTGGCGCAGGCGGTCGCCGTGGCGCCGGTGGTCAGAACATCGTCGATCAGCAGGATCCGGTGCCCGGCCACGTCGCCCAGCCGGCGCGGATGCACGGCGAAGGCGCCGGCGACGTTGCGCTGGCGTGCCAACCGGCCCAGCCGCCCCTGCTTGGGTGTTGCCCGGTGCCGTACCAGGAGGTCGGGTACCACCTTCCGGCCGCATTGCCGGCCGAGTCCCAGCGCGAGGAGTGCGGCCTGGTTGTAGCGGCGGGTGAACAAGCGCGACCAATGCAGCGGCACTGGCACGATGAGGTCCGCTTCTGCCACCAGTTCGGCGCCGGCCCGGGCCAGCCAAGCCGCGAAGGCCGGCGCCGACGCCGTTCTGTCGGCATGCTTGAAAGCCAGGATCAGGTCGCGGCTGTTCTCGTCGTAGCGAAAAACGGCGCGAGCCCGGTCGAAGGCAGGGGGTGCCGCGGCGCAGGCGCCGCAGAGCGACCCCGGACCCTGATCGAACTCAAACGGCAGGCCGCAGCACGCGCAGCCCGGCGGGGTGATGAACCGCAACCCCTGCCAGCAGGTCGGGCAGACCCCGCCCTGGGAATCCACCAGACCGCCACATTTCAGGCAACGTGGCGGCAGCACCGCGTCGACCAGGCGAGTCGCCGCGGCCTGCAACCAGGGGCGCAGGGGTGCCAGACTTTCCATGAAGCCCATTGAGGCAATCTGCCTTGGCGAAGTCAACGTGGCTGGGAGGCCGCGAGGCCGATGGCTTGCCGCCCATCGAAGCTTGCCGCCATTGAAACTTGCCGCCATTGAAACTTGCCGGGCGCGGTCCGATCGGGTTACTGAGCGCCATGACCCAGCTCGACCCGGCGGACCAGGCCCAGATTTTCGACCGCGCGCAACTGCGCCGGCAACGCCGCCGCGCCGGGCCAGAATTCCCGCAGCACGACTTCCTGTTCCGGGAACTTGCCGAGCGCCTGCTCGACCGGCTGGCCGACGTTACCCATGGTTTCCCCCTCGCGGTCGATCTGTCGCCCGTGCCCGGACAGCTAAGGGCGCTCGCGGCGTCGCTCGCTCTTCCGGCTGACCGCATCACGGCCTGGTTGGAGGCGCCCGGAGACGCAAAGCTGATCGGCGATCCAGCGGGGACCGCCGCCTGGCGCATCGCCTGCGATGAGGAGGCCCTGCCATTTCGCGACGGCAGCCTGGACCTCGTCCTTTCCTGTCTGGGCCTGCATTGGATCAACGATCTTCCCGGCGCGCTGCTGCAAATTCGCCGGGCGCTAAAGCCCGACGGCTTGTTCCTCGGCGTGATGCTGGGTGGCGAAACACTGGTGGAGTTGCGGCAATGCCTGATGGAGGCGGAACTGGCGGAAACCGGCGGCGCCGGGCCGCGCGTGGCACCGATGGTCGGCCTGCGCGATGCCGCCGGGTTGCTGCAGCGAGCCGGCTTCGCACTGCCGGTTGCCGATGTCGAGACCATCACGCTCACCTACCCCGATGCACTGGCATTGATGCGCGACTTGCGCGGCATGGGCGAGGGGAACGCCCTGCGCGGCCGCCAGCGTCACCCCACCGGGCGGCGCATCATCGCGCGGGCCGCGTCACTCTACGCCGCACGCCATGCCGGGGGCGACGGCCGCGTCCGGGCCACGATCCAGGCCCTGTTTCTGACCGGCTGGGCACCCGATCCCCGCCAGCAGCAGCCAGCCCGGCGCGGCAGCGGCGAGGTCAATCTGGGCGACGTCCTGGCTGGCCCGCGCGGGAGGCCGGATCAGTCGTGATTGCTGCTGCCGCCGGAGCGGGAATCGCCGCCTCGGTTGCGCTGCAGGTTCGTGGCATTGCGCCAGCCGCCATCGACGATGGCGTCGGCAACCGACAGGATCTGATCCAGCACGTCGATTCCATCAGGTGAAACGAGTGCGCTCTGCCCGGCGACAAGGTCGACTGGTGCGCCACCGCCCTTCGGTGTCACGGTGACGAGACCGGAAAGCAGCGCAATGATCGAATTGCCGTTCGGCCGCACGCCGATCAGCAGCGTGGTGCCGCGCAGGGCGATGGTGGCGATCGGCGTATCGATGCGGATGTTCTGCGCCGGCAGAACACCGGTGACCCAGCGGAACGCGCCGCGACTCAGGGTGACCAGGGCCTCGCCGCTCTCGGCGTCCGAATCGAAGACGAAACTGTCGATCAGGATATCGGATTGAGCGCCCAGGGTGAGACTCGAGCCATCGACGAAGCCGATCTCGATCGCGCTGTTGCTGGCGGTCTCGATGCGCTCGTTGAACTCGACTGCGTCACGCGGCTGTTTCGGCGCCCGGCTGCCCGCGGGCGGCGTGCCATAGGCGGTGTTCTGGATTTTCTGAACCAGACCGACCGGTTCGGCCACGGCTGGCAACGCAGTACCCAGAACGAGGCCGCACAGAAAGGCTGCAACGACGTAGCGCATGAATACCCCCAGGACGGCAGATCGCTGTGCGGAAATCGCCGCTGCGATCTCACAGCAAATCGCACAGCATGGCAATAAGTGGTTTGTCGGCGGGCGGCATTGGGTAGTCGCCGAGCCGGGTCGGCCTGACCCAGGTCAATTGCTGCCCCTCGCGCGGCTGCACCTGGCCGTCCCAGCGCCGGCAGACATAAAGGGGCATCAGCAAATGAAAGCTCTCATAGCTGTGCGAAGCAAAGGTGAGGGGGGCGAGGCAACTTTCCTTGACGTCGATTCCGAGTTCCTCGTGCAGCTCGCGGATGAGGGCTGCCTCCGGTGTTTCACCGTCATGCACCTTGCCGCCGGGGAACTCCCACAGTCCGGCCATGCTCTTGCCTGGCGGGCGTTGCGCCAGCAGCACGCGGCCGTCGCTGTCGACCAGCGCCACCGCTACCACCAGCACCATGCGCGGCGGGGCTGGCAACGGACTCATTGCGCCGCGCGCTCTTGTGCTTGCCACCACTCGCTGCTGCGCAGGCGGCGATGAATCACCGGCAGCGGCAGGTTCTGCGCGCGCGAGTGTATCTCGCCGGTGCCGCTGATCGAAAAGCCGATCTTCTCCAGAACCCGGTGCGAGGCGTCGTTGATGGTGACGGCGGACGCGATGAGCGAGGGGAGCCGATAGGTTTCGAAAGCAAGGCGCACCACCCGCGCCGCGGCCTCGGTGGCATAGCCGTGGCCCCAGTATTCCTTGCCGATCCAATAGCCGAGTTCCGGGCCGTCCGGCGTCTTCTGCAATCCGACGCAACCGATTAGCAACCCATCTTTCTTGCATTCGATGCCGAAGACCACCGCGCCGTCAGGGTCACCGGGAAATCGATCCTTGGCGCCGGGTGAGGCTTCCTGGGTCGAGACAAATTCTTCGGCCATTTTCTGATCGTATGGATGCGGGATCGTCGCCGTATATCGCGCCACCTCGAAGTCGTTGACCAGCAGCACGATGCGCGGTGCGTCCGCCGCCCGCAGCGGCCGCAGCACCAGGCGCTCGGTCGCCAGATCAGGAGCGGTAGTCAGCATTGATTTCGATGTAGCGATGGGTGAGATCGCAGGTCCACACCCGCGCCTTGCCCGCGCCGACGCCGACATCGATGGCGATGCGCACGTCGCGGGTTTTGATATGGGCGGCTACGGGTGCCTCGTCGTAATCGGCGCGGCGCTGGCCGTTGCGCGTGATCTCGACCCCGCCGATGCTGATCGAAAGCTTGTCGCGATCTGCCTTCTCGCCGGATTTGCCCACCGCCATGACGATGCGGCCCCAGTTTGCGTCCTCACCGGCGATGGCCGTCTTCACCAGCGGCGAATTGGCAACGGCCAGGCCGATACGCCGCGCCGCGGCCGCGCTGGCCGCGCCGGTGACGTCGATGGTGATCAGCTTCTCGGCCCCTTCGCCGTCCTGCACCACCTGTACGGCAAGGTCGGTCAGCAGCGATTCAAGTGCCGCGCGGAACTCCTTGAGCAGCGGGTCGCCGGCGGAGGCGGGCTTCTTGTGCTTGGCACCCTGGCCGGTCGCGGCGAGGAGCAGCGTGTCGCTGGTCGAGGTATCGCTGTCGACCGTGATGCAGTTGAACGAGCGGTCAGCCGCCTTTTTCAGCAACGTCTGCAGAATCGGCGCCGGCAACCTGGCGTCGGTGACGACGAAGGACAGCATGGTCGCCATGTCCGGCGCGATCATGCCGGAGCCCTTGGCGATTCCGTGGATGGTCACCTCAACACCGCCGATCTTCGCCGTACGATAGGCGACCTTGGGGAAGGTGTCCGTTGTCATGATGGCGCGCGCGGCCGCGTCCCATGCATCGGCCTTCAACGCGCGCACCAGGGCCGGCAGGTTCTCGGTGATGCGTGCATCGTTGAGCGGCTCGCCGATGACGCCGGTGGAGGCGAGATAGACCTCGTTCGGCTTGCAGCCCAGCGCCTTGGCCGTTGCCTTCAGGCAGCGCTCGGCCGATTGCACGCCGAGTTTTCCGGTAAAGGCGTTGGCATTGCCGGCATTCACCAGGATCGCCCGGGCCCGCCCGCCCTTAAGGTGTTTGCGGCAGATGTCGACGGGTGCCGAGCGCGTGAGGGAGCGGGTGAGCACCCCTGCAATCGTCGTACCGGGCGCCAGCTCCATCAGCATGACGTCGGTGCGTCCCTGGTAGCGCACCCCGCAGGCGCGCGCGGCGAGGCGTACGCCGGAGAGCGAGGGCAGTTGATGGAACACATTCGGTGCGAGCGGCGAAACCTTGGCGCCCATCTGTCGTCGACCCTTCTCTCTGACGTTGCCGCGATACCCTATTGCTGCGGCTTGGCGCCGCCGGTGGGATCGATGATTTCCAGCTGGGCGTCCGCCTTGAGGTCCTTGGCGACCTGTTGCCGCAGTTCCTCGGTCAGCTGGACCCGGATTTCCTCGCGGCGGGAGTCGAGGCTCGGGGGCGCCTTGCTGCGCTCGTCGTCGAGCTTGATGATGTGAAAGCCGAATTGCGACTTGATGGGCTCCTGGCTGATGTCGCCCTTCTTCATGGCAAAGGCGGCATCGCCGAATTCCTTGACCATGACGTCACGAGTGAACCAGCTGAGATCGCCGCCATTCTTGCCGCTGGCGGTGTCGATGGATTTCTCCTTGGCGAGCATGGCGAAATCGGCGCCGCCCTGCAGCTCCGCAACTATCGCCTTGGCTTCTTCCTCGGTCTTTACCAGGATATGGCTGGCCCGGATCTCGCGCTGTTCCGGAACGTCCTTCAGCTCGGCCTCGTAGCGTGCCTTGATCGCCTCATCGGTGACGTTGGTCCTGATGGCGCGCTGAAAGAACACTTCGCGGATGGCATTGTCCTCATATTGCTGCAGCAGCGCCTTGACCTCGGGGTCCTCGGCCAAACCATCGGCGCGGCCCTTGGCCGACACCAGTCGCAGGAAGACCAACCGGTCGAGGAGTTGCGGGAACAGCTGGTCGAAACTGGCCTTGACCTCCGCCGGCAGGTTCTGGGCGGAGTCGATCACATCCTGCCGGGTGATGTCCTGGCCGTTGAGGCGGGCCACGACCAGCTTGGGGTCCGGGCCGGTGGCCTCCTGGGCGATGGCCGCGCCCGACACCAGGACGGCGCCGAAGGCGGCGAGGGCGACCAGCAGGGCGGTGATGCGGGCTGCCGGGCGGAAAGTCTGTCTGACCATGGGATTGGGGGTGTCCTTGGACTGCCTATAAAGTGTCGCGGTGGACCGGTATTCCCGACCCAACCTCGCAAACGCCGGGGACTATGCCGAACGGCCCGCGCCCTTACAAGCGGAAAGGTCAAGGATTTCCGTGGCTTCACCCCAAGTTGACAGGCGCGGCCCCGCAACCTATCTGTTGCCCCAACACAATCCCGATTTTTGAAGGTTTCTGAGCATGTTCGCGGCGTTGGCGAGGCGGGTCTTCGGATCCGCGAATGACCGATTCATCAAAAGCTTGGACAAGACGGTCGCCGCGGTCAACGCGCTGGAGCCCTCGATCAAGCCGCTTTCCGATGGAGAATTGCGGCAGCGCACCGAAGATCTGCGCGCGCGTCTCAAGAACGGCGAGACACTGAACCAGATTCTGCCGGATGCTTTCGCCACCGTGCGCGAGGCGGCGATCCGCACCCTTGGCCAGCGGCATTTCGACGTGCAGATCAAGGGCGGTGTTGTTCTGCACCAGGGCAAGATCGCCGAGATGAAGACCGGCGAAGGCAAGACCCTGGTCGCCACCCTCGCGGTCTATCTCAACGCGCTCGAGGGCAAGGGCGTCCACGTCGTCACCGTCAACGACTATCTCGCCAAGCGCGATTCCGCCTGGATGGGGCAGGTCTACCGGTTCCTTGGCCTCACCGTCGGGGCCATCGTCCACGGCCTCAACGATGCCGAACGCCGCGCCGCCTATGCCTGCGACGTCACCTACGGCACCAACAACGAGTTCGGCTTCGATTACCTTCGTGACAACATGAAGCACCGCGTCGAGGACATGGTGCAGAGACCGTTCAATTTCGCCATCGTCGACGAGGTCGACAGCATCCTGATCGACGAGGCCCGTACGCCGCTCATCATCTCCGGGCCGACCGAGGACAATTCCGATCTTTACTACAAGGTCGACAAGCTGATCCCGCTTCTGGTCGACGCGGATTTCGAGAAGGACGAAAAATCGCGCCATGTCACGCTGACCGATGCCGGCAACGAGCATATCGAGCAGCTGCTGCGCGGCGCGGCACTGCTGAAGGCCGGCACACTCTACGACGCCGCCAATATCGGCCTGGTGCATCACGTTAACCAGGCGCTGCGCGCCCACAAGCTCTTTACCCGCGATGTCGATTACATCGTCAAGGACGACAAGGTTGTCATCATCGACGAATTCACCGGCCGCATGATGGAAGGGCGCCGCTATTCCGAAGGCCTGCATCAGGCACTCGAAGCCAAGGAAGGCGTCAAGATCCAGAACGAAAACCAGACCCTGGCCTCGATCACCTTCCAGAACTACTTCCGCATGTATCCGAAACTCGGCGGCATGACCGGCACGGCGATGACCGAGGCGCCGGAATTTTCCGACATCTACGGTCTCGATGTGGT
>JAEUKV010000264.1 GCA_016794165.1 Rhodospirillaceae bacterium
CACCCTGGAGAAGAGCCTCGCCGACCCGGCCATGGTCGACAAGCTGGCGCGTTTCCTCAAGGCTTCGATGAAGGGCTGGGAATACGCGGTCGCCAACCAGGACGAGGCGGTGGGGATCGTGCTGGAGAACGACGAGACCGGTGCCCAGACCGAAGGTCATCAGAAGACCATGATGGAAGAAATCGCCAAGCTCGTCGGCGAAAATCCGAAGGGCACCGGCTGGCTCGACGATGCCGCCGCCGAGCGCACGGTGGAGACCCTGATGTCGGGCGGCTCCGACCCGGTCATCACGTCGAAGCCGGACGGCGCCTGGACCCATGCCGTGATGGAGAAGGCCGCCGGCCTCTAAGACGCCAGAGACCGAAACAAGGGACCCCGCCGGGCGACCGGCGGGGTTTTTCGTCTGCGGGCATTCGCGTTATCCCTGCGACGGGATGCAGCCTTGTCGGACCGAGAAGACAGGCCTATTCTGCTACCTAGATTGGCAGCAGATTGGGCCGATCATGTGGCAGCCCGAATTCCGATGCGTCCGCGCCTTGTTGTGTGCCGCCGGCCTGCTGCTGGCCGTCATTGTCGCGACAGCCCTTGCCAAACCGCCGGCTGACCCATACGCGGTCCAGGATGCGATATGGGGTGGTGGCATCGCCGCGATGAATGAGCTGCCATCCGGCTGCGATGGCGACGCCACGACCGCCCAGGGCGGATGCTGCGGGGTATTTCATTGCGCCCCGCAATCTACCGCCTTGTCCGACAGCATCGCCATGCTCGATCACGACGATGGCGCGCTGCCGCGCTGCCTGTTCGACATTGCCAATCCAAATTCTTGCATAGCCGGTGCCACGTTCAGGCCGCCGCGGCGCGGCACCTGATCCACTCCCGCACCGTGCGATCATGGTGCGGGAAGAGCGGCGACAGGCGACCGGCAGCGCCGTTTCCCCAAGACTGGTCGCCCGTTCTTCATCGATCTACTTGGCACAAATACGAACCCCAAGAGGCGATCATGAACCGATCCACAGGCCGGACCTGGTGGCGTCATCCGACCCTCCTCGTTGCCATCGTCGCCCTCGGCGCGGCGGTGCTCTATGCCAGTTTCGTCCATATAGATCACATTTTGGTGGCACTGCCGCTGTTGTTCATCCTGGCATGCCCGCTGATGCATCTCTTCATGCACCGGCACGGGCATGGGCACGCTCGCGAACATCTGGATCGGAATGACGCGGCCCGGAGCGAGGATGAAAAGCCATGACGCAAGGTCACCATCACCCCCACAAGCATCATGCTACCGCTCAAGTCCCATCGCAGGTAGGGCTGGCCGATTCTGAAACCGTCTACACCTGTCCGATGCATCCCGAAATTCGTCGTTCCCGGCCGGGCCATTGCCCGATCTGTGGCATGGCGCTGGAACCGCTGGCGGGAGCGGCTGCCGGTGAGGAAAGTGGCGCGGAACTGGTCGACATGTCGCGGCGATTCTGGATCGGTATGATCCTGGCCCTGCCGCTGCTGGTACTGGAGATGGGAAGTCATTTCCCCGGTCTCGGGCTCCATGGTCTGGCATCGTCGGAGATCTCGCTCTGGGCGCAGTTCGTCTTGGCGACGCCGGTCATCCTGTGGGCTGGTTATCCGTTCTTCGAGCGTGGCTGGCTATCCCTCGTCACGCGCCGGCTCAACATGTTCACTCTGATAGCACTCGGCACGGGTGCCGCCTATCTCTTCAGTATCGCCGCCATGCTGGCGCCCGATCTGTTCCCCGTGGGCTTCCGCGATGCGGACGGGCGTGTCGCGGTCTATTTTGAAGCAGCGGCAGTCATCACCGTCCTGGTCCTCTTGGGCCAGGTGCTGGAACTGCGGGCGCGGGAGAATACCGGGGGCGCCATTCGTGCCCTGTTGGACCTCGCGCCCAAGACCGCGCGGCGCATCTCGAACGATGGCGGGGATGCCGAGATTCCCTTGGCCGATGTGGTGCTGGGCGACAGGCTGCGCATACGCCCCGGAGAAGCGGTGCCGGTCGACGGAATCGTGCTCGACGGCGGTGGCCATGTCGACGAATCCATGGTCACCGGCGAATCCATGCCGGTTGAGAAGAAGCCGGGCGACAGACTGATCGGCGGCACGATGAACGGCATGGGTGCGATGGTCATGAGGGCCGAGAAGGTCGGTGCCGACACGATGCTGGCACGGATTGTTGCCATGGTGACCGAGGCCCAGCGTAGCCGCGCACCGATCCAGCGGCTGGCGGATTCCGTCTCAGCCTGGTTTGTGCCGGCCGTCATCGTTGTGGCAGTTGCGACCTTTGCCGCCTGGGTCGTCCTTGGCGAGGCCCGACCTTTAGCGCATGGACTGGTCGCAGCGGTATCGGTCCTGATCATAGCCTGTCCCTGCGCGCTGGGCCTGGCAACGCCAATGTCGATCATGGTGGGTGTCGGCAAGGGCGCTCTTGCCGGCATCCTGATCCGCAACGCCGAGGCGCTGGAACGCATGGAGAAGGTGGACACGCTGGTAGTCGACAAGACCGGCACCCTGACCGAGGGCAGGCCCAGTGTCGTCGCCATCGAGACCGAACCGGGGATTGACGAAAGGCGTTTGCTTGCGCTCGCTGCCGCTCTTGAGCGCTCCAGCGAACATCCCCTGGCTGCAGCCATCGCTGCCGCAGCCGAGGCACGAAACCTCACCCTGCCGGATGTCGTCGGTTTCCGGGCGCTCTCCGGCAAAGGTGTCAGCGGCAGTGCCGATGGCGCGGAAATTATCATTGGCAATGTCATCATGATGGCGGAGGCCGGCGTCGCCGTTTCAATTCTCGGCGCGCGGGCTGACGCCCTGCGGCGTGACGGTGCCACGGCTTTGCTCATGGCTATTGACGGCCGGTCGGCCGGTATCATCGCGATCGCCGATCCGGTTAAGGCGTCGACGCCCGCCGCGCTAGCGGCATTGCGCGCGCAAAAGGTGCGGATTGTGATGCTGACCGGCGACAACCGTACCACTGCCGAGGCCGTCGCCAAAAAGCTCGGCATAGACGAGGTCGCGGCCGAAGTCCTGCCGGAGGACAAGAACCTGGTCGTCAAAAAACTGAAATCCGAGGGTCGCGTCGTTGCCATGGCCGGGGATGGCGTCAACGACGCGCCGGCTCTGGCCGCAGCCGATGTCGGTATCGCCATGGGCACGGGTACCGACATTGCCATCAAAAGTGCCGGTGTCACGCTGGTGAAGGGCGATCTCGTCGGCATTGCCCGGGCGCGCATTCTCAGCGCCGCGACCATGCGAAACATCCGCCAGAACCTGTTCCTCGCCTTCATTTATAACGTGCTCGGCATTCCGGTCGCAGCTGGCATCCTCTATCCAGCCTTCGGGCTGCTGCTCTCGCCTATCATCGCCGCCGCCGCGATGGCGCTGAGTTCGGTATCTGTCATTGCCAACGCCCTGCGCCTGCAATGGCTGAAACTTTGAATGGGCCCCATCAGATTTCCATCGCACAGGGAGATTCCACGTGACGGGCGCTACATGAAGGCCGCGCCCGCGAAAGTAGGGTGCAACCTAACGAAGCGGAGGGGAGGTTCTCAATTTTTCGGCTTCAATAGGTTCCAGTGGCCCATCTTGCGCCCCGGCCGGGCTTCTGCCTTGCCGTAGAGATGCAGCTTCACGTCCGGGTCGGCCAGTAGAGTGGGCCAGGTCTCGACCTCATCGCCGATGAGGTTGGTCATCACCGTGTCCGAGTGCCGTGCCGGATTGCCGAGCGGCAGG
>JAEUKV010000275.1 GCA_016794165.1 Rhodospirillaceae bacterium
GGCACCGAGGCTGGCCGCGATTCCGGCCGAGGCGCGGATGCGGCCGCGCCAGGCTTCCGGGCTGTAGGGAATCTCGAAATCGACCGAGAAGCTCTCGCGGTTCGCGTATCCGGCGGCGGCGAGGGTCGCCAGTTCCGGCGCCCCCTGCCAGTCGCGCGTGCCGAGATTCCAGGCCGGGTTATGGGCGCGGATAAGATCCTCGGTCGCCGCCACCACATTGCCGGAGAGCGACAGCCAGATGAGATTGGCGATGAGGAGATGCCCGCCGGGTTTCAGCACCCGCGCGGCTTCGCCGGCGGCGCGCGCGCCGTCGAACCAGTGCCAGCAGGTGCCGGCGGTGACCAGCTCGAAAATCTGAGCGGGAAGCCCGGTCGCCTCCGCCGGCGCGGTGACATAGGCGATGCGTGTGCCCGCTTCGGCATCGAGATCCATCGCCGCCGCCATCATGCCGTCGGCGAGATCGAGGCCGGTCACCGTCGCGCCGCGCAGGGCGAAGCCCCGCGCCAGATGGCCGGTGCCGGTGCCGAGATCGAGGATGCGGGTGCCGGCGGAAAACAGGCCGCGCTTCATCAGCCGCCCATAGAACCAGTCCGGGAATCCAGCCCGGTGCCGGGCGTAATCCTCAGCGGTGCGGTTCCAGTCGGGGGCTTTCATGCGGCCTTATAGCCGCTGGACAGCCGGGCCGTAAACCGGGATTGTGGGCGCCATGACTGCGTCCGCTGCAACCCCCACCCCCATGCCGCAAATAGGCGACAAAAGGCTTTCGCATCGACCCGGCAACGAAAGCGAAATTGCGACCGAGGTGCTGGTCGTGGGCGGCGGCATGGTCGGCATGGCCATGGCGGCGGCCCTCGCCGGGGCCGGCATCCCCACCGTTCTGGCCGAGGCCGAGAAGCTGCCCGACCTCACCGCCGACACCTTCGACGGTCGCTCCTCCGCCATCGCCTATGGCTCGCAGCAGGTGCTGAACGGCATCGGTGCCTGGGACTACATGGAAGCCGAGGCCGAGCCGATTCGCGACATCCGCGTCTCCGACGGCGCCTGGCACATGACCGGCGCCTCGCCCTTCTTCGTCCACTATCATTTCGCCGATTTGCCGGCCGGCGCGGTGCCAAGCACGGGAAAGGCCGGACAGCCGCCCTTCGGCTGGATCATCGAGAACCGCGCGGTGCGGCGCGGCCTGCTGCGGCGCCTTGGCGAATGCCCGGCCCTCACCCATCTTCCGGGCAGCAGCGTTCGCGACATCGATTTCGGCGAGAAGGGCAGCCGCGCGCATCTCGCCGACGGCCGCGTTGTATCAGCACGGCTCATCATCGCCGCCGACGGGCGCCAGTCCTCGGTCCGGCGCATGGCCGGGATCGGCGCGCGCACCCTCGGCTATGCCCATGCCGCCATCGTCTGCACGGCGACGCACGAATTGCCCCATCACGGCGTCGCCCACGAGCATTTCCTGCCCGTGGGCCCCTTCGCCATGCTGCCGATGACCGACGATGTCGATGCGGCCGGCCAGCGCCGCCACCGCTCCTCGATCGTCTGGACCGAGGACGAGCGCATCATCCCGATGCTGCTGCAGCTTTCCGACGCCGATCTCGGCCGCGAGATCGAGCGCCGCTTCGGCCCGACGCTCGGGCACATCACGCCGATCGGCCCGCGCTTCACCTATCCCCTGAAGCTGGTGCTGGCCGATACCTATGTGCGCGACGGGCTGGCGCTCGCCGGCGACGCCGCCCATGGCATGCACCCCATTGCCGGCCAGGGTTTCAACATGGGGGTGCGCGACGTGGCGGCGCTGGCCGAGAAACTGGTCGACGCGCATCGCCTCGGCCTCGATCTCGGCAGCATGGCGGTGCTCGAGGGTTACGCCCGCTGGCGCCGCTTCGACAATCTGATGATGGTGGCGGTGACCGACGGGTTGACGCGCCTCTTCTCCAACGACTTCCCGCCGCTGCGCCTCGTCCGCGATCTCGGCTTCTTCCTGTTCAACAAGACCATGCCGCTGAAACGCATCGCCATGCGCCACGCCATGGGCGTGGTGGGCGACCTTCCCCGTCTGGTGCGCGGCGAGCGGCTGTAACCGGATGCCGGCACCGGCCCTGGTCATTTTCGATTGCGACGGCGTGCTGATCGACAGCGAGCATCTGAGTGCGCGGGCGGAAGCGCGCCTGTTCCAGCGCCTCGGCCTTGCCATCGACGAGGCCTATGTCTGCACCAACTTCGTCGGCCTATCCTGGGCGACGCAGATCGGCATGATCGAGGCAAGGTTCGACTGGCGGGCACCCGACAATCTCCTTGAGCTCGCACGCGCCGAAATCCGCGACCTGTTCGAGACCGAGCTGAAGCCGATTCCCGGTGTGACCGCCCTCCTGGACCGGCTCAAGCAAGAAGCGACACCGCGCTGCGTTGCCTCGTCGAGCGATCCCGACCGGCTGCGCCTGACGCTGGGCCTCACCGGTCTTCATGACCGGCTGGCGCCCCACATCTTCAGCGCGACGCTGGTCGAGAACGGCAAGCCGGCGCCGGATCTTTTCCTGCATGCGGCGCGCGCGATGGGGACGGCACCGGCCGATTGCATCGTCATTGAGGATTCCGTTCCGGGAATCACCGCCGCCCGCGCCGCCGGGATGAACGTCATCGGCTTTGTCGGCGGCAGCCATGCGACGCCGGATCTCGCCGCACGCCTGCGTTATGCAGGCGCCGAGCGGATCGCCGCGCATATGGACGAGGTCGCACCGCTGCTGGGCCTTTAGCCGATCAGCATCCTGTTTGATGCCGCATCCAGCCACTCCATTCAGGACCCGGCATTGCGCAGATCGCGGATCGTCACCCGAACATTGTCCTTAACACGTTGAACGTCTATTGCCAGTTCGTGCAATTGCGCTGAAATCGTGGTCGGCTGATCGGCAAGGGTGAGGACCATGGTCCATGTCTCCCTGAATGCCGGCTTGTCCAATATAGCCTGTGCCACCACATTGCTGCTTCCAGAAGAACTTGCGAGAAAATCGAGTGAATCAATGCAGAATCCCGCAACGTTCGCCTTCTGGGAGCCGAGCTTTTCAGAATCTAACCTGCCGCAAGCGGCACGGAGAATCTCCCAGTACCACTGGTCCTGCTGAACCAATGCATTGGAATTCATGCAGTTCAGCTCACCGAAATAGGACTCTTGCTCGAACTTCAAATCACTGCCGCTCAACTCGCGCGCCCTGAACACGCGATATTCTTCTGCACAATCTGCGTAGTCGCCCATTAGGTCGAGCGCCCGGGCCAGCTTGATTTGAACGTAGGCACTATACCCTACCTTCTGCGAGGCCCTGAAGTATTTGGCGGCTGTAGCTGCAAGCGCCATATCATTCATGTCCAATGGCACGCGCACTCTCTGCAGGAGTGTATCTGCTTTGGTTGTCCATTTCGCCTGCGCCAATTGGGGTGGCATGAGTTTCAATGTATCGAGCCTGTAGTCGGGATGTGACGGCGTGAGCTTTACTATCACACCATCGTTGTCCAGTACTGTAACGTCGTCGGTGTAGTGCATATACGTCTGCGACAAGGGCAGTATCTGTATGTCCACGTTTGCCCGCAGACTTCCTTCGATTATCCAATTGCAATCATCCAGAACTTTCACCGTTTCACTTTCGAAAGTGACTTCGCTACCGTTCCCATATGTTCTGATCTCGAGAAGCTCGGCCTTCTCGTCGTTGCAACTCTGCCGATCACCCGTTTCATTGAAAACGGCAATCTGACCTCTGACGATGATATCTACGGGTTCTTGGCCGTACACGTGCGCTGATGGCGCCACAAGGAGAAAAGAGAGCAACGCTGCCTGCAGCCAGAGAG
>JAEUKV010000296.1 GCA_016794165.1 Rhodospirillaceae bacterium
GGCGGCAAGGTTGTGAAGAACGTCACCGGCTATGACCTGCCGAAGCTGATGGCGGGGTCCTTCGGTACTCTGGCGCTGATGACCGAGATCACCATCAAGGTGGTGCCGGCGCCGGAGACCACTCTCACCCTCGTGATCCCCGGTCTCGACGTGGTCGCAGCCAACCGGGTGATGACCGCGGCCCTTGCCAGCACGGCGGATCCGTCCGGCGCTGCATTCCTGCCGGCGGCGCTGGCGCATGGCCTCGTGGCCGGACTCGAGGCCAACCGCTCGGCGACCCTGCTGCGGCTCGAGGGATCGACAGCTTCGGTGGCCTATCGCCGCCAGGCGCTGGAAGCGCTGGTGGCTTGCCCGGCCACTGTTCTGGGGCAGGACAAATCCACCGAGCTTTGGCGCACGCTCGGCCGGTTGCGCCCCCTTGCTGAGACTCCCAGCCGGGCCATCTGGCTGCTCTCAGTGCCGCCGGCGAGTGGGGGTGCGGTGGTGGAGACATTGGCAAGAATAATGGCCGACATGAACTATTTCCTGGATTGGGGCGGTGGCCGGATCTGGCTTTCCGTGCCGGTGGAAACGGTCGGCGCGGCGGCACAGGCGGCCAATATTCGCGCGGCCCTGTCGCTGGGTGGACATGCTTCCCTCTTGCGGGCACCGGACAACTGCCGACGGGGCGACGACGTTTTCTCGGCGGAAGCGCCGCTCGATCTGCTGCGCGGCATTCGGACGGCGTTCGATCCGAAGGGCCTGTTCAACCGCGGCCGCCTGCATTCGGGACTGTAGCCAGATGCAGACCCACTTTTCGCTGGCCCAACTTGCCGATCCGGACATCGCCGCGGCCGACAGGATCCTGCGTAATTGCGTGCATTGCGGGTTCTGTACCGCCACCTGTCCCACCTACACCATTCTCGGCGACGAGAACGATTCGCCGCGCGGGCGCATCTATCTCATCAAGCACATGCTGGAGAACGACGAGCCGGCGGAGACAATCGTCGCTCGCCATGTCGACCGCTGCCTCACCTGCCTTTCCTGCATGACCACCTGTCCCTCCGGTGTTGATTACATGCATCTGGTCGACATGGCGCGGGTGCGGATCGAGGAACAGCATCGCCGACCGCTGCTGGAGCGGCTGCTACGCGACCTGTTGGCGGCGCTGCTGCCACGACCCGCCTGGTTTCGCGCTGCGCTGCGCCTCGGCATGGTGGGGCGCGCTGCCGGCGTCGGGAAATTACTGCGCGGCCGCGTGCGGGCCATGTTCGAGATGATCCCGGCACGCCTCCCGACTGCTGCCGCCACTGATGCGCCAGGGGTGTTCAAGGCAGAGGGTATACGTCGCGGCCGCGTCGCCATTCTGTCCGGCTGTGCCCAGCCGGTTCTCGATCCCGGCATCAATGCTGCGTCCATCCGACTTCTCAACCGCCTCGGGATCGAGGTGGTGGTCGCAGCCGGAGCCGGGTGCTGCGGGGCGCTTACCCAGCATATGGGCCGGGAAGCCGACGCCCGCGCGACGGCACGGCGCAATCTGCATGCCTGGCAGCTTGTACGAAAGTCGGACGGCCTTGACGCCATCGTCGTGACCGCGTCGGGATGCGGCACCACGGTGAAGGATTATGGCCATCTCTTCCGCGGCGATGTCGATCAGGCGCTGGCCGAGGAAATCAGTGCCCTGACGCTCGACATCAGCGAGTACCTGCTGCGGATTGGGCTACCTGCGCCGACGGAGCGGCCCGGTCTCACGGTCGCCTATCACGCGGCCTGCTCGCTGCAGCATGGCCAGCGGGTGCGCGAGGCGCCGAAGGAACTGCTGCGTCAGGTGGGTTTCTCGGTACTGGAGGTGCCGGAGGGACATCTCTGTTGCGGTTCGGCCGGCACCTACAATTTGCTGCAGCCGGAAATCGCCGGCGAACTGCGCAGCCGGAAGATCGCGAATATCCGGCGGACCGAGGCCGACATTGTCGCCGCCGGCAATATCGGCTGCCTGCAGCAGCTGCAGGGTAGACTCGACCGGCCTATCCTGCATACCGTCGAACTGCTCGATTGGGCCTGCGGTGGGCCGCGACCACCGGCCCTGGGGGCGCAGCGCTAGCTGTTCGAAAGGCCGCGCCTGGTTCGAACCAGCACGTCCACCGCCCGATCGAAGGCCTGTTCCTTCCATGCCCGGGTATCGGTGTAAAAGGCATCGCGGATCTGGCGCTTGATGCGGCGGCCGAGATCGCTGTCGATCCGGCCATGGATGTGCAGCCAGTTGTCGGCCCGCACCGCTTCCAGCATGTCGTCCAGCGGCACCGTGCCGTATTCCAAGGTGATGCCGGTGATGCTGGATCGCGGCAGGGCGGCGTTGAGGCCGAGCTGCGTATCACCGGTGACCGCGGTCGAGCTTGAGGAGCCGTCGTCGATCATGGTGGCTTCGGCGCCGAACCAGTCGCGCACGCGGGCGGCGCCCGGTTTCGGCGCCATGTCGTTCGAGATGATCTCGCCGTACCCATTTGGGCCGAGGCCGGTGTGAAGGTCGATGAAGGCGACCTCCCGCGCCGTGCCGGCATAGGGGGCAAGAATCTCCAGCAGCGTGCGATGCGACCAGTTCGGGGCGTTGCCGCCATAAAACACGCCGGCTTTGTCCCAGTACTGCCCGTTCATGATGGCGGCCTGGAGGTCGACCTTCGAATGGCGCGCAACGTAGCCGGCGAAGGCGGCTTTGGATGCGGTTGCCGATGCATCGTCCCAGGTTGCGGGGCAGATGAAATCGCGCAGCTCACGATAGCCGGCATTCTCCGGATAGGGCTTGCTGTGATCGATGAAGTTGCGGTTGAGGTCGATGTTGTCCTCGTTGACGCGGCGAACCCAGGCGAAGCCGAACGGATTGATCGCATGAATGAGCAGGGCGGCCGTCCCGGCGGGCAGGGAAGCGAGGTGTCCGCCGCGCAGCCAGCCGGTCTGGATTCCTGAACCGCAAAAACCCTCGGCGCCATGTGTCCCGGACATCGCGATCAGGAGGCGTTCGGCATCCGGCGGCCCAAGTCGGGCGACGTCGGTTGCCAGTTCGCCACCGTCCGGCCCTAGTTTCGGGTTGATATGCGCGGTGAGCACGGCGCCGCTGGCATGTGCCGCGGCAAGGAACTTGTTCCGCGCCTCGGCATAGGTGGCGGAGAAATGGGCTTCGGCAGTCATGAGTTGGGTCTCGTCTGGGAGGGAGGTGGGGCGCGAAGGTCGCCTCGACTGGCAGATGCTGTTAGACTACACGACCATGAACAGGTTCTGGAACCACGTTTTGGCAGCGCCCTGGCTTCTCCTGGCATCCCTCGCGCCGCTGCTGGGGCAACCATCGGTGGCGGATGCCGACCAGACCGACCCGAGGCTGCCGGCCCTGTTTGACCGTCTCCAGCAGACCGACAATCCCGCCGTGGCGCGGCTGACCGAGTTCATGATCTGGCAGATCTGGGGCGAGAGCGGCACGGGCGACCTCGACCGCCTCATGCGCGAAGGCGAGGAAGCCATGGGCGCCGCCGACTTCAAGACGGCCAAGGCGCGCTTCGACGCGGTAATCGCCGCGCGGCCGGACTTTGCCGAGGCCTGGAACAAGCGCGCGACGATGCACTACTTCGCGGGCGACTATCAGGCATCGCTGGACGACATCGAGCAGGTACTGGAACTCGAACCGCGGCATTTCGGCGCCTTGTCGGGACTGGGTCTCGTGAACATTGCACTTTCTCGCGACGCGGCTGCGCTGGACGCGTTCGAACGCGTGCTCGCGCTCTATCCGACCAATCTGCCGGCACAGCAGAATCTCTCGATCATGCGTAAACGGATTCAGGAGGGCGATATTTGACAGCGCCGTGGCATTATCGACCGGCTGTCATGCTCCGCGCCGCCGGCCTTGGGCTGCTGGCATGGACGGTACAGACCGGGGCAGCTCGCGCCGATGCCTGCGGCCAGGCCCTGGCAAATCCCGAGATCGATATCCGGTCGGAATTCGCGCCACCCGACCTCGATCACAACCGGAACCTGCGCGCCCTCATCGCCGATCCGGCCTTCGCAGCGGCGCGCAGCGAGGATTTTCCCTATATGCTCGGCGTGACCCAGATGAGCATATCCGGTAACCTCAGCATGAGTATCAAGGGCGTCCCGCGTAGCGATGGTACGTTCTGTTGGTCGGTGCAAAGGCTCGACATCACGTTGCAGGCCGTCAGCACGGTCTACATTGCCAGCGAGATCCAGCGCGACGGCTGCCTCTGGCGCGAGGTCTGGCATCACGAGGAAAGGCATGTCGCGGCGAACCGTCAGTATTTTCCGCAATTTGCCGCCTTGATCCGCCCGGATGTACTGGAGGTGGCGCGGCGGACGTTGGCAGCGGCCACCGATGCCGAAGCAGAGGCGTTCTTCGCCGCCGCCATCAACCGCGCTGCCGAGAAGGCGCAGCACAGATTCGAGGCGTCGGCACATGATCGCCACCGGAAAATCGACACGCCGGAGGAGTACAGCCGCGTCAGCAACACCTGCGGCGACGGGGAGATGCGCGAGGTGCTGACCCGGGCCGGGCTTGCCTGAGCGCCGGGAAACCGCGCTTGCCGGTCGATTGACCGCTTGAGCAGCCGTCGAGCTCCGGTCTATCATCAAAAGCTTGGTTTCCAATGCTTTTGTGCAATGGGGAAGCTGATGAATGTCGCCGCGGCAGTGCCGCCCATCCTGCGACCACGCGTGATTGAACCGGGCCTCTCGCGATGGGATCCGCTGGTCGAGCGATATCGGGTACCGGGCCTCGGTTCCCTGATCCTCCGGTTGCGCGCCGGCGACCGGATCGCGATCACCGATCGGGAAGGTCGCCAGTGTTGCGATCTGGCGGCCTTTACCGTGTCGGCGCCGGGTAGCGGCGTCGCCGCGAAGCCGGATCTGGCGGCACTGGGCCTTAGCGCCCGTGTCGAGAGCCTCGGAGTCAACCGCGTTTTATCCGGCGAAATCGCCGCGACAGATGGTTTGCCGGAGACGGTGAGCCAGTTGCGCCACCAATTGCGGCAATGGAATCTGCCCCACGGTATCGACCGCGCCGCGCGCCTGTTCGAAGGCGACACCCGTGCCGGCGACCATGTGGCCTTGGTGGCGGAGCGCGATGTCATCCTTCTGATTCACGCGCCGGGCCGGGACATGGCGCCTGGCGACCAGGAGCCACCGACGGACCTTGGCGTCCTCGTGCAGCGGCAATCCGCGCCGCCCGAATCCAACGCGGAATTGCCGCCGCCTTTGGGCAATCTGGTCGCCGAATACCGCGTCGACCGGTGCACGGCGCTTTCCTACGAGGTCAAGGAAGGCCAGTACATCCAGGTTATTGACGTGGCCGGGCGACAATGCTCGGACTTCGTGGCCTTCGATGCGCGCCAGTTGCAGAAGGGCAGGGAACGCGGCATCGACATGACCACCACCCGCACGCTTCTCGGGGCGATCTATCCGGGCCCGGGTCTTGCTGCCAAGTTCTTCGATGTGGACATGCAGGCCCTCACCGAGGTCATCCGCGATACCTGCGGCCGGCACGACACCTTCGGACTCGCCTGTACGCCGCGATTCTACGAGGATGCCGGCTATCCGGGCCATGCCAGCTGTTCCGGGAACTTCAATTATGCGCTGGATCGCTTCGGCCTGGAGCGCCGGCCGGGCTGGCAGGCGGTCAATCTGTTCTACAATACCGGTGTCAACGCGGCGAACGCGATCTTCCTCGACGATCCCTGGTCGCGCCCGGGCGATTATGTGCTGATGCGGGCGATGAAGGACCTGGTCTGCGGCTCCTCCGCCTGTCCCGACGATATCGACGCCACCAATGCCTGGAATCCCACCGACATTCACGTTCGCATTTATGATGCGAAACACAGTTTCTCTCGAGCCATGGCTTTTCGCATGACCCCAGATGCCGAACCGAGACTGACCCGCGAGACCGGCTTTCATCCGCGTACCTCGGCGCTGACACGCAATTTCACCGAGTATCGCGGCTTCTGGCTGCCCAACCGGTTCAACAATGCCGGACCGACGGCGGAATACTGGGCCTGTCGCGAGGCGGCCGCGGTGATGGACCTTTCGCCCCTGCGCAAGTTCGAGGTGCTGGGGGCCGATGCCGAGGATCTGCTGCAGATCGCCTGCACGCGCAACATTCGCAAGCTCGCGGACGGGCAGGTAGTCTATACGGCGATGTGCTATCCGCATGGCGGGATGGTTGACGACGGCACGGTGTTCCGCCTGGGCCCGGACCGCTATCGCTGGATCGGCGGCGACGAATTTGGTGGCAAATGGCTGCGCGACCTGGCCGAACAGCGCGGCCTCAAGCAGGTTTGGGTGAAGTCGGCGACCGATCAGTTGCACAACATCGCCCTGCAGGGGCCCAAGAGCCGCGACATCCTCAAGGAGATCATCTGGACGCCGCCGGCGAGGCCGCGCGTCGACGAGATCCAGTGGTTCCATTTCACCGTCGGGCGGATCGGCGACTATAACGGTGTCGCCGTGGTCGTTTCCCGCACCGGCTATTCCGGCGAGCTCGGCTACGAAATTTTCTGCCATCCCAAGGATGCGCCGGCGGTGTGGGATGCGATCTGGGCGGCGGGTCAGCCGCATGGGTTGCTGCCGCTGGGTCTTGAGGCGCTCGATATCCTGCGGATCGAGGCTGGCTTGATTTTCGCGCATTACGAATTCAACGACCAGACTGACCCTTATGAGGCCGGGATCGGCTTCACCGTGGCGCTCAAGGGGAATGAGGAGTTCGTTGGGCGCGACGCGATTATCCGCCGCAAGGACAACCCCAGGAACCAGCTGGTGGGGCTGGAGATCGACGCCAAGCAGGCGGTCGGTCATGGCGATTGCGTGCATGTGGGTAGGGCACAGGTGGGAGTCGTGACCAGCGGCTGCATCTCGCCGACCCTGGGCAAGAACATCGCGCTCTGCCGCATGGATGTGGCCCATGCCGCCATCGGCACCGAGGTCGAGATCGGCAAGATCGACGGACACCAGAAGCGACTGCCGGCGCGTGTGGTCCGCTTCCCATTCTACGATCCGGAGAAGCTCAAGCCGCGCTCGTGAGGCCGGCCGGGCGTACCGGGCACCCGCTCGCTGCGGGTGCCCGGATGGACGCGCGTTACGACGATTTCAGATAGCTCTCAAGTGAATCGTCCATGGCCTGCAACCACGGGGTATGATGCTTGGGCGACATCTTGCCGGTCATGACCGAGCGGTAGGAGTTGTTGCGGAAGCCCATGATGTCTTCCGCCTTGTGGTGTTCCCACTCGATGAACGTCTTGCAGACCGTGTCGATGTCGAAGCTCGGGTAATCGGTCATGCCGATCAGCTGCTTCACGTAATCGCCTTGGTACCAGATCATCTGCTCGGCGTCCTCGAGCTTTTCCTCGCGGGCGCGCCATTCGGCGCTGTCCTTGCGCATTTCGGCCTGGCTCGGCAAGGGAATGCGACCCAGGATGACATCGCGCGAGTACCACGCCTGGGCATCGAACATGTTGAAGGTGAAGAACTGGTCCTGCATGCCGATATAGTGCAGCTTCGGATTGTCTTCCCACACGACGCCCTTGTAAACGTTGAGCGGCCACAGGCGGTTCTCGGTCCGCATGCGCAGCGGATCCTCGATGAACGGGAAGTAGTGCTGGTAGCCCGTACACAGGATGATGGCGTCGATTTCCCGCGACGTGCCGTCCTTGAAATAGGCGGTGCGGTTGTCGACCCGCTGCAGCAGGGGCTTCTCCTCCCAGTTGGACGGCCACTTGAAGCCCATCGGCCGGCTGCGATAGGTCGTCGTGATGGATTTGGCGCCGTATTTGTAGCACTGCGAGCCGATATCCTCGGCCGAATAGGAACGGCCGACGATCAGGATGTCCTTGCCCTTGAATTCCATCGCGTCGCGGAAATCGTGGGCGTGCAGGACGCGGCCGTTGAAGCTGGTGAAGCCGGGGAACTCGGGCACGTGCGGGGTCGAGAAATGCCCCGCGCAGACAATGACATGATCGAAGGTCTCGGTCGTGACCTTGTCCTTGCGAAGGTCGTGCGACGTGATCGAGAACTTGCCGCTCTTGTCGTCATAGGAGAGGTGGCGGACCGGGGTGCGGAAGCGCACCCAGTCGCGCACGCCGGCCTTCTCGACGCGGCCCTTGATGTAGTCCCACAGGACCGCGCGCGGCGGGTAGGAGGCGATCGGGCGGCCAAAATGCTCTTCGAAGGTGTAGTCGGCGAACTCCAGGCATTCCTTCGGGCCGTTGGACCACAGATAGCGATACATGCTGCAATGGACCGGCTCGCCGAACTCGTCGGTACCTGTGCGCCAGGTGTAGTTCCACAAGCCGCCCCAATCATCCTGCTTCTCGAAACAGACGATCTCGGGAATGTCGGCGCCCTTGGCGGCGGCGGATTGGAAGGCGCGCAGGACAGCGGTCCCGGACGGGCCTGCGCCGATGACGGCAACTCTCTTTTTCATGAGCTCTCCCTACACCTCGTTCTTGCGTTTCGATTGAATGGGCGTCTGCTGCTCCCCCCGCGTGGTGCATGGTCAAGAATAGCCGAAGCTTCGTAGGGGTTTCAACAATCTCGTTACCAAAGCCATACAAGTTACAACCAATTGAGGCCCATTTTTGACGCAGCCGTCAGGCGGCAGTTGCGTCGCCGAGATAGGCGGCGAGGCCCGGCGAGCGATAGCCGTCCTGGCGCCACAGGATCGGAAAGTAGCTCTCGTCCATCTCGAGGTCCTGCCAGCGCCGATAGCGGCTGTAGATGTAGCTGATCTCGGTGGGATGGAACCTTGTCTCGGAGGAAAGGCAATGCGCGACCAGAGAGCGACGCGGCCGCGCCTCAAGATTGGGGCCGGAGCCGTGCCAGGTGCGGCCATGATGGATGACGGCATCCCCGGCGGAAACCTCGATCGGCACGATCTCCAGCGCCTTCCCCGCAGCGGTGGCGGCGTGGCGCACTGTCGCATGATAATCGTCCGGGGCGTGGAACTTGCCCACCGGTGGGCTGAGTGGCCAGAGGTGGGAACCGCGGGCGTATTCGATCGTGCCGCCGGCGGCCGCGGTATCGTCCAGGGCCATCCAGCAGGTCATGAAGCCGGACGGCACCACCCAGTGGCAATAGCTGTCGTCCTGGTGGAAGCCCAGCGATTTGGCGCCTGGCGGCTTCCACAGCACGTTGTCCTGGCCCAGTCGGGCACCCGGCCAGTTGCCCAGCCTGGCGCACAGCTCGCCCACTCTGGGCGCCAGCACGATACGGGCGACGGTGCGGTCGGACTTCCAGCCGTTGCAGATCTGGCGCGTGCGGTCGGCCGGGTCGCGGCCCTCCTGCCAGTTCCATTCGTCCGGATAGAGGCCGGTCTCGAACTTGCCCTGGAACAGCGGCTCGAAGCGGGCACGCGCGGCGGCGATCTCGTGATCATTCAGCAGGTTGCGAATGATCACGAAACCGTCGCGCTGGAACGCAGCGAAGGTGGCGTCGTCAAGATGTTTTTCTCGGCCCAACATCGAAACCCTGGAAAGGTGGCGGACGAGGCCGCGACGCGGCCTCGTCCGCGATGATGACAGTTCCGGCTCAGCCGGTGAAGACGTAGTTCGAGATCAATACAACGGCGACGCCGGCGATCAGCGTGACATAGGGCAGAATGCCGGCCCTGCGCTGTCCGAGGTCGTTTGAGTCCTTGACGCCGAGATCGGCGAGCATGCGTTCGGGAAATTTGCCCTTGTCCTGAACGTAGTGGCGGAAGGCAAAGACCGGAATGATCAGCGCCGCCGCGCCAAGGCCGTACCAGAGGGCATGCGGATTCCAGACCTTGGCACCCGCTCCCATGAAGACCGCGTTGACGAAGGCCAGGACCGTTCCCGCCGCCAGCACGATGGTAGGCGCCTTGAACGGCCGCTTGACGTGGCCGGCATCCATGCGGTGGATCCAGCCGGCGTTGAGGTTGAGGAAATTGAAGATGATGTAGCCGCAATTCGACACCGCCAGGATGAAGAAATAGGCTGTGGCGTCGGTTGCCGCGATGGCCAGCAGGATCAGGTTGAAACCGAGATCCGTCCACATCGCCGAAGTGGGTGCGCCGTTGTGATTGACGCCGCCCAGATAACGCGGCAGCCAGCCGTCAACCGAGCCCTGGTAGAGGGTGCGCGACGAGCCTGCCATGGCGGTGATGATGATCAGAACCAGGGAACCGATGATCAGAAACACGAACAGGGCACTCAGTGCCCCGCCGCCGACCATATGGGCCATGGCATCTGCAACGCCCGATCCATCGACGATTCCCGCTCCAAGCATTCCCTCCAGGCCGAGATAGCCCTGGAAAGTGATCGGCACCAGGATGAACAGGACAAGGCACAGCAGACCCGAATAGAAGATCGCCTTGAACGTGTCCGTCTCGGGGTTCTTGAACTCGCTGGTGTAACAGATGGCGGTTTCGAAACCGTAGGTCGACCAGGCCGCGATGAACATGCCGCCCAGGACCAATGTCCAGCCGGCGATATTCCAGGCACCCGGTTCCGGCGCATAGGGCGCCGCGAGCGGAACGAAGGGGGCGAAGTTGTCGGCGTTGAAGTTGCCGTTGAAGAACGGCACCACACCGATCACAAACAGTGTGATGACGATCACCAGGCCGACGACCATCTGAACCTTGGCGGTTCCAAGAATGCCGCGATGCTGGATGGCGAAGGCCAGCAGCATCAACAGCGCGCCGATGAAGAAGGTCCAGTTGATGGACATGGAGACGATGCCGAGATCCACCGTCAACAAGGTCCAGCCGTGGATCGGCATGAGGCTGGCGATGGCCGTCGCCTCGTCAATCACCTGACCGGAAGCTGCGGCCGCGCTGATCGCCGCCTGAATGGCGTCGGCGCTGGGCGCCGGCTCCATCGCATTTAGTATGTAGCCCGCGGCGATTGCGCTGCCGAGTGAGAGCACCGGTGTCCAGGCGATCCAGTTGCACCAGACGGAAAGCGGCGCGATGAACTTGCCGTATTTCAACCAGGCTGCGGCGCCGTAGACTGAGGCACCGCCGGATTTATTCGGGAACAGGCCGGCGATCTCGGCATAGGTGAAGGACTGGATGAAGCCCATCATCATCGACACACCCCAGATCGCGAAGGCGACGTTGCCGACCGTACCGGCGATGCCGCCGATCGAGAACAGCACCAAAGCCGGCACACCGCTCGCCACCCAGAAGGCACCGCGCCAGTCGATCGAGCGGACAAGTTCCCCTTGAGTCCGCCCAGTCGCGGACCCCTTTCCTGATTCCGATGTCATTTCAGCTTCCCCTGATTTTTGGCAGTTGTCTGCGAATTGTGGGGCGACCTTGCTCGGTCGTTCTTGCCGCCGGAACGCCCCACGCCGATCCGGGGTTTGGTGCATGGCGAGGCGTGGAAACGTGCTGCCCGCCAATGTCTGTTATGGTCTGTTTTTGGTTGCTGCGAGAGCCGCCAGCCATGTGGACGCTTCTGGGTACGCGCCACCCGACTGCGAGTTGAGGTGACTCGCAAGATACGGAATTCAGTTGATAAACGCCGTAAATCCAAGCGAATCCCCCTCGCTGATCACGCGTCAAACCTGAAACCAGTCGGTAGATGATGCGACAGTTCCCCAACCCAATCCAGTACAATCTTACTGGATATGGTACTCGATTGGTTGCGATGAAGTTTTTGTCAGGGTAACGTTACACTGCGCGAGAGATGAGGCCCGAGATGTCCAAGGAACCAGACAACATCATCCTGATCGGCGAAGCCGCGGCACAGCTGCGCGAGGACTTCCTGCACTGGCAATGTCGGTTGCGGCAGATGTCGATGCGCGAAGGCGGCGGGCGACCGAGCCCCGGCATGCGGCCGGTCATCTTCAGTCGCGACAATGCGCAACTTGCCGGGTCGACCGTCATGGTGCTGCACAAGGCGGAGCCGGAGGAAGCCACCGCGTTCTTCCGTCATCAGGTCCTCAAGACGCAGGACCCCGTCGAGCGCTGGGAGAAGGCCACCGAGCATATGGCGGCGGGGTACTTTCAGCGCTACCGCGACTTCGACGATACCCTCACCGCCTTGTTCGGTCCCGCCTCGGAACTGGTCGACCGGCTGCTTGGCCACGGCAAGGTCTTTCTGGAATTCGCCGAACTCAGCCAGACCTACCGGTTGCTGTGCCAGGTCGCGGAACTGGCCGAACACGATCTGCTCTACCAATCGACCTATTGGCATAACCGCATGTTCAATCCGAACATTCCCGCCGGCGTGCGGATTGTTTCCTTCTCGCCGGATTGGAGCCGAAGTGCCGGCAAGAGCGGCTTCGAGGAAGAGGAATAGCCAAAAAAAATCCCCGCCGCACCGAAGTGCAGCGGGGCAGGACCTTGAGCTCTTGAAACGCGTTGTCAGAACTTCCGATAGGCCTTGTTGAGGTCGACCATCGGATGCTTGCGCGACATCTGGAACTTGATCAGCAGTTCGCGCGCGATCATGTCGCGATCCTGCTGGTTGTCCGGCAGCTTGAGATCCGCCGGAACGGTGACCCAGCCGTTGATGTTCCGGTCGAACACCGCAGCGCGGCCCTCTTCGTAGCCCATATGGACGTCCTCCAGCCAATTGAGGTCGTCCCAGCCCATGGTCTCCAGATACTTCTTCAGGAACGGGGTCAGGCGGTTGTAATCGGGCACGAGGTTGACGTCATAGCGGTAACCGATGTGTTGGCCGATTTCCTTTTCGCGACTGGAATCCAGGCCATCACCCTTCAGGTACTTGTCAACGTCTTCCTTGCCAGCAGGCTTCTTGTCAGCCATGGCGACCTCCTTAGTAGCGAGACATGTCGGGGCGACCGACAGTGTGTTGCGAGCCGGCGAGCGGCACCTGGGCCAGGGCCGAGGCCTCCATCGTCAGCGCGGCGAGATCCTCCGGCTCCAGCGAGTGGACGTTGGTCTTGCCGCAGGCGCGCGCCATCATCTGGGCTTCGATGGTGAGGCAGTGCAGGAAGTTGTAGACCCGCTCCGCCGCCTCATCGGGATCGAGGCGCTTCCTGAGGGTCGGATCCTGCGTCGCCACGCCCACCGGGCAGCGGCCGGTATGACAGTGGTAGCAGTAGCCGGCCTCGCAGCCGATTTCCTTGGGGAAGTCAGCTTCCGGGATGTCCTTGTTGCAGTTGAGGGCCATCAGCGCCGAATGCCCGATCGCCACCGCGTCGGCCCCGAGCGCCAGGGCCTTGGCGACGTCGCCGCCGTTGCGGATGCCGCCGGCATAGACCAGGCTGATCTCGCCCGACATGCCGACATCGTCCAGCGCCTTCCTGGCCTGACGAATGGCGGCAATGCCGGGAACGCCGGTTTCTTCGGTGGCGATGTGCGGGCCGGCACCGGTGCCGCCTTCCATGCCGTCGATATAGATGCTGTCCGGCCCGGTCTTCGCCGCCATGCGGACATCGTCATAGACGCGCGCGGCACCCAGCTTGAGCTGGATCGGAATTTCCCAATTGGTCGCCTCGCGGATCTCCTGGATCTTGAGGGCAAGATCATCGGGACCCAGCCAGTCGGGATGACGCGCCGGCGAGCGCTGGTCGATGCCGGCGGGCAGCGAGCGCATTTCCGCCACCTGGTCCGTTACCTTCTGGCCCATGAGGTGGCCACCGAGGCCGACCTTGCAGCCCTGGCCGATGAAGAACTCGACCGCGTCGGCCAGCTGCAGGTGGTGCGGATTGAAGCCATAGCGCGACTGGATGCACTGATAGAACCATTTCGAGCTGAAGCGGCGCTCGTCAGGGATCATGCCGCCTTCGCCCGAGCAGGTCGCCGTGCCCGCCATGGTGGCGCCGCGCGCCAGCGCAATCTTGGCCTCGTAGGAAAGTGCGCCGAAGCTCATACCGGTGATGTAAACCGGCACGTCAAGCACCAGCGGTCGCTTGCATTTCGGACCGATCACGGTCTTGGTCTCGCACTTCTCGCGATAGCCCTCGATCACGAAGCGGGTGAGGGTACCCGGCAAGAAGGTGAGGTCGTCCCAACTCGGGATCTTCTTGAACAGCGAGAAGCCGCGCATGCGGTAGCGGCCAAGCTCGGACTTGATGTGAATGTCGTCGATGACGCTCGGCGGGAACATGAAGCTGTTGCCGAGGCGCGACGTGTCGCGCGACAGCGGCTTCTTGGTCTTGGGATCGGCGGCCGGAGCCTTTTTCTCTTTTGCCATGTGGCGATTCCTTGTGTCTCGAATGGACCTGTAGCCTCGGGTGCCTGCCTGCGGTTACAGGATCAGCTTCTTTTCCGAAGGTTCGAGATTGTCGTAGTTCCAGAGCTGCTTGCCGGCGACGATCTTGGTCATGTTCTTGACCCCGTTCGGCGCCTTCATGCCATAGAGCTTGAGCTTGCCTTCCAGCCACTGGCAGTCGAGTTCGTTCATCTCGCCCGGGACCGCGTCCACGCCGAGGCCCTCGATCTTGCCCCCGACATAGATGGTGCCGTCATACATCGAATCGCCGAGGTTCTTGCCGGCGTCGCCCAGGATCACCATGCGCCCGCGCTGCATCATGAACCCGCAGAAGGCACCACAGCGACCACCGACGATGATGGTGCCGCCCTTCTGGTCGATGCCCATGCGCGCACCCACATCGCCCTTGCAGACCAGGTCGCCGCCGCGGATGGCGGCGCCGAAGGTGGAGCCCGCGTTCTTCTCGATCACCACCGTGCCTGCCAGCATGTTCTCCGCGCAGGACCAGCCCACCCGGCCCTTGATGTGGATGTTGGGGCCGTCTATCAGGCCGCAGCCGAAATAGCCGAGCGAACCTTCGATCTGCAGGTTGAGCTTGTTGAGGATGCCGACGGCAAGCGCGTGCTTGGCGCCCGGATTCTTCATCACGATGGTGCCGTGACCCTGTTTCATCAGGTCCCGGATCTTGAGGTTGATCTCCGAGGTCGAAAGCTTCTCGGCATCGAACTCGGCGCGCTTGTTGAAATCGACCTCATAGGCGCCGGGATAGGTGAAATTCTCCTCCTCGGACGGCGAGAAGAAGCGTTGCTGGGTACGGCCCGAGAGTTTCTCGGTGTGCATGCCCATTTCGTGTGATTGGGTGCGAAGCGCCATGTTCGGCTCCTGCCTCTCTGTTCCTGATTATCGCTTCCAGACCCGCACTTCGCCCTCATACGGGTCGAAGGTATCGATCTCATGCGGGAAAATGCTGCGGATGGCCACTTCCTCGGAAGCAAGGCCGATGAAGTCGTCACTCTCGTAGAGCACCATGGGCTTGGCCGCCATGACGTCCTTGGCCATGCCGAGACTGTCCGCCGTCGCCACCAGATAGGTGAAAACGCCGTCCAGTTCCTCGATTGAATCCGTCATGGCGTCCTTGAGGTCGGCGCCCTGGCTGATCTTGTCGGCTAGGTAGACGGCGATCAGTTCGCTGTCGCAGTTCGACATGAAGCGATGACCGCGACGCTCGAGATCGCGACGGCCGGTCCAGTAATTGGTCAACTGGCCGTTATGGACCACGGCGACATCGGCGAAGGGATAGGCCCAATAGGGATGGGCGGAGCGGATGTCGACATCCGATTCCGTCGCCATGCGTGTGTGACCCAGCGCATGGCTGCCCTTGAAGCCCTTGAGATGGTACTGGTCCGAGACGACCTTGGCGTCGCCGAGGTCCTTGATCAGTTCCAGGCCGTAACCCAGCGACAGGATCTCGGCACCATCGATATCCTCGATGTAGTTGGCGAGCTTTCTTTTGTCTCCGCCGTAGTCGAGGGTGTAGCGGAAGGCATATTCCGTCGCATCCTCGGCCTTGACGATGGTCGCACCCAGCTCCTTCAGGCGCTTGTCGACTTCTAATTTTCGCTCGATGACCTGATCGTGAATCTTGAATCCGTGCTTCATGTCGTCCTGTTCGGCGACCTTGAAGCGCATTACCAGGGCGTTACCCTTGGGGCTGCCATAGAGGGCGAAACCGGTCGAATCCGGCCCGCGATGCTTCAGGCTTTGCAGCATCGCGGTCATTTCCGTGCCGATATCGCCGGTCGTGCCGCGGTGGATCAATCCTGCGATTCCACACAT
>JAEUKV010000302.1 GCA_016794165.1 Rhodospirillaceae bacterium
GCCACGAAGGTCAGGGCCAGCCAGACCAGCAGGGGCGAAAAGACGGCGGGGTCGAATTGGGGCATGTGCCCTCTCCCGGATCACGAACCGGCCGACATCGCGATGAGCCGGCCGGTCCTATGGTCGTAACGAGGTTCGAACGGTCGGGCGGATCAGCCGAACAGGATGATCATGGCGATGACGAAGCCGAACAGACCCGTGGCTTCGATCAGCGCGAAGGCCAGCATCGGGTTGACCTTCAGCTTCGACTGCGCCTCGGGGTTGCGGAACGCACCCTCCATGTAGCTGCCGAACAGCGTACCGAGACCAATACCGGCGCCACCCAGGGCGAGGGCGGCGATACCGGCACCGATCATCTTCGCAGCATCGAGTTCCATGATTGAGATCCTTTCTTGGGATTAACAGAAGTTGTCGTTGATGGAAGCGACCGTCCTGCTCCGGCTCAGTGCGCGAGGTGAATCGCGTCGTTGAGATAGATGCAGGTCAGAATGGCAAAGACATAGGCCTGGAGCAGCGCCACCAGCACTTCCAGCGCGAAGATCAGCGGAATGGCGGCCAGCGGAATGGCGCCGAAGGCGAAGAACAGGCTGCCGAGACCGACCACGAAGGTGCCGATGACGCCGAGCATGACGTGGCCCGCCACCATGTTGGCGAACAGCCGCACCGAGAGGCTGATCGGGCGGATGAGGTAGGAGATCACCTCGAGCGGGATCATCAGCGGCATCAGCCACATCGGCGCGCCCTGCGGCACGAAATAGGTGAGGAAATGGCCGCCGTGCCGAATGAACCCCACCACGGTCACGATCGTGATCACCATCAGCGCCAGGGCGAAGGTGACGATGATGTGGCTGGTCACCGTGAAGACGCCGAAGAGGCCGATGAGGTTGCAGCCCAGGATGAACATGAACAGCGAGAAGACCAGCGGAAAGAACTGCTTGCCCTTGGGGCCGGTATTCTCCTGCAGCAGATTGGCGATGAATTCGTAGAAGAACTCGACCATGCCCTGGAAGCGCCCCGGCACGATCGTGGCCTTGTTCATGCCGGCGACGATGAAGAGGGTGATGAGGCCGACCACCACCACCATGATCAGCGAGGCGTTGGTGAAGGAGGCATCGATGCCGAACGGCTGCAGCTCGGCAATCGTCTTGATCTCGAACTGGGCGAGTGGTGAATGGGCGTCGGCCACGATGTCATCCCCGGCTGGCGCGCCCCGATGCCCCGTTTCGTGGGGGCAAAGCGCGGCGGCGCTTTAACGTTGATCCTTGTTTGCGTCGGCCTGCCGCTCCATCGACCGGGTCACGCGCATCACGTTGAGGATGCCGGCACCCAGGCCGAGGATCATGAAAACCAGCATGAACCAGGGGCGCGAACCCAGCCATCCGTCGATGACATAGCCCATCCCCAGACCGACCAGCAGCCCCGCCAGCAATTCGACGCTGAGGCGGAAGCCGTAACCCAGGGACGTGCCTTCGCTGGCCAGTTCCTGGGTCCCGGTTTCCCCGATCCTGTCGCGCGCCGATTTCAGCTTCGCGTCCAGCCGATCGAGGTCATCCGGTTGCCGTTCGGTCATGTCGCCGATCCTCGAGAATCCCCCGAGCAACAAACCGTTACCCCCGCCGATCGGAGGATCGCCGGAAGCGCGCGCAACATAGGCAAGGGGGTACCAGCTGTCAAGGTCAATTGCCTGCCACTAACATATTGAAATAACGACGTAAAAAGCGCCCGGTTCCCATGTCGCAGGGGATTTCCGGAGAAGGGCGTAAAGGAGCTGTTAACCCGGCCGAGCCGGGAACAAGACGACCCTTTAGGGCCTTGGCCGATGGCCCAGCCGGCGCCATGCTGGGGCGGGTCGATCGTGGGGTCAGGGGGGCGCATGTCACTGCCAGAGAATACCAGTCCGGAACGGGCGGTCGCAGGCCCGGAATCGCTTGCCACAACCGCATCCGGCCTGCGCAAGGTCGCGGCGGCCCTGCTCTGCGGCGCCATCCTCGCCGGCGGACTGCTCCTGGTGGCCCTCGCTGGCCTTTTGGTGCGGCTGCTCACCGAGCCCTTCTATCCGTTCCTGCCGTTCTTCGCGCCGATTGCCATCGGCATTGTCTGGCTGGCCGGACACCTGCTGAGCCGGGTGGTGATCGGCTTCTTCCCTGCTCATCCGGCAAGACAGGCCTGGATCCGGGCGGGATGGGTCATCGCGGTCGTGGTTCTCGGCCTCTGGGCCTGGGGCACCTACGACCTCCTTACCGGGCCGATGCACTGGCAGTGAAGCGGTGTCCCAAATGAAATGCGATAGTTGAGAGACGGGCGCAACGACTGCTACGACGCCGCCTTCAACTCGCCCACTTCCTGCAGATCGACCGAGACCAGCTGCGAGATGCCGCGTTCGGCCATGGTGACGCCGTAGAGGCGGTCCATGCGGGCCATGGTCAGGCGGTGGTGGGTGATCACCAGGAAGCGCGTGCCGGAGGAAACGGCCAGTTCCTGCACCAGATTGCAGAAGCGCTCCACATTGGCGTCGTCCAACGGCGCGTCGACCTCGTCGAGGACGCAGATCGGCGCCGGGTTGACCAGGAAGACCGCAAAGAGGAGGGCGAGGGCGGTCAGCGCCTGCTCGCCGCCCGACAGCAGCGAGAGGACCTGCAGCTTCTTGCCCGGCGGGCTGGCGAAGATCTCAAGCCCGGCATCCAGGGGATCCTCGGCCTCGGTGAGTTGCAGATGCGCCTTGCCGCCGCCGAAGAGGCGCGTGAAGAGCGAGGTGAAATGGCCGTTCACCAGTTCAAAGGCGGCCAGCAGTCGCTCGCGGCCCTCGCGGTTGAGGCTGGCGATACCCTGGCGCAGGCGCGAGACCGCGTTGATGAGATCCGAGCGTTCCGACTGCATGCCGGCCAGCTGCTGGTCGAGCTCGCTGGATTCGGTTTCGGCGCGGAGATTGACCGGACCGATGTTCTCGCGCTCGCGCATCAGCTTGTGGAGGCGCTGCTCGGTCTCTTCGCGGCCGGGCAGGGCTTCCGAGGGGTCGAGCTCGGCGAGGGTCAGAACCTCCTCGGGCGAACATTCCAGTTTCTCGCGGATGCGCTCGGTGAGGGTGTCGGCGGCTTCCTTGGCCTGGGCGATGGCGGCCTCGGCGCGGACGCGGTTCTCGCGCGCCTCGATCAGTTTCGATTCCTCGCCCTTCAGGCCACGGTCGGCCTCGGAGAGCGCCGTCTCGGCGCTGGCCAGGGCGTCGGCGGCGTCGCGACGCTTGGCTTCGGAGGTTTCCAGCAGATCCATGAGGTCGCTGCGCTGCCGGGCGATCTCCTCCGGCATGGCGGCAAGTCGTTCGATTTCGCCGAGCAGGTGCTCGCGGCGCTCGACCAGCTCGTCGAGATGGGCGCGTGCCTGGCTGGCACGGCTTTCCCAGGAGCGCAGCTCGTCGGCGATCGCGATCAGTCGCTGCTGGCGCTGCTGCGCCTCGCGCTGCAGCCGGTCGAGGGCCGAGCGGGCCTCCACCAGGCGCGTGCGGCGCTCGGCCACGTCGGGCCGGAGCTCGTTGATGCGCTGGCGCGCCTGGTCGAGGTCCGGCAGTTCGGCGCGTTCGGTGGCCGCCGCTTCCAGCTGACCTTCCAGCTCGGCGATGTCACCGGCCACGGCTTCGGCCTGTTCGGCGATGGCGGCGAGGCGCGACTGCATCTGGGTCGCGCGCTGTTCGGCGCGGGCGGCGCCGTCCCGGGCCTGGCGCGCGGCGTTATAGGCGTTCTGCAGGGCCTGGCGCTGGTTGCGTTCGCGGTCGATGAGGCCCTGCGCGGTGTCGCGGGCGGCGCCGAAACGCGCCTCCACCTCGGCGAGGGCAGCCTCGGCGGCGGTGAGGGCCGCGTCGAGCTCGCGCAGGCGGTTGCGCTGCTTCAGCCTCGTGGCGGCGGCAGTCTCGGTACCAGCGGCGATGGTGAAACCGTCCCAGCGCCACATGGCGCCGTCGCGGGAGACCACGCGCTGGCCCTGCTTCAGGCGCGGGCCCAGGGCCCGGCAGGCGGCCTCGTCGGCCACCACCGCAATCTGCGCCAGGCGGCGACCCAAGGCCACCGAACCGGTGACGAAGCGCGCCAGCGTCTCGGCATTGTCCGGCAGGCCTGGGGCATCGAGGGCGATTTCGCCCTCGCGCCAATGGGTGGGAGCGCCGAGATCGGTCGAGGCCTGGAGATCGTCGCCGAGCGCCGCCGCGATGGCGGTTTCATAGCCCGGCGCCACGGTGAGGCTGTCGATCAGCGGCGGCCACATCTCGGAATCCGAGGTGGCGAAGATGGCGGAAAGGGCATCGGCTTCTGCCTTCAGCCGCGCGCGGGCATCCTGGGCCTCGCGCAACTGGCTGCGGGCCTGGGATTCCGCCTCGCCGGCACTGGCGCGGGCCGTTTCGATCTCGTGCAGGGCGCCTTGCGCTTCTTCCAGCGCCACCTCGGCCTCGGCCACGGCGGCGCGGGCGGCCAGCGCCTCGGCGTCGTTCTCGATCTCGGCCGTGAGGCGCTGGCGTTCGGCGTCCACTTCCTGGGCGCGGTTGGCGAGGCGCTGGCGGCGCTGCTGCAACTCGTCGAGGCGGCGGGTGAGGGCCTGGGCGCGCGCCTCGGCGGCGGCGAAATCCTGCGTCAGGCGGCCAAGCTCGGCCTCGCTCTCGTCGACCTCGGACTGGCAGGCTTCGACGCGGCGCTGGGTTTCCTCGGCAATGGCGGCTTCTTCGCCGGCCGTGTCCTCGATCGCGCGGCGTTCCTGGCTGAGGCGCTCGGCGGCGGCGGCGGCATCGGCGGTGAAGGCGGATTCGCGGCCCTGATCGGCCTCGTTTTCGCGCAACTGCCGGTCGGCATCGGCGCGCGCCTGGGCGATGCGCTCCTCTTCCTTGTCGAGGGCGCCCCGGGCAATGGTCAGGCGCTGCAATTCGGCCGCTGCCTCGGCCTCGGCCTGGCGCAGGCCGGGGAGAATCGTGGCGGCCTCTGTCTGGCGGGTGGCGGCAATGGCGGCGGCGGAGGTGAGCGAGACCACCTGGGTCTCGGCCGCCATCAGGGATTGCTCGGCATAATCCAGGCGCTGGCGGGCATCCTGCCACTGGACGTGAAACAGGATCGCCTCGGCGCGGCGGATATGATCCTGCAGATTGCGATAGCGCGAGGCCTGACGCGCCTGCTTCTTGAGGGCGGCGAGCTGGCTCTCCAGGGTGATGATGACGTCGTCGAGGCGGGCGAGATTGGCCTCGGCGGCCTTGAGACGCAGTTCCGCCTCGTGGCGGCGGGAATGCAGGCCGGTGATGCCGGCGGCTTCCTCCAGAAGCGAGCGGCGGTCGGTGGGCTTGGCATTGACGATGGCGCCGATGCGCCCCTGGCTCACCAGCGCGGTCGATTGCGCGCCAGCCGAAAGGTCGGCAAACAACAGCTGCACGTCGCGGGCACGGGATTCCTTGCCGTTGACCTTGTAGGTGGAACCTTCGCCGCGGTCGATGCGACGGGAGATTTCGAGATCGTCCTGGTCGTTGAACTGCGCGGAGGCGCGACGGTCGCTGTTGTCCAGGGTAAGGACCACTTCGGCCACGTTGCGCGCCGGGCGGCTGCCGGTGCCGCCGAAGATGACATCGTCCATCTCGCCGCCGCGCATGCGCTTGGCGGAGGTTTCGCCCATGACCCAGCGCAGGGCCTCGACCAGGTTCGACTTGCCGCAGCCATTGGGACCGACGATCCCGGTCATGCCCGCCTGAATCGAAAGCTCGGTGGGTTCGACGAAGGATTTGAAGCCGGTCAGGCGGAGCTTGTTGAACTGGACCACGAATTGCCTTCCTTGCGCTGTGCGGCCTTGCGCTGTCGGTACGGGGTGTCTACTGGGCCGCCAGGGCGTCGAAGATCTGCTCGAAATCGGCGAAGGAGCGTTCGCCGGTCACGACGATACCGTTGACCACAAAGGTCGGTGTCGAGTTGATCTTGAAGACAGTGCTGCCCTGCTCGGCCGAATTCAGAATCCGCTGCTTGACCGCTTCGTCGGCGAGACAACCCTGGAAGTCCTTGCCGTTGATGCCCGCCGCTGCCGCCATCATGCTCAGCGCGGCGGTCGAGTTCTCGTTGACCCAGCCGCGCTGGGTGGAGAAGAGCTGGTCGATCATGCCCCAATAAGCCATCGGCGAAACGCAATGGGCGAGCAGGGCCGCTTCGAAGGCCGGCCGGTTGAGGGCAAAATCGCGCAGCACCAGCTTGACCTTGCCGGTGTCGATATAGGCTTTCTTGATCTCCGGCAGCACGGCGCTGTGAAAGCGCGCGCAATGCGGGCAGGAAAGCGAGGAGTACTCGATGAAGGTGATCGGCGCATCCGGGTCGCCCAGCACCATGTCGCCCTCCTGGACCTGGGCCAGGGGGTCGACGATCGGCTCAGGCAGGCCGTCAAGAACTGCAGATTGGGAGCCGGCGCCTGGCCCGTACTGGGTCCAGGCATAGAATCCGCCAACGCCGACCAGGGCCAGAATCACGATGCCGATGACGATATTGCGAGCGTTCACCCTTGCCTCCACTCTGGCCTTCGTTCCGACCGTCCCTGCGCTCAGCGAGAACCTCGCGCGCAACCGACTGTTTCGCCGCTATTTGGCAGGATTCAGGGGGGCATGCAAGCAAGCTATCGGTGATTTGGCGACGCCGATTGAACCCTGGCGCGAGGGCCCTTGCGTAAGCCGTTGGATTCCGGCGAGTCGCCGGCTGTCCAGTCGGATTCAGCCGTCTGGCCTGGGTTTTTCGGGCCTAGCGCTGTCGCCCACGCGCGGCCCCGAGTCGCTGCAGGGCGGCGCGGATCTCGGGATCGCTGACCGTGCCGAGGTCAGGTGGCGGCGCCTCGGCGGCAGCCTTGCGTGGCGCCGGTGGGCGGCGGCGATCGCCGATCTCGAGACGGATTTCGCTCACCGCCGGATAGCCGAAATAGGTGGCAATGCGCTCAAGAAAACGCGGCTTGAGGTGCTGCACCTCCAAGCTCGCCGCCGGACTGGCGCGGAGCGTGAGCGTGCCGCCCGCCACATTGGGCGCCACCCCGCCGCCGCCTGGCGCCATCGCCTTGTGCCGCGGCAACCGCAGCTTGACCGGCAGGGCAAGGCGCGCGAGGTCGGGGCCCACGATCCGGGCCCATTGGCCGATGAGGTCGGCTTCGGCGAAGCCGCGCTTGCCCAGGGCAAGCTTGGTAAGCGCAGGGACGTCGCTGGCCAAGGCCGAGAGGCGGTTGCGGCGCGGCTTCGCCTCGGCCGCTTCGCGCGCGGGCGGCTTGGCTGGCTTGCCGGCGCCTGATTTTTCCACTTTGGCACTCATGGCAGCTAATCTAAGGTCCGGCGCCATGCCGCGCAAACGACCAGTCGCCGAGCCCATCCAGATGGACCAGCCGGGCCACGATCTGCCAGCCCGGGGGCTTTCCGCCCGTCTGCTGGCCTGGTACGACCGGCACCGCCGCGTCCTGCCCTGGCGCGCACCCGCCGGGACGCGAGCCGACCCCTATCACGTCTGGCTCTCCGAAATCATGCTGCAGCAGACCACGGTGGTGACGGTCGGTCCCTATTTTCGCGATTTCCTCACCCGCTGGCCGCGTCTCGCCGACCTTGCCGCGGCGCCCCTCGACGATGTGCTCACCGCCTGGGCCGGGCTCGGCTATTACGCCCGCGCCCGCAACCTCAAGAAATGCGCCGAGGCCGTGGTTGCCGATCATGGCGGGGTGTTCCCGGAGACGGAGGCTGGGCTGCTGGCGCTGCCGGGTATCGGCCCCTATACCGCCGCCGCCATCGCCGCCATCGCCTTCGACCGTCCCGCCACCATCCTCGACGGCAATGTCGAACGGGTGATGGCGCGGCTCTACCGGGTGACAACACCCTTGCCGAAGGCGAAGGCGGAGCTGCGGGAACTGGCCGCGCGTCACACGCCGCAGCGCCGGCCCGGCGACTATGCGCAAGGGATCATGGATCTCGGTGCCACGATCTGCACGCCGACCCGGCCCAAATGTTTCCTCTGTCCACTCAGCGTCGATTGCGCGGCCTTGGCGGCGGGCGATGCGGAAACCTATCCCCGGAAGGCGCCCAAGGCGGTACGGCCACAGCGCTACGGGATCTGTTTCGCGATGATCGACAAGGACGGCCGCATCGCCCTGGAACGGCGGCCGGAAAAGGGACTCCTGGGCGGCATGATGCAGGTGCCGACCAGCGCGTGGCGCGGCACGCCCTTTGCCGCCGACGAGGCAGCGCCACCCGTTGCCGCGAAATGGCGCCGGCTCGACGGGCAGGTCACGCATGTCTTCACCCATTTCGCCCTGTCGCTCACGGTGCTGGCGGCGACGGGGGTCAAGGCCGATCCGCGCTATCGCTGGGTGGGCATCGACCAACTGGGCGA
>JAEUKV010000311.1 GCA_016794165.1 Rhodospirillaceae bacterium
CATCATGAACGCGCTGGCACCCCGCCTGACGGCGGTCCTGGGACCGACCAATACCGGCAAGACCTATATGGCCATGGAGCGGCTGCTGGGGCATCGCTCCGGCATGATCGGCTTTCCCCTGCGGCTGCTGGCGCGCGAGAATTACGACCGCGCCGTCAGGAGCATGGGCGCGGAGGCCTGCGCGCTGGTCACCGGGGAGGAGAAGATCGTGCCCCGGGGGGCGCGCTATTTCTTCTGCACCGTGGAATCGATGCCGCTCGACCGACCGGTGGCCTTTGTTGCCGTGGACGAAATCCAGCTGGCCGCGGATTCCGAGCGCGGGCACATCTTCACCGACCGGCTGATTCGCGCGCGGGGTACGGACGAGACCATGTTCATGGGCTCGGAGGCGGCTACCCCCTGGGTCAGGTTGCTGGCGCCGGGAATCGAGATCGTCAACCGGCCGCGCTTTTCCACCCTCACCTATGCCGGCCCCAGGAAGATCACGCGCCTGCCGCCCCGCTCGGCCGTGGTCGCCTTCTCGGCCGCGGATGTCTATGCCATCGCCGATCTCATCCGCCGCCAGCGCGGCGGCACCGCCATCGTCATGGGCGCCCTTTCCCCCCGCACCCGCAACGCCCAGGTCGAGCTCTACCAGGCGGGCGAGGTCGACTACCTGGTGGCGACGGATGCCATCGGCATGGGGCTCAACATGAATGTGAGCCATGTCTGCTTTGCCAGCCTGCGCAAGTTCGACGGCCACGCCCTGCGGGCCCTGAGCCGCGCCGAGATCGGGCAGATCGCCGGTCGCGCCGGGCGGCATATGAGCGACGGCACTTTCGGCACCACCGCCGAGGTGGGACCGATGGACCCCGACCTCATCGAAGCGGTGGAGGCGCACCGGGTCGATCCCATCCGTCACCTGATGTGGCGCAATGCCGAGCTGGATTTCCGCTCGGTCGACGCCCTGCTCGCCAGCCTCGATGCGCGGCCGCCGCACCACGCCCTCATCCGCCAGCAGGAGGCGCTCGACCACCAATCCCTGGCGGCCCTCGGCCGGGACCAGGAGATTCGCGCGCTGGCGCGCAACCGGGAGCGCGTGGCCCTGCTGTGGGATGTCTGCCAGGTGCCGGATTTCCGCAAGCTGATGACCGATGCGCATCTCCGGCTCCTCGGCCAGATCTACCGGCATCTGGTGGGCAATAGCGGCCTCGCGCTCGGCCGGTTGCCGGTCGACTGGATCGCCGACCAGATGCAGCGCCTTGAGCGCATCGACGGAGACATCGATCATCTCACCCAGCGCATCGCCCATGTCCGCACCTGGTCCTACATCGCCAATCGCAGCGACTGGATCACCGACGCTGCCCATTGGCAGGGCCGCGCTCAGGATATCGAAGACCGCCTTTCCGACGCGCTCCATGAAGCGCTGACGCAGCGTTTCGTGGACCGGCGCCATGCCGCCCTCTACCGGCATCTCAGCGACGGTGGCACACTCGACGGGCGGGTCGAGGCGGACGGTCTGGTGATTGTCGCCGGCCATGAGGTTGGGCAGTTGCGCGGCCTCGACTTCCATCCCGCCCTAGACGGCAACAGCGAGAGCGCGCGCCCCCTCCTCGCCGCGGCGCGGCGCGTGATCGGCCCCGCCATCCGTCAGAAGGTGACCGAACTGGTGGCGAGTCCCGACAGCGATTTTGTTCTCCGCGCCGATGGCGTTGTCGCTTGGCGCGATTTTCCGCTGGGGCGTCTGGCGCGCGGCGACCAGCCCTGGCGGCCCCTGGTCGAGCTCCTCCCGATCGACCTCATCGACGGGCGCCAGCGCCAGGCCATCGCGCAGCGCCTGCGGCATTGGCTGGAGCGGCTGCTGCGGCATCGCCTGCGGCCGCTCGTCGCGGCGCAGGGCGCGCGGCTCGAGGCGGCGGCGCGCGGCCTCGTCTATCAGCTGAGCGAGGGCCTGGGCGCTCTCAAGCGAGAGTCGGTGACGGCACAGATCGCGGCGCTCGGTCCCGCCGAGCGCAAGGCGCTGGCTGCGCTGGGGGTTCGCCTCGGCCTCGTCACCGTGTGGCTGGCGCGCCTCGATGACAAGCGGCAGCGGCGCCTGCTGCGCCTGCTGGCCGCGCTGTGGCATCGACTCGCCCTCGATCCGGACGGCAAGCCAGACCCGGCCCGGCTCGACCCGGCCGCGCTGGAGGCCTGGCAGTTGGCGAGCGGCCAGCGGGTGATCGGCGGCCGCGCCTTCGGTTTCGGCGAATTGGAGCGCCTGGCGCTCGGCCTGCGCCAGGCGGCACAGGAGAAAACCCTCAGCGCCGATACGGCCAACGCCGCGACGTTCGGATTGACGCCGGAACTGCTGGGACAGGTGATGCGGGCGCTCGGCCTGCGCGCGACCCTGCCCGGCGGCGTGCGGGCACCGCGCCGCGGCGCACACAAGAAGGTATCTGCCCCGCCGCTGCGTGCCCAGCCCAAGCCGCTCGATCCGCACGCACCCTTCGCGGCGCTTTCGGTGCTGCGCGACCGCTTCAACGCACCGGCATCGACACCGCAGCCGGCGCGGAAGAAACGCCGGCTCAGACGACGCAGCCCTGCCGCGCCTGGGCCCCAAACCGGCGACACCGAATGAGGTCGAGAGCATGAGCGCGGGCGGATGAGCGAAAACCTTAGGCTCGACAAATGGCTGTGGTTTGCGCGCTTCGTGAAGTCACGCAGCCTCGCCACGGCACTGGTGGCAAGCGGGCGCCTGCGGGTCAACGGCCAGCCAACTCCCAAGGCGCATTACGCGGTGAAGCCCGGCGACGTGCTGACCTTTCCGCTGGGGACGCATATCCGTGTGATCAAGGTACTGGCCCTGGGCGCACGGCGCGGACCGGCGCCGGAGGCACAGGCGCTCTACGAGGATCTGGAGCCGCCCACCAACAAATCGCCCGGCGCGCACGGCGATGGGGCTGAAGCCGGCGGCGAAGCGCCGCGCCGCGATCCCGGCAGCGGCCGTCCCACCAAGCGCGAGCGCCGCGCCATCGACAACCTCATCGGTACCGGACCCACCGACGACGATTGAGCGACGGCGCGCATGTCGCGACGAATTCAACAGCGGGCGATGTCGAAACCCGGCACCGGCCGCGCGTCGTCGGCATGTTGCATGGCGTGGGGGCCTATGCTAGCTAGCGCGAGATTGATCCCGACGCAGCCAGACCAGCCACGGCGGGACAGGGAATTCAGGAGCAGTGTTCATGGCCTATGTCGTTACCGAGGCGTGCATCAAGTGCAAGTACATGGATTGCGTCGAGGTCTGTCCGGTCGACTGCTTTTACGTCGGCGAGAACATGCTGGTCATCCACCCCGATGAGTGCATCGATTGCGGCGTGTGCGAGCCGGAATGCCCGGCCGACGCGATCCTCCCCGATTCCGAGCCCGGCACCGACCGCTGGCTCGAAATGAACCGGGAATACGCCGCGGCCTGGCCCAACATCACCCGAAAGGGTGAAGCCCCGGCCGATGCCGATAGCTGGAAGGGTGTTGCTGACAAGTTTGAGAAGCATTTCAGCCCGAATCCCGGCAAGGTCTGAGATTCTGGATGAGGGACGGCGGGCAATTGCCGCCCGGAACACAAATTTATAGTCATATTTTCCTGTTTCGCGAATTTGTCGCGATAGAGATTCCAGATTTTGAGGCCACCGGGCCGGCTGACGCTAGCACCGGTATGTGGTCTCACTGCGCCTGACGCATGACTGCCTTTCCTTGAATTCCAGGCCGGATTTTGCTATAAATCCACGTGAGGTCGTTGGGGCGGAATTCGTTGGAAAGATTAACCTTTTCACGCCCGTCCAAGCCTACAACTGAGTGCGAGCGAGACTCGGAATCCGCGTGAAACCGAGAACGGTTTTTTGTGGCTTTTTGCCAGAATAGCGGTGAAGGGCCAGGGACGCCGCCATTTTGCAGCGCTCGGGATCGGCCCGAACCGGGCCCGGGTGGAAGATCGCGGTCCAATTGTCGCAGACCCGGTCTGATGCCTGCCCGAGACAAGGCTCCGCCCCCATATATAGGGGCTGTCGAGAAGAGCCGGGCACGGAGGGCGACCGAAGTGGTTGAGGCATGGTCCCGAGACATCGGGTCCGGACAAGGACAAGGCCTGGCGGCCTCGGCCGTCTGGGTGGTTATGGCAGCGGCATCAATCGATGCAACCGGTGCCGGTCGGCGCACACTGCGGGTCCCGGGGGTGACGGGATGAGCGGATCGTGTACCCCGGTAGGGCTTGTCACGGTGGCGCGTCGCCACAGTGCAGTTCGGCCGGGTTCAGAAGAGTCGGATGAGATTGGATCGGATTGAGATGGAGCTGGATGTGATCGAGAAAGCTGGGACGAAGAAGGCATCGGTGGCCACCAAAGACAAGGATATGGGTTTCCGCAAGGGCGACTTCGTCGTCTACCCCACCCACGGCGTGGGCAAGGTCATGGGAATCGAAAGCCAGGAGATTTCTGGCCATGCGCTCCAGGTGATCATCATTCTGTTCGACAAGGACCGCATGACTTTGCGCGTCCCCGTCGCCAAGGCGAAAAATTCCGGCCTGCGCAAGCTCTCCAGCAAGAAGGTCATGGAAACCGCGCTGCAGACCCTGAAGGGCCGCTCGCGGGTAAAACGCGCCATGTGGTCGCGCCGGGCCCAGGAATACGAGGCCAAGATCAATTCCGGCGACCCGGTTTCGATCGCCGAGGTGGTGCGCGACCTGCATCGCAACGCCGACCAGCCGGACCAATCCTACAGCGAGCGCCAGATCTACCAGGCCGCCCTTGACCGCCTGGTGCGTGAACTGGCCGCCATCGAAGGCATGGACGAAGAAGCAGCGACTGAACGGCTGCATCAGGTGATGAAGGCCGCCTGATACAGGCGGCGAGACGGCTCTCTCCTCAGAGAGGCTCCCCGAGCGGTCCGACCGCTAACGACGGATGGTTCCCGGATCCCCTTCCGGTCCATCCGTCGGGGGTGTTCCGCCAGCACCCACCCATTTCCCCACACTCCCCCCGCTGAAGCACCCGACGCGCGCGGCACGCATGCTATGATCGATTCGTGAGAAATTCCGAGTCGCCGCAAAGCAGCCGCATGCCCGAGAGAGAAAAATTCGCCATCCTGAAGAAGCCCGGCCGTATCTGGGCGGTTTCGCCGGTACATGGGGACCTTGCCCGGCTGCAGGCGCTCCATGCCTATATCGAAGAACAGTTCCAGACCACCGACCGGCTGGTCTATCTGGGCGGCTTTCTCGGCCGTGGCCCGGATGTCGCCGGCACGGTCGACGAACTGATCGGCTTTCGCCGGCGAGTCCTGGCGCGGCGCCACATGTTCCCCGAGGACATCGTCTATCTGCGTGGCCAGCAGGAGGAAATCTGGAGCAAGCTGCTGCAGATCCAGTTCGCCCCCAATCCCCGCGAAGTGCTGCCCTGGATGCTGCAGCAGGGGGTAGGGCCCACCATCACAGCCTATGGCGGCGATCCGGCGGAGGGCATCATCCACTGCCGCGAGGGCGCCATCGCCATCACCCGCTGGACCAACTCGCTGCGCGCCGCGCAATACGCTCGCCCGGGCCATGCCGCCCTGATGACTGCGATCCGGCGCGCCGCCTATACCGACAATCTCGGGCTGCTCTTCGTCCATGCGGGGATCGATCCCGACCGACCACTCTCCGCCCAGGGAGATTCGCTCTGGTGGGGCGGCCAGGGATTTGGCCAGCTCGACCATCCCTATGGCGAATTCCTGAAGGTCGTCCGCGGCTTTGACCGCAACCATGGCGGCCCGGCAGCCAGTGCCTTCACCTTGACGCTGGACGGAGGCTGCGGCTATGGCGGAAAGGCATTGGCGGCCCTGCTCGACCCCAAAGGCGATCTGCTGGATCTGGTCGAGGCCTGACGCCGCGTCCATGCAAATCCGCTCAGGGGCGTCATGACGACCAGCCAATTGGTTCTCGATTTCCACAGATATTGGAGCCAGCTCGCCGCCGGCAGTACTCCCGAACGGTGTCTTTTCGATCCGACTGCGATTCCACAGGTCATGCCAACGCTTCTGGTGGTCGAGTTGGAGCCGGAAACGGCGCGACTGCGGTTCAGGTTGAGCGGGACCCGCGCCGACGAGTTTGCCGGGGAAGTTATGGCCGGGCGCTATCTAGACTCCTTCTTTGCCGGGCAGTCGGAAAAGGCTGCGCGCTTCTTCGATGCGATCTACCGCCGTGTCGCGGCAACAGGAGCCCCCGAGGCGGGCGAGTATTTGTGGCCAGCCCGAACGGGGCTGCAGCAGCGCATCCTGTTTGGCGTGTTTCCCTTTTCCGTCGATGGCGTCATTCGGCAATTCTTCTGTGTCGAGGACTACACCGAAATCTACGACGAGAAGCGGACCCGGCCGTGGTCGGTCGGGCCGATCGCCTCTTCCTAGGCGTCACGGCCAATGCCCTGCCCGGCTCGGCCGCGCCCCGGAGCGCCTTCGCCTTGACGCTGGGCGGCGGCACCGGCTATGGCGGTAAGATATTGGCGGCCTTGCCCGATCCCAGGGGTGAACAGCTCGACCCGGTCGAAGCGCAACACCATGGCGAGCACCGGCCGGTCTGGGGCGATATGACGAAAAGCCGATTGATCCGCGAGTTCCATCTCTATTGGCACAGCCTGGCGGGTGGGGCCGTGCCGGAGCGTTCGCAGTTCGACCCGATCGCAGTACCGCAGGCCATCCCCAGCCTGATGGTCGTCGAGTACAATCCGACCACCGACCGGCTGCGCTATCGCCTCAGCGGCACCCTGGCGGACGAGCACACTGGGTTCAAGTTGACCGGCTGTTATCTCGACGACATGTTCGAAAGCCATACCGGCAAGGCGGTGCGCTTTTTCGACGCCATTTATCGCCGCGTTCTGAAAAGCGGCGTACCGGAAGAAGGCACCTACCACTGGCCGTCACCCCGGGGGTTGCAACTCAACATCACCTTCGGCGTTTTTCCGCTGCTGGTCGATGGGGCGGTGCGCCAGTTCATCTGTGTCGAGGACTACACTGAACTCTATGGCGGTGACCCAGACCGTTCCTGGTCCAGCGGACCATTCGCTGCGCCCTAGGTGCAATGGCCTAGACTTTCGCCCAACGCTGCCTTGCCGCTTCTGCCGGCGCTGCCTATGATTTTGCATGGCAGGGGATCGGGACAAATCCATCAGCGGCAAACTGGTCAGGAATTTCACCCTAACCAGTGGCGTGGCGGTGTTCTTCGCCATCCTGCTGGTCGGGCTGGTTCAGTACCATCTCACCGATCGCGAAATCAGCGCGGAAGCCGAGCGCTATAACGAAGCCCTGGCCAGCAGCCTTTCGATTCTGGTTGCCGACAAGATCAAGGGGGCCCTGGCGGCGCCCGATGTGGGCGATGGCCCGGCACCCATGAACGCGTCTCTCCTTGCCGCGCTCGACCAGGTGTTCGCCAGGATTGCGCCGGACACACGGGTACTGAAGGTCAAGCTGTTCGATCTCAAGGGAACCGTGATCTATTCCACCACCCATGCCGACATCGGCGATACCCGATATGACAATCCGTCCTTCCGTCGGGCACTCGACCTTCACCAGACGGCCAGCGATCGCAGTTTTCGCTCCGACTTCGCCGCCATCGGCGGACCGGTGACGGATCGCTACGTACTCTCCAGCTATCTGCCCATCTCGCTTGGTGGTGCGCGCGGGCAGTCGGAAGGCATCTTCGAGATTTACAGCGACGTCACCGAACCGGTCAGGAAGCTCCATTGGATCCTGGCCGCCGAATTTGGCGTGGCATTGACGCTGATCGGCCTCGCTTATGGCGTTCAGCTGCTGGTGGTATTGCGCGGTGCCCGCGAAATCGACCGAGCTCATCAGGAAAGGCTGGATCTCATCGCCCTTTCCGACACCCGCATGCAGCAGATGATCGAGGCGCGCGCGGCCAGCAAAGCGAAATCGACTTTCCTCGCCATGATGAGCCATGAGTTGCGAACGCCGTTGAACGCCATCATCGGCTTCTCGGAACTGATGAAAAATGAAACCCTAGGTCCCATCGGCAATACCCGGTACCGTGAATACATGACTCATATCGCCGAGGGCGGGACGCATCTGCTCGGCATCGTCAATGACGTGCTTGACCTCACCAAGGTGGAAGCAGGTGCCTACCGCTTCTATCCAGAGGCAATTCTGGTGAGCGAGGTCCTGGATGCCGTGCAACGGATGGCAGGCCCATTGCTGCAGCAAAAGTCGATCACCCTCACCGTCAGCGTCGCGCCCGGCCTTCAGGTCTTTGCCGATGGCAAGGCGACCCGGCAGATCCTGACAAATCTCCTCGGCAATGCCATCAAGTTCACACCGGCCGGCGGCACCATCGGCATGACCGGAAGCGTCAGCCCGGAACGGCAGGCGGTCGAAATCCGGGTCGAGGATCACGGCAGTGGCATTTCCCCGGACGATCTCGCAAGAGTGACCGAGCCGTTCTATCAGGCGGGAAACCCCTATCAGAGCGAGACAAGCGGTACCGGCCTTGGCCTGCCCGTCAGCCGGGCGTTTGCCCGAGGCATGGGGGGCGATCTGGAAATCGTTTCGCAACTCGGTGTCGGCACAACGGTCTCGCTGTTCCTGCCTGCCGAGGCGTCCACCGACCTCGCAGCCACACGTCACGATTCTGATGCCATGGACTGGCAGACGACTCAGTCGCCATTGCCCAGGCGGTAAACCTTGATCGGCATCGCCTGCCCGGACAGCACCTCATCGCCCAATAATGCAATTGGCACGTCGTCCGGCAGCAGATCAGCGGTGTCGGCGCTGAGCGAAATGACGGCGGCACGCTTGCCGTCGTCGACCCGTTTGCCGAACTGTTCCAGGCGCTGGGCGATGTTTACGGTATCCCCCACCAGGGTGTAGTTGATCCGCCCTGCAGCGCCGATATTGCCGGCGATGGCGCGGCCGCTATGGATGCCGATCCTGATGCGGACCGGCTTGAGACCCTTCCTGGCGCGCCGCGCATTGTCGGCGGCAAGATGCTCGGCAATGGCGAGGGCGGCGCGGGCGGCGCGGGCAGCGTGATCCGCTTGCGCCTCCGGCGCGCCCCAGAAGGCCATGATGGAATCGCCGATATACTTGTCGATACTGCCGCCCTCGGCCTCGATATGGCGTCCCAACAGGGTGAAGTGCCGATTGAGAAAGGCAGCCAGACGCCGCGCCGACAGGCGCTGGGCGATGCCGGAAAACCCGACGATGTCGGTGAACAGGACCGTCACCTCGACCTCGCGCGAGGCCAATGTCTCGTCGCTGTCGGGACGCATCAGCAGTGGCACCAGCTGGCGCGGCACATAGGTCGAGAACCAGCCGAGGCCACTGCGCATGCGATTGTAGGCGTCGGCGGCGATGTCGATTTCGGCAAAGCGACTGTGTCGCAGCGTGGGCGCATCGGCAAAGGAAAGGGCCGCGAGGTGACTGGTGGCATCGGCCAGCGCGCGCATCGGGCGGCCGATCAGCAATCCCAGCAACAGCGCCAGCAGGATGGCGACCGCGATCACGATCAGCGCACCATAGAGCGCCTTCTCCAACGCCACGAAGACCTGCTCGACCTCGGCAAATGGAACATGCACGCCGACGGTGAGCGGCACGCCGATCAAGTTGAGCGAATCCTTGAAGATCAGCAGGTGCCGTGTCTCGCCGACGGCGACCTCTTGTTCCTGGAAATCGGTAGCGCCGTTGCGCAGGGCGTCCGCCCGCACCGATTTGCCGAGATCGAGTTGCGCCAGGACCGGATCGTCGACCGCGTCGAATCGCGGCAGGGGCTGCGTGGTGCTGTAAGAAAGGCCACGATGCACGAGGCGGGGATGCGCGAATACCCTGCCGTCAGCGAGCAGGGCGAACGCCACCGCCTGCTGGTTGACCAGGCGCGTTTCCAGACGCTGCGAGATCGCCGGCAGCGACACCACCGCGGTAAACACACCGCGGAGGTCGCTGCCGTCCCACACTGGTGCCAGCGCCGACATCAGCGGGTGTCCGAATTCGGGTACGTAGATCGGCGCGCCCCACTTCGGCACCTTTGCGGTCATGCCGGCTTGCAGGGCCTGACGCAGGGCGGCATCGCGCAGCCCGTCGACGATACCACTGAAATAAGGCTGACCCTCGACGTCCCGGGCCGCCACGACCGTCTGCAAATCGGGCCGGATAAAGGTGACGGCGTTGATCTGCGGCGAAGCCGCGAGCGAACCGATCAGCAGGTCGCCCAGCCGCTGGTCGTCCGCGGCGTCGACCTTGCCGTCGGCCATGTAGCGCGCGAGAAAGGTCACCTCCTGCAGGGCCGGATCGAGTTCCGAGCGGAGCGATTCCTCCAGCGCCAGGATTTCACGCCCGGCGATGTTGTTGAGCAGCGTCGTGGTGTTGTCGATCGCGATCCGGTTGATACCCCAGGCGACCACGACGATGGCAAGGGTCGCGAGCCCACCGAAGGTGGTTGCCAGAATCAGCCAGATGGGAAGGCGAATCGCGCTGGCCATGGGACGATTACAATGGCTGGTTCGGCGCCAGGATCAATAGCCGACGATCTTGACGATCTGGCCGACCTGCAAGGGCCGGCCATTGTCCAGCCGGTTGAGCAGCTTGAACCAGTCGAGCCTGGCCTCATCCAACACCATGCGCCCGGCAAGGGATTCCAGCGTGTCGCCCGCCCGGACGGTGACAAGGCGGATACGCTTGGGCTTCAGCGCGGCGGCTTCGCCGGCCGAGATCTGACGGAAGGAATTGGCGGTCGACCCGAAAGCAGCGTCCTGAGCTGCGAAGGCGTTCTGCGGCGCTGCGAACAGGAAGCGATAGACGCGGTTGTCGGGAAAGCGGATCGCCATCAGGCGGAAGGTCGCTTTTTGATTGCCCACGGAACCCTGGGCGATGCCGGTCGCACCCTCCATGCCGTTGATGTTGACCCGTTGCACGTTCTGGATCGTCGCCTTCGGGTTCCATTGACTCTGCACATAGCCGGCGAGGTCGCCGACATTGCCGGATGCCATGTCGAATTGCAGGATGCCGTTCTGCCCCTGGGCGATGACCGCGTCCGCCTGGTTCCGGATGCGCCAGCCCTGCGGCACGGTAAAGGTCAGCCTGAGATCGGGATGAATGAAGGTACGTCCCTGCACCAGGCCCTGTTTCGGATCGTCGCCGAAGATCATGCCGTCGATCTGCTTCAGGTATTCCGCACCGGCCAGCATCGCGCCGGGCGTCGGCGGACCGGCCTGGGCGATGGCCTGCTGGACGCGTTCTGGCGTGCGCGGATGGCTCTGTTTCCAGTCATAGCCGTCCGCCGCCGCTTCGTTGCCGGCAAGACGCGCCTGCAGACGGGTGTGGCTGTTGAGGGCATCGAGAAAACTCGCCATCGCCTGGGTGTCGTAGGTTGCGCGCTGCAGATAGCGCACCCCCAGCGTATCGGCCTCGAATTCCTGGGACTGGCTGTACTGGCCGAGATAGCCGCCGGCCAGTTCGTTGCTGAGCGACCCCATCATCTGGGCGCCCTGTTCGCCGCCGATGATGGCCCCGAGCAGCGTGCCGAGGGTGGCGCCGATCTGGGCCTTTTGCGCGGCACCCATGCGCTCGGCGGTATGGCGCGCGGTGACATGGCCGACCTCATGGCCCAGCACCCCCGCCATCTCCGCCTCGTTGACGGCCAGCGCCAGCAGACCGCGGGTGATGTAGATATAGCCCCCCGGTAGGGCAAAGGCGTTGATGTCGGCTGAATTGAGCAGGGTGAAGGTGTATTTGACCTCCGGCCGCTCGGAGGTGGCCGCCACCAGCTGCCCGACCGAATCGACATAGCGGTTGAGGCCCGGCATCTCGTCATAGGCGCCGCCGAACTCGGCCAGGATCTTGGGATGCTCTTGGGCGCCGATACTGGCTTCCTGGGATTCGCTCACCGGGGTCGAAAAAGTACGCCCCGTGGCCGGGCTGGTCGCCTGCATGCAACCCGATACCAGGGTGGCGAGGGCGGCGAGAAGGGCGGCGGAAAGAAGGTGTTTGGCGGACATACCGGATCACTCCGAACTCAGGGACGGAACCATGACCGCGATCTTAACGCGCCGGGGCGCCGCGTCGGTCGGATTTTTTGCCATCACACGATATTGAAATCAGGCAGGCCCGTACCCAGGGGTGGGGCAAAGTCGTTGAATCCAGCCGATATCGCCATGCTATAACCGGTTCGGGCATCCATCTCGACGATTCAGCAGAAAGAACGCCACCGCATCATGGCAGCCAAGGATCTTTACCCCGAAATCGAGCCGTTCCGGGTAGGTGAACTGTCGCTCGACGACCTCCACAAGATGTATTTCGAGGAAAGCGGGAACCCCAACGGGGTGCCGGTCGTCTTCCTGCATGGCGGTCCGGGCGCCGGCGCCAATGCCAGCCACCGGCGCTTTTTCGATCCCCGACATTACCGCATCATCATCTTCGACCAGCGCGGCAGCGGTCGGTCGGCGCCCTTGGGCGAAATCCGCAACAACACCACACCCCTGCTGATCGAGGATATCGAGCGCCTGCGGCGCCATCTGGAGCTGGATTCCTGGTTTGTGTTCGGCGGATCCTGGGGCTCGACCCTGGCCCTGGCCTATGCCGAGTTCCACCCCGACCGGGTGCGCGGCCTCGCCTTGCGCGGCATTTTCCTGTGTCGGCAGTCGGAAATCCAATGGTTCCTCTATGGCCTCAAGGAACTGGCACCGGAGGCCTGGCGTGCCTTTGCCGGTTTCCTGCCGGAGAACGAGCGTCACGACCTTCTCGGCAATTACCACAAGCGCCTGATGAACCTGGATCCGGCCATCCACATGCCCGCGGCCAGAGCCTGGAGCATTTATGAAGGGAGCTGCTCGACCCTGCTGCCCAGCCCGGAGACGGTCCAGGCCTTTTCCGGCGATACCCTGGCCCTGGGCCTTGCCCGGATGGAAGCGCATTACTTTGCCAACAACATTTTCCTGCCGGAGAACTTCCTGCTCGAGAATATCGGCCGAATCCGCCAGATTCCGACCGTGATCGTTCAGGGTCGCTACGATCTGGTCTGCCCGATTCGCTCCGCCGACGATCTCGCCCAGGCCTGGCCGGAGGCGCGCTACCAGATCATTCCCAATGCCGGCCATTCCGCCATGGAGACCGGCACCCGCTTTGCCCTGATCCAGGCCATGGAGCGTTTCAAGGAATTGGGCTGACACGGCCCGTTGCCGTCTATTCCTTGATCCTGTCCGCACCCTTTCCTGGCCCAGGCGCCTGCACCGGAACTTTGTCACCGCGATCACGTTTTCTTGTCACGCCACGGCGACAGGGAACCCTTGCAAATTGCGCGGGAACCGTCGATTTTGCGGCGCGGCGTAGCCCTTGAGAATTCGGACATAACATGCGTTTCGGCAACTGGCTGATCGGCCTCGCGGTCGCGGTGATGGTGGCGGCGGCCTGGTTCGTCATGAATCGACCGGTCGAGGAGGACCCGTTTCAGGGCGACCTCAAGAGCCTCTCCTATTCCGCCTGGCGACAGAACCTGTCGCTGGATCGCATTGATCCGACCGAGGACGAGATTCGCGCCGACCTTGCCGTCATCGCCTCCCAGACACGCGCCATCCGCACCTACCTTTCCTCCGGCATCAACGGCCGCGTTCCAGCACTTGCCGCCGAGCAGGGGCTGATGGTCACCGCCGGCGCCTGGATCGATGCGGACAAGGAAATGAACGAGCAGGAGATCGCCAGCGTCATCGACATTGCCCACAACGTCGGCAGCGTGAATCAGGTCATCGTCGGCAACGAGTACCTGCACCGGAACCGCATGAGCGCGGAGCAGGCGGCAGCGGCCAACGGGAAACTGGGTCGGTCGCAATACAAGGAAGGCGATACAGATCCGGAGGCAGTCGCCGCGCTGATCGGCGACCTGCGGCGTGTGCGCGCGGCGACCGACGTGCCGGTGACGACCGCCGAACCCTTCGATCTGTGGATCAAGCACCCGGAACTCGCCGCCGAGGTAGACTTCATCACGATCCACCTGCTGCCCTTCTGGAACGGCATCAATGTCGAGCAGTCGGTGAAGTGGACCATGGACCGCTATCACGCGGTCCAGAAAAGATTCCCCGAAAAGCGCATCCTCATCGGCGAAGTCGGCTGGCCGAGCGAGGGCCTGACCCGCAACCCGCTGCCCGACGAGGCCGCAGAATACCAGGGCACCGGCGGCGCCGAGGCTTCCCCGGTCAATCAGGGCCTCTTTCTGCGCCGCTTCCTGCTGGAAGCGAAAAAGGAAAACATCGACTACAACATCATCGAGGCCTTTGATCAGCCTTGGAAGATCAAGACCGAGGGTGGTGTCGGCGCCTATTGGGGCCTGTGGGACGCCGACCGCCAGCCCAAGCCGGCGCTTGAGGGCACCCTGATCAACTTTGCCCATTGGCGCGTCTTCGCCATTGCCTCGGTGGTGATCGGCCTGCCCTTCGTGCTCTTCCTGCTGCGCTCCGAGTTGGGCATGAGCCGGCGCGGTCGCTTTTTCATCGCGCTTTTGGGCTATGGCGGGGCACTGACCGCGGTTCTCATCTTTGCCCAATACAGCCAGCTCTATCCCTCGCTCTATGATTTCATCGCCCTCGCAGCCGTGGCGCCGGCCTTTCTGCTGCTGCTCGCGATTTTCCTCATCGAAGGACTCGAGATGGCGGTCAACCTGTGGTTGGGCCAGACTCGGCGACGCCTCACGCCGCCACCCCTCCATGCCTCCTGGCGGGTGCCCAAGGTCTCGGTCCATGTGCCCTGCTACAACGAGCCACCCGACATGATGATCGAGACGATCCAGGCGCTGGAGAAGCTCGACTATCCGGATTTCGAGGTCCTCATCATCGACAACAACACCCGGGACGATGCGGTCTGGCAGCCGGTCGAGGCCTATATCAAGAGCCTGGGGCGGCCGAACTTCCGTTTCTTCCACCTGCCCAAATGGCCCGGCTTCAAGGCGGGTGCGCTCAACTTCGCACTCACCGAGACCCATCCGTTGGCGGAGATCATCGCCACCATCGACAGCGACTACATCGTGCGATCGCGCTGGCTCTCCGATCTGGTGCCGCATTTCGCCGATCCCGCGGTGGCCCTGGTGCAGGCACCGCAGGATTACCGCGACGGTCACGAGGACCTCTTCAAGCGCCTGTGCTTCTGGGAGTATGCCGGCTTCTTCCACCTCGGCATGAAGAGCCGCGACGAGAAGAACGCCATCATCCAGCACGGCACCATGGCGCTCATTCGCAAACAGGCCCTGACCGATGTCGGCGGCTGGGGCGAGTGGTGCATCACCGAGGATGCGGAGCTGGGCCTCAGGCTGTTCGAGAACGGCCACCGCGCGGTCTACACCGAAAAGAGCTATGGCCGCGGCCTCATGCCGGACAGCTTCGACGCCTATCGGAAACAGCGCTATCGCTGGGCCTATGGTGCCATGCAAATCCTGAAGAAACACTGGCGCGACCTGATGCCGTTCAGCGGCAAGCGGCTGGAACCGGCGCAACGCTACCAGTTCCTGGCAGGCTGGCTGCCCTGGATCGCAGACGGCCTGCAGCTTTCCTTCGTGGCGCTGGCCATCGCCTGGACCTTCGGCATGATCCTCTATCCGCAGGTCATCGCGCCACCGCTGGCGCTCTATCTCTTCGTCACCATCGGCATGTTCCTGTTCAAGGTCGGGAAGTCGTTCTGGCTCTATGCCGAGAAAGTGCCCTGCTCCTTCCTCGACAATCTGGGCGCGAGCCTCGCCGGGCTTGCGCTGTCCTATGCGGTGGGCAAGGCGGTGTGGCGCGGCATCTTCACCTCGAACCTGCCGTTCCACCGCACGCCGAAGATGGAGAACGCGCCGGCGGCGCTGCGGGGCATCGTCGCGGCCTGGGAGGAAACCCTGGTGTTCCTCCTGCTGGTGGGCTGCGGGGCGCTCACGCTGCATCTGCGCGGCATCGAGCAGGAGGCGCAGCTCTGGGCGGCGCTGATGTTCGTCCAGGCGCTGCCCTTCGGCGCGGCGCTGGTGCTCTCGATGATCAATGCGCTGCGCCTTGGGCAGAGCCGGCGTCCGCGCCAGCCATCCCTGCAGGCAGCGATCGCGCTGGCCGATGGTCGCACGCCGAAGGGGCCCGACGGACTCGATCCGGGCCCCGGCAGTGCGCCCGAACGCGAAGCCGCGTAGACGGCTGTGCTGGCGATCACGCGCTGGTTGCCGCCGCTGGTGCTCGCCGGAGCACTGGTCGTCGGTTTCTGGGCCTTTATCGGCCGCGGTATCGACCTGCCGCCGGCACCGAGCCCGAAGCTCGCCTGCCTCAGCTACACGCCGTTCCAGGGCGACCAGACGCCCTATGACCGCGCCCTCGTCATTCCGCCCGCGCAGATCGCCGCCGATCTCGATCGCCTGCGGCCGGTCACCGATTGCGTGCGCATCTATGCGACCGATCAGGGCATCGATGCCACGGTGCCGCTGGCGGCCGCGCGCGGCATGCAGGTGTTGCTCGGCATCTGGATCGGCAGCGAGCCTGCGTTATACGAACCGCAGATCGCCCGCGCGATCGAACTCGCCAGGGAATACCCACGGACAGTCAAGGCGATCATCGTCGGCAATGAGGTATTGCTGCGCGGCGAGCAGAGCGGCGAGCGTCTCGCTGACCTCGTCCACCGGGTGAAGGCGGCGAGCGGCCTTCCCGTCACCTATGCCGATGTCTGGGGCTTTTGGCAGAAGGCGCCGAACGCGCTCGTCGATGCGGTCGATTTCATGACCATTCACCTCCTGCCCTATTGGGAGGACGACCCGCGCCCGGCGGACGAGGCGATCCGGCATCTCGACCATGTGCTCGACACCATGACGGCGCAGTTCCCCGGCAAGGCCCTGATGGTCGGCGAGACCGGCTGGCCCTCGGCCGGGCGGGCACGGGAGGACGCGGTACCGAGCCTGGTCGAACAGGCACGTTATCTGCGTCTCTTCATGCGCGACGTGGCCGCGCGCGGGATCGACTACAACATCATCGAGGCTTTCGACCAACCCTGGAAGCGGCACCAGGAAGGCGCCGTCGGCGGCTATTGGGGGGTGTTCGACACCGACCGCGAGGCCAAGTTCGACTGGTTCGGCCCGGTGAGCAACCATCCCGGCTGGCCGCGGCTGGCGGTCCTTTCCATCGGCATCGGCCTTGCCGCCCTCGGTCTTGCCCGCATTGTCGCCAGCGCGCCCGTGCACCCCTGGGCCAGCGCCGGCATCGCGCTTGCCGGCGGCTGCCTCATGGTGCTGCAGGGCGAACGGGCGATGCTGATCGCCGTCGGCCCGGGGGATGTCGCCATGGAACTCGTCTTGCTCGCGCAGAGCTGGCTTGTGCTGGTACTCTGCCTCCGGGGCGATCCCGGTCTCGGTGAGGCATCGATCGCCCGGGCGCTCGCCTGGTTGCAGGCGCCGCGGGGTGTGCCACCGCTTTCGGCGCTGGCGCGAGCTTTCGTGCTGGTGGGTGCCGCCACCGTCGCCTTGGCGCTGGCCTTCGACGGCCGCTATCGTGGCTTTCCGCTCGCCACCTATGCCCTGCCGGCGCTGCTCTTTCTGCTGAGCCAATGGCGCCACGGCACGTTCCTGACGCCGCGCCCGGACGCCCGCGAAGAGTTGTTCCTGGCCATGATCTTCATCGGGACGGCGCTCTATATCCCGCTCGCGGAGGGGCTCAACAACCTCCAGGCCCTGTTCTGGTCGGCGATCCTGATGGCATTTGCCCTCAACCTCGCCGGCGCGTTCCGCCCTCAGCGGCGCATCAGCGCCAGCACCGAGAGCAGGAATCCGGCCCCGGCCGGCCCGGCATTGTAGAGCACCAGCCCCGCCGCCCCGGCAAGGAGGCCGAGGGCGATGGCGCTCCGCCAGCGTGTCATCAGCGCCAGCACGCCGCCCGCCAGCGCCGCCCAGGACCAGCCGGCAAGATAGTTCACCTGGATCAGCAGCAGGCGCGGCGCGCAATACCAGGGCGCCGTCTCCTCCTGGCAGGCAAGGCCGATGACCGTATTCTCGATCAGCCCGTAGCGGGCATAGAATGCCGCGGCAAGACTGAGCAGCGCCAGGAGCGCCCAGGGGGCGTGGCGACACAGGCGCCTGAAACGGCGCAACGACGGGGATTCGCTCGGTGTTTCGGTCATGCCCCTTCCTAGGACGGATCGGGCCGCAGCGGCAAGATGCCGACTTGCATCTGCGATCAGGGCAGCAAGGGTTGACCGAAGCGCGACCAGTCGCGCGGCAGGAGATCGGCGCCAGGCCAGAGGATGAACGCAGCACGTCCGCGTACATCGGCGAGCGGAACCGGGCCAGTCGCACGGCTGTCCCACGACGCATCGCGATTATCGCCAAGAACGAAGAAATGACCGGGGGGTACGGTATATGGAGCATCGGGTAGCTCACGCGCAACGTTTGGCCTGCGCAGGATGTCGTATTGCCTGCCATTGGGCAGAGTTTCGGTCAGGCGCAACCCTTCCTGGCCGAAACCGATCGACATTGGGCCCTTTGGCGCCAGCGGTACTGGCACCCCATTGAGCACCAGGTTGCCGTCCACGAAATCCAGCACATCTCCGGGCATGCCGACGAGGCGATGCACATAGACCACCCCCTCACGCTGAAAAAGCACGATGTCGCCGGGCGAGAGATCGTTGCGATGCGCCGGCGTCATGGCGGCGACGACGTAGTCCCCCGGCACGAGATTGGGCAAGGAGCTGCCCGACGGGATCGAGAAAATTCCGATCACGTCTTCTCTCGGCAGTACGGTTTCCAATCCAATCCCGAAGCTGAAGGCCATGACGAGATAGACGCCGTAGAAGCGTAGGCGCGGCAGCGGCCGTTCCCGCCGAGCAATCTGATCGCGGCGAAGAGTTCGTACCGCGTCCATGGCGCCCAGCACCCAGGCTGACATAGCCACTGTGAAAGTGAGACCGAACCAGGGGGCATTCACCGGGATGAGGCGAAAAACCTGAGTACAACCGGCATTCAACAGTAGGAACGCGAAGTACAGGGCGAGAGCGCGCCGCCAATGTCCGGCATGGAAATGACCGAGGCCCATGACCAGCAGTGAGAACAGTGCGACCACCCAGGTTCGGCGCGGAAGAACGGGCGGATTTCTTTGGCATATCGACGGCGACATGAACTACCTTTAAGGTTAAATCCGCAATTCACCATATCCTAGTTTGGCTCGGGCGAGTCGAGCAATAGCGGTCGCGATGGCACGATCATCCGGGAGGAGACTTTTCAGCTTGAATAGGTTCTGTTCATTGCCCGACTGGGCGCCTAACCTTGATATCATTGAACGACACCACGCGACGCGATTGCCCGGGACGACGGAGCAGATGACTGAGGACGATATCGATCAGGACGCCGCGGCGGACGAAGACCAGCCGGAATTGCCGGCGGGGACCCGCAACTACATCACGCCCGCGGGCCTTGCCCGGCTGCTGGCCGAGCGACAGCATCTGTGGCGCACGGAGCGGCCGGAGATCGTGCGGGTGGTGGAATGGGCGGCCGGCAACGGCGATCGCTCGGAGAACGGCGATTACATCTATGGCAAGCGGCGCCTGCGCGAGATCGACCGGCGCCTGCGTTTCCTCGACAAGCGTATCGCCGCTGCC
>JAEUKV010000316.1 GCA_016794165.1 Rhodospirillaceae bacterium
TCGGGTTGTTGATCTGGTGGTATTGCACGAACACCAGCTGGCCGCTCTCCGGGTCGAGGCGCAGCATGAACACGGGGATGCCGTCGCCCTCGCCGTCGATGCCCTTGCTGCACTCATTGCCCTCGCCGCCCTGCAGCAGGCGCTGGGTATCCTGTTCGATCGGGTTCTGGTCGTTGTCGCCGCCGCCGCTGTTGAAGCCGCTGGGCGAGGCCATGCCGATGATGGTGTTGGCGTCGAGCTGGAAGGCGTAGACGCTGAGGATCACCGGCTCGCCATTGACCATCACGCTGATGGTCCAGTTGGTCTTGGAGCTGTCGAGGACCTCGTTGCTGCCGCCCTCGCTGGTATCCTTCATGAACAGTTCGAAGGCGCGCTTGTCGGTGCCGTCGAGCGGCTGGGTGGGCGTGCCGTCGGACTTGTTGTTCCAGTTGCTCCAGTCTTCGATCGTCGGATCGTCGACATAGTTGCCGTCCTTGTCGGTCGGCGTGTCGTTGTCATGGCCGAACTTGGTGTCGCCGGCCTGGTCGTTGCCCTTGGCCTTGCCGTCGGCGCCGAAGCTCACGGTAAGGTAGGTCTTGGCCACACCCAGCGCATCGGCGTGGAAATTGCCGTTGCTCAGGAACTCGCTGGAAAGCTGCGCGAGGATGCCCTGCTGATAGCCGATGTCGACGTCCTCGCCCGAGGCCTCGCCGCCGCCGATGCCGTCGAGCAGGTCGTCGGCCTTGCCGATCAGGTAGTTGCCCAGCTTGCCGTCCACGTCGTCGGTGTACTGGTCGGTGCCCTTGTTCGGCTGCAGATCGGACTCGTAGCCGGTCGACTGGTCGCCCGGGGTTTCGTCATGGCCGATGGTCAGGTTCGCCTTGACGATCGCGATCGGCACGTCGAAGCCGCAGAACGAGGCGTAGCAGACCTCGCCCAGGAACGGCACGTCGTCGATGTCCTGGAACACCAGCGGCTGCGGGAAGTCCGACGGCACCGGCGGGCTGTCGCTGTCGTCGAGGAAGAACGGCACCTCGATGTTGAGGATGTCCTCGCCGGCCACGCCCTCGCCCTGCTCCGGATGATCCACCACGCCGTAGATCGTGAAGGTGATGCCGAACTCGGCATTGCCCGCCAGGTTGGTCTCGCCGCCATTCACCACGTCGTCGTCCACGCCGATCGTGAACACCACGACATTGGTCGGGCAGCCGTACTTGATCACCGTGTAATAGGCCACCACCATCTGGCCGGTGCCGTCATTGGCCCCCGGCGCGCTTTCCGGCACTTCCGGCAGCAGCATGTAGGCCAGCTCATGGCCGTGGGAGGTGAGGCCCATCGCCTCGAGGTTCTCGATCAGCGGCACGTCGCCGGGGCCGTCATTGACCCCGTTGCCATTGGCATCGAGCACCAGCTTGCCCGGCAGATCGGCGAAGAAGTTCGCCTCCACCACCGCCCGCACCGAGGTCGGTTCGCGGTCCTGGTCGATGCCGCCCGGGAACGGGCCGTTATTGTCGTCGGAGATGAACGGGAAGAACGCGCTCTTGCCGTCCGCCGGGCTGCCGAACCAGGTGTCGGTCTGGCTGCCCTTCTCGTGATCCTTGGTGTCGAACGGGTCGTTGCCGTCCTCGTACTGGTGCGCCAGCACCCATTTGGTCGGCCCGCCCTCGCCCTGGATCTGGAAGCTCGCAGTCTCGAAGGACGGGAAGTCATTGCCCTCGCCACCCTCGTTCTCGCCCTCTTCCTGGTCCTGCAGGCGCCGGATCAGCGAACGGTCATACTGCTCGCCATGGAGATCGTCCTCATTGACCGGCGGCGCCTGGGTGATGTTCACCACCGTCGGCGTCGTGTCTTCCTCCTCGATGGTCTCGAACACCTCGAACTCGCGCTCGATCAGCCCATACTGCAGCTGCGTGGCACCCAGGCCGCCCACCGCGTTCAGGCCGCCCAGGCCGGGCAGCGGCGCGAACGGCGAGAACACGCCGCCATTGTTGTCCACACCGGGACCCTGGTCGCCCGCCGCCGGGCCCGCCGCCACGGTAATGTCGAGGGCGGGGTCAGTCGCCAGCGCCACGGCGGCGACGTCGATCGAATTGCCGTCGATGTCGAGCAACGTGACTGGCGCCTCATCCGTGGCCGCCACATAGCCCTGCAGGATGACGGTGACGTCGCCGACCTTGATCGCGACGTTGCCGTTGTCGGTGCCAAACCGCGCCAGCATGCCGTCCGACGGGAACGGCAGCTGAATGGTCTCGCCCGGCGTGACCTGCACCCGCACCACGGTCTCGCCCTGCGGCACCTGAACCTGCGTCGCCCCCTGCGTCAGCTGAACCCGCTCGACATCGCCCTCATGGGCAACAGAGCTCGTGTTCGAAGCTTCGGACTGGATGTTCGTCGTGTCGGTGGCCATGGTTCGCTCCCCAGGATTGCGGCAAAAAGCGGCGCCTGTGCGCCGCCTTCAGGTGACTTCCGATGACTGCCATCAAGGTGATGGGTCGAAGAACTTTTGTTACGAGTACCGTTAAACTTTGGCAGAAACTTTAAACCGAGTCCCAGGGACCGAGATGGAATCAGATACCCCGGGATGTAGGGTTTTCTTTTTTCTGTGAGACAGTTGTGATATTTCCTGCCATCGGAAGCGCGCGGATACAGCACCGAAAGTGTAAAAAGGTGCTTATATAACAATGAATTATGAGGCGTCTTGACGAAACTGGATGGGTTCGAACCCAGCAGGCGCGCGCCGGCGCCATCCAGGAAGTTGCATTTGACCGCCCGGACGCTGCGGCCCGAACTCGTCGCGCCCCATGCTGCACTGCAATATGGATCGAGGGGCGTTGAATGCGGGACTGTCGTCGCGTTGGGGCTCGGACGGGAAGGCAGCGGCGAAAGTGGCGGAGAGAGGGGAAGAAGAAGCCATGGGGTCCCCTAGTCGCGCATATTCAACCAGTGGCGGCGTTCTGCGCCCGACCAGACCAAGAGCAGTGCTGCGCGGGACTGGGGGCAGGCGTTTTCACCATCTCAACCAGGTGCTGGCCTATCGCCACCTCGTGGCGGGGGGTGCCGCGGGATCGCTTTGTCCCGGGATCATACGCTGTGAAGATCCCCGATTTCCGGGCGCTGCCGGGCTGGTGCTGTGCGAAGTAAAGACACTGCATTTTTTCAGCCGGCAGATTCTGTGCGCCGCCTCGCGCTCCGGCTCAGGGACGCGGCCGCACGGCTGGCTGCCGTCGAGACTGAAGGGCAGGCGCGGCATATAGTCTATGTCTCTGCCTGGATTTTCCGGCCGATGATTTCGATGCGGTGGTGATCGCCCCGCATCTCGCGGCCTTCCGGGCCCATGCCGATCGATTGGCACCCGCCGTGATCGAGATCGTGTTCGATCACCATCTGCCGATATGCCACAATGACGCGCGCTAACCGGGAGGCCCGTCATGGCATTCGTCATTCCCTACAAGAGCTGCAAGATCCACCTCAGCAACAGTGTCTGGGAAGACGGCAAGGAATTCGCGACCTATGAAGTGAAGGGAGCCACCAACCTCACCAAGGAGGTGCTGGCCAGGAAACCGATCAAGGGCAAGGCCGCCGCCCCCAAGGCGCTGGAGATCGCCAAGCACAAGATCGACGACCTTTTCGGGAAGAGTCGGTAGGGGCCGAGGTAACGTGGGGAGAGTTTCATGAGAGTGCCTTTGTTTTCAGCGATGATGCTGCTGGGTTTGTCGGTCATGGCCACGGCGGTCCAGGCGGATGAAACAATCAGCTGCGATGGGTTTGTCGCCCCCGCTTCCGAATTGTCGGCGCTGATCGGCAGCATCAGTTCGGCGCCCGAATGCGAACGCTCACAGGGGCCGAACGGTGCCTATGCCGAAAAATATGGCGTGGGTGGTCTGGCACAGACTGCTGGCGGGGAACCCTTCCGGATGATGGTCATGATTTTCCGCTTCCACGGTCCGGAAGTGCCGATCCCTGATCCAGAACCCCTGGGTGAGAACTTCGAAGTTCTTGCCGACACCGTCGCGGTCCCGTTGCCCGGCATTGCCCGCGAAGGCATGATCAGCCGTTTCGAGGTGCCGCAATTGGATGGGATGACCCTCACCTGCGTTGATGTCGACACGAAGAACGGCGCCAAGTCGCAAACCTTCATTCAGATCTGCCGCGCGGTGGCGGCACCGGTCGATGACGCCGCCATCATCAAAACAGCCGGCGATATCGCGGCCAGGTATATGGTCGGGGTCATTCCCTGAGGCGGTGAGTGGATCGTGACGCTGGACTGAGATCAAATGTGAACGATTGTTGCATACTGGAAGAGGAATCCATCCATCAGGCGCGGCAATATCCGAAAGGTACTGTTGTGCCGCCGATGCAACTATCATGAGCTTAGAACGCGATGTCGAAGCACAGACCCAACCAGCGTCCACCGCTTGCTTTCTGGCGCTGTGTCCTCGCATTGGTGCCAGCGGCAATCGTTGGAATGGGGGCCTGGATATTGGGGCATTTCCCGCTTCAGCTGGCAGGAATCGATATCGACCGCGTTGTCTTTACCCATGGGAGCTTTGAGGGCGTGTCGGCCCTGGAAGCGTTGGGTACTCTCTTCGTCACCGCCTTGTTCGCGATGATCTTTCCATACTGGATTTATGCCTTGCCCATTGCCATCATTCTGGCAATTGCAACTGAATGTTACGCCCTGTCGGGTCGACTAACCGTACGTAGCGCTTTCATTTTTGGCGCTGTCGTTTCAGGTGGAATAGGCCTCTGCATCGAGTTGCTACAGGGACAGATCGGCTCGCTTTCATTCATCCCGAACATGTTCGGCGGGGCGGCGATGTCCACGGTCTATGTTCTGTGCACCAAGAATGTCAGGGCGGCCGCGAGCTAGCCCCGCGCCGCGCCCGTAACCACGATCAGGTCCGATTTGGCGAGGCGTGAGATAGTGGCGGAGAGAGTGGGATTCGAACCCACGATAGGTGTTACCCTATGCACGCTTTCCAAGCGTGTGCCTTAAGCCACTCGGCCATCTCTCCGGACCCTTGGGGATGCAGATCCCAACGCATGTGGCTGATGCGGCCGGGAACCTAGCGAAGGGCCGGGACGCTGGCAATAGAAGATGCGGGGCAAACCTGCCCGCCATCCTGCCCTGCCCGGCTTTTCCCGTTGATTTAGCTTAAAATTGCCGAACCCGCCGGCCTCACGGCGGCTCTCGACCCCGGCCGCCGGATCATGGCATAAGGGGCCCATGAACCCCTTGCGCATCGCCGGTCTTGCCTGCCTCGCCATCGCCGTGGTGCTGCTGGTGCTAGACGTCTCCCTCGGCCTCTCCGATCCGACCTGGGAGGGCGTCTCTATTGCGCGCCT
>JAEUKV010000035.1 GCA_016794165.1 Rhodospirillaceae bacterium
GATCAGAGCCAGACCGAGGCCGCCATCGGCGTGATGTTCATCGCCATGCAGCAATTGCTGCAGGAGGCGCCGATGAAGCTCAGCGTGGATCCTTCCGGCCTTCATGCCGAGATCCTGCAGGCTGATGCCAGCGGCGCCTTCGACGTGCGGCCGGACGCGGTGCTGGGGCTGGTAGGTGCGCTCGATGTCGGCATCCACGGCCTCGACGCAGCCTTGCAGATGGCCACCGAAGCAGCCCAGAACTCGCCGGATGCGCTGCAGATCGTGAGCAGCCTCGCCATGATCCAGTCCATGGCGAAGCGGGAGGCCGGCGCCGACGGCAAGCCGGTCGACAAGCTCCTGCTGGAGATCGACGCCGTCGGCGAAGCCAAGGTCAACGGCGTCTCGCTCTCCGGCATGTGAACACTTTCTTCATCTTCGTGATGTTAGAACCGCGTCGATCTGGATTGATCGGCGCGGTTTGCGTTTGCCGCGGTCGGTACCGGATGTCGTTTGGGGAAACGACGATCGACAGCGCGTTGACCTCGCGCGAACTGTTGCAGCGATGACTCAGTCGCCGCCGAAACTGTGGTGGTCGCGCCACGCGCGAATCACTTCTGTGTGGATAAGCGCAAAAAAATATGTTGTGATATGCGTGACATGCATATTGACCGAGTCGCGATTTCAGCTTCGACCGACATGTTGGCAGCATCCATGAGTGATGACGGGCCGCTCCCCGCCTATCGCGCGATGCAGCGTGGCGGTCGACTGCATCACGACGCCGCGCAGGAACTCGCGGCGGAGAAACTGCAATCGCTCCACAACGCCCTCAAGGACTATCGCCCGCTGCCGGCCACTGGCCTCGCCAGCTGGACCGAGCGCCTCGGCCTGTCGCGCCGGCGCGACGAAACCGCGCCGCAGGGCCTCTATCTCTATGGCGGCGTCGGCCGCGGCAAGTCGATGCTGATGGATCTTTTCTTCGGCCATGCGCCGGTGGAAAGGAAGCGCCGGGTGCATTTCCATGCCTTCATGCTGGAGGTTCACGACCAGTTGCACCAGTGGCGCCAGGAAATGTCCAGGGGGGAGAAGTCGAAGCAGATCGACCTCATCCCGGCGCTGGCAGAAAAGCTCGCCTCGGAATGTACGCTGATCTGTTTCGACGAGTTTCATGTCACCAACATCGCCGATGCAATGATCCTCGGTCGGCTGTTCACCGCGCTGTTCGAGCAGGGCTTGGTGATGGTGGCGACCTCGAACTGGGCGCCGGACGACCTCTACAAGGGTGGCCTGCAGCGCGACCAGTTCCTGCCCTTCATCGCCCTCCTGAAGGAGCGGCTCGATGTCCTGGAACTGGACGGGGCCCGCGACTATCGCCTGGCGCGCCTCAAGGACATGACGGTCTACCACTATCCGCTGGGCGAGCTGGCCCAGCGCCACATGCGCGAGGCATTCGCGCGGATGACCGACAGCGAGCCGCCGATCGCCGCCCAGTTGACCGTCCAGGGCCGCGCCATCGAGATCCAGCGCCAGGTCGCCAATGTTCACGGCCGCGTGGCCTGGTTCGATTTCGACGAGCTCTGCGCAAGGCCCCTGGGGGCCGCCGATTACCTGGCCATCGCCACCCACTACGATGTGGTGCTGATCGACAACGTGCCGCGCCTGCAAGCCGAGCGGCGCAACGAGGCGCGGCGCTTCATGACGCTCATCGATGCGCTCTACGAGCACAAGGTCACGACCATCATCGCCGCCGCCGACAAGGCGGAACGACTCTATGCCGACGGCGACGGCGCGTTCGAATTCGAACGCACGGTTTCGCGCCTCAACGAGATGCAGTCGGTCGACTATCTGACCCGACCGCATTTGACGTGAGGTGCGGGAGAATTTTGACGCTAAGAGTTAATGCCTCTTGCCCTTGTGGCAAATTCAGGTTATTAACTCAACATCTAGAGGAGTGCGCTCAGAGCGCAGGGGGCATTGCCTAATCAGAATCGGGCAATGCGTAAGGGACACCAGGATTAGCACAGAATGGCGCGCAAGAAGATAGCTCTAATCGGAGCTGGACAGATCGGTGGTACGCTGGCGTTGTTGGCCGGCCTGAAGGAGCTGGGCGACATCGTCCTCTTTGACGTGGTCGACGGCGTGCCCCAGGGCAAGGGCCTCGACATCGCCCAGGCTTCCCCGGTCGAAGGCTTCGACGCCAAGCTGCTGGGCGCTTCGGATTACAAGGCGATCAAGGGCGCCGACGTGGTGATCGTCACTGCCGGCATTCCGCGGAAGCCCGGGATGAGCCGCGACGACCTCATCGCCACCAACGCCAAGGTGATGGATACGGTCGGCAAGGCGATCAAGAAATTCTGTCCCAAGGCCTTCGTCATCTGCATCACCAACCCGCTCGACGTCATGGTCTATGTGCTGCAGCAGGCGTCCGGCTTGCCGGAAAGCCATGTGGTCGGCATGGCGGGCGTGCTCGATTCCGCCCGCTTCCGCTATTTCCTGGCCGAGGAGTTCAACGTCTCGGTCGAGGACGTCACCGCCTTCGTGCTGGGCGGCCATGGCGATACCATGGTGCCCCTGGTCCGGTACTCGACCGTCGCCGGCATCCCGCTGCCAGACCTCGTGAAGATGAAGTGGACCACCCAGGACAAAGTCAATGCGATCGTGCAGCGCACTCGCGACGGCGGCGCCGAGATCGTCAATCTCCTGAAGACAGGTTCCGCCTTTTACGCGCCGGCTTCGTCCGCGATCGCGATGGCGGAATCCTATCTCAAGGACAAGAAACGCGTGCTTCCCTGTGCGGCCTATCTCAACGGCCAGTACGGGGTAAAAGGGCTCTATGTCGGCGTGCCGGTCGTGATCGGCGCGGGCGGCGTGGAGAGAGTGGTCGAGATCGACCTCAACAGGGCTGAGAAGTCCATGTTCGACAAGTCGGTCGCGGCCGTAAGGGGCCTCATCGATGTGGTGAGGAAGCTTCAAAGAGGAGAGAAGCAATGAAGAAGACCATCGAACTGGCGGCCAAGAAGGCTGCCAAGAAGTCGGCCAAGAAGACGGCCAAGAAAGCCACCAAGAAGGCCGCCGCGAAGAAGCCGGCTGCCAAGAAGAAGACCGCCAAGAAGGCCGCGAAAAAGAAGTAATCTTCGCGACCGGTCTTTTTGACCAAACGGCCTGCGACGGCGACAGTCCTATCACCCTGCTTCGCTGACGGGTTCCAGTTCAATTGGCTTGAACCCGTCCGACATGGTGATAGAGTGCGATCTGCTGCACCACAGCATATCGTCGGCTGTCGCTGTCGCCCGCTTTTTTTGAGGAAATCTTAAGAAATCGCGCGGCTCGGTGGCTGGCGAAGACGACCGCCGGGGTGCAGTCCTTCGCAACGCAGCATAGCGGGTCACCCTGGATGAACATCCACGAATATCAGGCGAAAGCCCTGATCCGGAAATTCGGCGTCAGCGTTCCTGACGGCCATGTCGCCTATTCCGCCGACGAGGCGGTCCAAGCAGCACAGAAACTGGGTGGCGGCATCTGCGTCGTGAAGGCGCAGATCCATGCCGGCGGCCGCGGCAAGGCCGGCGGCGTCAAGGTCGCCAAGAGCGAAGCCGACGTGCGCGACTTCGCCGGCAAGATGCTGGGCATGACCCTGGTGACCCACCAGACCGGCCCCGCCGGCAAGGTGGTGAAGCGCATCTACGTCGAAGCCGGCTGCGACATCCAGCGCGAGCTCTATCTCGGCATGCTGGTCGACCGCGCCACCTCGCGCGTCACCATCATGGCCTCGGTCGAGGGCGGCATGGAGATCGAGGAAGTCGCCGCCAAGCATCCGGAAAAAATTCTCAAGGTGGCGATCGACCCGGCCACCGGCGTGCAGGCCTTCCATGCCCGCCAGATCGCCTTCGGCCTCGGCCTCACCGGCAAGCAGGTCTCCTCGGCCACCAAATTCATCCTGGCCCTCTACAAGGCCTTCACCGAACTCGATTGCTCGATCGTCGAGATCAATCCGCTGGTCATCACCGGTGCGGGGGACGTGCTGGCGCTGGATGCCAAGATCAATTTCGACGACAACGCCCTCTTCCGCCACCCGGACGTCGAGGAACTGCGCGACCCCGACGAAGAGGATCCGGCCGAGCTCGAGGCCGCCAAGCACAGCCTCAACTACATCAAGCTGGATGGGTCGATCGGCTGCATGGTCAATGGCGCGGGCCTGGCCATGGCGACCATGGACATCATCAAGCTCTATGGCGGCTCACCGGCGAACTTCCTCGACGTGGGCGGCGGCGCCACCAAGGAACGGGTGACGGCCGCCTTCAAGATCATCCTCTCGGACCCCAATGTCGAAGGCATCCTGGTCAACATCTTCGGCGGCATCATGCGCTGCGACGTGATCGCGGAAGGTGTCGTGGCGGCGGCGCGCGAGGTGAGCCTGCACGTACCCCTGGTCGTGCGCCTCGAGGGCACCAATGTCGAACTGGGTAAGAAGATCCTGGCGCAGTCCGGGCTGCCCATCCTGTCCGCCGACAATCTGGCGGACGCGGCCGAAAAGGTCGTCAAGGCAGTCAAGGAGGCCTGATCAATGTCCGTTCTCGTCAACAAGAACACCAAGGTCATCTGCCAGGGCTTCACCGGCGCGCAGGG
>JAEUKV010000046.1 GCA_016794165.1 Rhodospirillaceae bacterium
CATCTCAAGGCCGAGATCAACTGGTACGAACTGTTCCACGACCTCATCCGCGATTTCGACGTCAAGGTCCTCGCCAAACGGCAGAAGGCGGCGTTGAAGGAGGTGGGGCTATCGGCGAGCTGATCGCGTGGCCGGAATTGAGCCACCGCATGTCGGAAACCCGCTTGCCACCCCGACATTCGCCCGGCAATCTTGGCCGCGTTTGGGGGCCCGGGGGGATTCGCGATTTCGCCGCGTGCGCTTCAGGAAATAACGAACTGGCGCAACGGCTTAACTATTTGCGCAGATTGGGGAAGGCATGAAGATCGGTATTCTGAAGGAGCGCCGCGCGCATGAGAGGCGCTGCGCCGCGACGCCGGAGACGGTGAAGAAGCTGATCGGCCTGGGGGCCGAGGTGGCGATCGAGGCCGGGGCCGGCATCGCGGCCTCGATCCCCGACGCGGCCTTCGCGGCGGCGGGGGCCACCATCGCCGGCAATGCCGCCGCGGCGGTCGGCGGTGCCGCCATCGTCCTCAAGGTGCAGCGGCCGCTGCGGGCGGGGGAGGGCGAACTCGATGAACTGGCGCTCATTCCCAGGGGCGCCACGCTGGTCGCCATTCTCAATCCCCACGGGGCGAAGGAGCAGATCCCGGCCTATGCCGGTGCCGGGGTCGATGCCATGGCGATGGAACTGGTCCCGCGCATCACGCGCGCGCAATCGATGGACGTGCTCTCCTCCCAGGCCAATCTCGCCGGCTACAAGGCGGTGATTGACGCCGCGGCCGAATATGCCCGCGCCTTTCCCATGATGATGACGGCGGCGGGTACCGTGGCGCCGGCCCGTGTGCTGGTGATGGGTGCCGGCGTCGCCGGGCTGCAGGCGATCGCCACCGCGCGGCGCCTCGGCGCCATCGTGTCGGCAACCGACGTGCGGCCGGCCTCGAAGGAACAGGTCAAGAGCCTCGGCGCCACTTCCGTCGCGGTGGAGGACGAGGAATTCAAACAGGCTGAAACCGCCGCCGGCTATGCCAAGCCGATGTCCGAGGCCTATCAGGCCAAGCAGGCGGCTCTCATCGCCGAGACCATCAAGAAGCAGGATATCGTCATCACGACCGCCCTCATTCCCGGTCGCGCGGCGCCGGTGCTGGTGACCGAGGAGATGGTGAAGTCGATGAAGCCGGGCTCGGTGATCGTCGATCTCGCCGTGGAGCAGGGTGGCAACTGCCCGCTTTCCGAACTGGGCAAGGTGGTGGAAAAGCACGGCGTCAAGCTGGTGGGCCATGCCAATGTACCGAGCCGCCTCGCCGCCGATTCCACCGCGCTCTATGCCAAGAACCTCCTGAATTTCGTGACGCTGCTGATCGACAAGGAATCGAAGCAGCTCAAGATCAATTGGGAGGATGAGATCGTCAAAGGCGTCGCCCTCACGAAGGGCGGCCAGTCGATTCATCCCGCCTTCCAAGCCCAATAAGAATTCGTACTGAGGGGAAAGACCATGGACGATCAAGCGGCGACCGATCTCGCCCAGCTGGCCGCGCAGAACGGCGCCGACCAGATGCCCTTCGTGCAGCTCTTCACGGTCTTCGTGCTGGCCTGCTTCGTCGGCTACTACGTCGTCTGGCGCGTGACGCCGGCGCTGCACTCGCCGCTGATGGCGGTCACCAACGCGATTTCCTCGGTCATCATCGTGGGCGCGCTCATCGCTTCCGGCGCTGCCGCCTTCGGCCTCTCGCAGGGCATGGGGCTGGTCGCGGTAGGGTTGGCTGCGGTCAACATCTTCGGCGGCTTCCTGGTGACCTATCGCATGCTCTCGATGTTCAAGAAGAAAGAACCGGCCAAGCCGGCAAAGCAGGAAGGCAAGTAAGATGAGCCAGAACCTCGCCGCCTTCCTCTATCTCGTCGCCTCGGTTTGTTTCATCATGTCGCTGCGCGGGCTTTCCAGCCCGGCCACCTCCCAGGGCGGCCTGCGCTACGGCATCGTCGGCATGGTGATCGCCATCGCGACCACGCTCGCCCTGCCGGAAGTGGCCGGTTCCTCCTATGTCGGCATCGTGGTGGCCCTCGTCATCGGCGGGGCCATCGGGGCCGTCATCGCCCAGCGAATCCAGATGACGGCTTTGCCGCAGCTGGTGGCGGCCTTCCACTCCCTGGTCGGTCTCGCCGCCGTGGCCGTGGCGGCGGCCGCCTTCTATGCGCCGGCGGAATTCCATATCGGCGCCCCGGGTGCGATCCATGCCGGCAGCCTCATCGAAATGGGCCTCGGCGTCGCCATCGGCGCCATCACCTTCACCGGCTCGGTCGTGGCGTTTGCCAAGCTCCAGGGCCTCGTCTCCGGCGCGCCGCTGGTGTTCAAGGGCCAGCACTTCCTCAACGCCGCGTTGGGACTGGGCATCGTGGTGCTGATCGTGGCCCTCATCATGGCGCAGTCGGAACCGCTGTTCTGGGCGATCGTGGTGGTCTCGCTGGTGCTCGGCTTCCTCCTCATCCTGCCCATCGGCGGCGCCGACATGCCGGTCGTGGTTTCGATGCTGAATTCCTATTCCGGCTGGGCGGCGTGCGGCATCGGCTTCACGCTGGCCAATCCGCT
>JAEUKV010000141.1 GCA_016794165.1 Rhodospirillaceae bacterium
GTTGAGCTTCAGGTAATCGGCACTCTTGTGTTCGCGCTTCTCGTCGTCGAGATGAATGAACTCGGCCCTGGCGCCGGATTCCAGGACAATCGCCTGCGGCGCCATGGCGGCACTCCCGGCACTCCAATAGAGTTTGTACATTTTCGCTGATTCCTGTCTTAAGTCTCGTTTCGTTGCACAGCACCGGCTGATACTGGCTTTAAATTTGTCCGTTCGCGAATGGCCCGCTGAAGCGATGGCAAAGAGAGATACCGAAGCGGAAGGGGCAAAATCAAAGCTTCTCCATTCTTCGACCATCGAGCGTTTCCTTTGTACCAGGGTCTTTTGCGGAGAATCACTTCTCCGGATGTTTTCAGTACCAGGATCAAGAAATGCTCGGCAGGAACACTGGCTTCCAGGTCTTGCCACAATAGCTTGCCGCGCCAGAATTCAGCAAATTGCAAGCCCTCACGGTCAAAGATCATTGGCGCTCTCGGCGTCAGGGCGCTCCATAACGCCGTGCTGGCTAAAAAAGCGATGCAGCCGAATAGGAACCCGGGAAAATAACGAGCCTTTCCATCCACCAAGGTCATCCAAAGAAGTATTTCTGGGAGAAAAGCCAGCAGCATTGCAAGTAACGCAATGTCTGGTCGCCGATTGAAGGGAATTTCTATAACCCCTTCGAAAGTACTCAGCCGTTCTGCATTCTCATTATGTCCAGTTCGTATGAGCTGTAAGGCAATGATAAAACCGCCGGGGCTGATCAACAGAAAGACTAAGCCGACAATTGGAAACGGGCTGCCGCTTTCGGTCAGTTCGAATGAGCGATACACGCCCATCGCTATCATAATGGCCAGAAAAATCACCCCAAGCGCGGCAAGACACAGAAATCCAATTGGGTAACTCCTGTGCAACCGTCGCTCAACGATCATGAGCTCTTACCCTTTCGCTGCCTTCTTCTTCACGCACTTGCTGAGGTACGGCGCCAGATACTGCCCGGTATAGCTTCCCGGCGTATCGGCCACGTCCTCCGGTGTCCCCTCGGCGACGATGCGGCCGCCCTTGTCGCCGCCTTCGGGGCCGAGATCGATGATCCAGTCGGCCACCTTGATGACCTCGAGGTTGTGTTCGATGACGACGATGGTGTTGCCCTGGTCGACCAGGTGCTGCAGCACTTCGAGGAGCTTCCTCACATCCTCGAAATGCAGACCCGTGGTGGGTTCGTCGAGAATGTAAAGCGTACGGCCGGTGGCGCGGCGGGAGAGCTCCTTGGCGAGCTTCACGCGCTGCGCCTCGCCACCCGAGAGAGTCGTCGCAGCCTGGCCGATATGGACATACCCCAGACCGACCTGGTTGAGCATGGCGAGCTTGTCGCGGATGGCCGGCACCGCCTTGAAGAACTCGACCCCTTCCTCGACCGTCATGTCGAGCACCTCGGCAATCGACTTGCCCTTGAAATGCACCTCAAGCGTTTCGCGGTTATAGCGCTTGCCCTTGCATTGGTCGCATTGCACATAGACATCGGGCAGGAAGTGCATCTCGATCTTGATGACGCCGTCGCCCTCACAGGCTTCGCAGCGGCCGCCCTTGACGTTGAACGAGAAACGCCCCGGCTTGTATCCGCGCGCCTGCGCCTCGGGGAGCCCGGCGAACCAGTCGCGGATCGGCGTGAAGGCGCCGGTATAGGTGGCCGGGTTGGAGCGCGGGGTGCGGCCGATCGGCGACTGGTCGATGTCGATCACCTTGTCGAGGAATTCGATACCCTCGATCCGGTCATGATCGCCGGGATGGGTGCGGGCGTCATGCAGGCGCTTGGCCAGCGCGTTGTAGAGCGTCTCGATGATCAGGGTCGACTTGCCGCCGCCGGAGACGCCGGTGACGCAGGTCATGGTGCCCAGCGGAATGTCGACGCTGATGTTCTTGAGGTTGTTGTGCCGGGCGCCGACGATGCGGAGCCTGGCCTGCTTGCCGGCGCCCTTGCGCCGCTGGGCCGGGATGGGAATGGCGCGCCGGCCGGTGAGGTACTGCGCCGTGAGGCTGTCCGACTTCATCACCTCGGCCGGTGTGCCTTCGGCCACCACCGTGCCGCCATGAATGCCGGCCGCCGGGCCCATGTCGATCAGGTAGTCGGCATTGCGGATCGCATCCTCGTCATGCTCGACCACCAGGACCGTGTTGCCGAGATCCCGGAGGCGCTTCAGCGTCACCAGCAGCCGGTCGTTGTCGCGCTGATGCAGGCCGATCGAGGGTTCGTCCAGCACATAAAGGACACCGGTGAGTCCCGAGCCGATCTGTGATGCCAATCGGATGCGCTGGCTTTCGCCGCCGGACAGCGTCGCCGAGGCACGGCTGAGGGTGAGGTATTCGAGACCGACGGAATTGAGGAAGCCCAGCCGCTCGTTGATTTCCTTCAGGATGCGGTAGGCGATGTCGTTCTGTTTCTTGGTGAGCTTTTTCGCAAGGCCCCCGAACCACTCGGCGGCCTGCAGGATCGAGAGATTGGCCACGTCGGCGATGTGCTTCTTGTCGATCTTGACCGCGAGGGCTTCCGGCTTCAGGCGCTTGCCCTCGCAGGCCTCGCAGGGGCTGGTCGACTGATAGCGGCCCAGTTCTTCGCGCACCCAGGCGCTGTCGGTCTCGCGGAAGCGGCGTTCCATATTGGTGATGACGCCTTCAAACGGCCGCGTCGTCTTGTAGGAACGGGTGCCGTCGTCGAAGGACATGGTGACGGAGTCATCGCCGGAGCCGAACAGCAGCACATCGCGGATCTTTTTCGGCAAATCCTTCCAGGCTGTGCCCAGGGCGAAGCGGTAATGCCGGGCGAGGCTTTCCAGCGCCTGGACGTAATAGTTCGAAGTCGAACTGGCCCAGGGGGCGATGGCGCCGTCGCGCAGGGTCTTGGTCGTATCCGGCACCACCATCTCGGGATCGAAATAGAGTTTCGAGCCCAGCCCGTCGCAGACCGGACAGGCGCCGAACGGATTGTTGAACGAGAACAGGCGCGGCTCGATCTCGTCGATGGTGAAACCGGAAACCGGACAGGCGAAGCGCGAGGAGAACAGGATGCGCTCATCAGGCCTGTCGGCATAGTCGGCAAAGAGCAGCCCGTCGGCGAGGGCAAGCGCCGTCTCGACACTGCCGGCGAGCCGCGTCTCCAGACCCGGCTTCACGGCGATGCGGTCGACCACCACCTCGATATCGTGCTTCAGCTTCTTGTTGAGGTTGGGAATGTCGGCGATTTCGTAGATCTTGCCGTCGACGCGGACGCGCTGGAAGCCGCGCTTCTGCAGGTCCTGGAATTCCTTTTTGTATTCGCCCTTGCGGCCGCGCGCGATGGGTGCCAGCAGCAGCAGCCGCGTCCCCTCGGGCAGCGCCATGATGCGGTCGACCATCTGGCTGATGGTCTGACTCTCGATAGGCAGGCCGGTGGCCGGCGAATAGGGAATACCGATGCGCGCGAAGAGGAGGCGCATGTAATCGTAGATCTCGGTCACCGTGCCCACGGTCGAGCGCGGATTCTTCGAGGTGGTCTTCTGCTCGATCGAGATCGCCGGCGAGAGGCCGTCGATTGAATCCACGTCCGGCTTCTGCATCAGTTCGAGGAACTGCCTGGCATAGGCCGAGAGGCTCTCGACATAGCGCCGTTGCCCTTCGGCATAGATGGTGTCGAAGGCGAGCGAGGACTTGCCCGACCCGGAGAGGCCGGTGATCACGACGAGGCTGTCCCTCGGCAGATCGACGTCGATATTCTTGAGATTGTGCTCGCGCGCACCGCGCACAGAAATCTTGTGACCAGACAACTGGTTAGCCATGGGGACCTGAGATATGAGAGGCGGAATCGGCGGTACTGCCGGGCCGCGACAGGGCCGCATCATAGCGATGAACCGGCGGGCTTAATACCCCTTTCGTTCTCATTCCCGGGATGCTAAGCAAGGGGTCAACGGCGGCCGGTCGCGGTCCCCGAACAGAGGCATTTTGAGCAGGGGGCTACGACCATGGCGGGCAGTGTCAACAAGGTCATTCTGATCGGCAATCTGGGGCGCGATCCGGAGATCCGCTCGACCCAGGACGGCACCAAGGTTGCCAATCTCTCGGTCGCCACCTCGGAATCCTGGCGCGACAAGAGCTCGGGCGAGCGCCGCGAGAAGACCGAATGGCATCGTGTGGTGATCTTCAACGAGCGGCTAGTCGACGTGGCCGAGCGCTTCCTCAAGAAGGGCTCCAAGGTCTATCTCGAAGGCGCCCTGCAGACCCGCAAATGGACCGACCAGTCCGGTGCCGAGAAATACACCACCGAAGTGGTGCTGCAGCGCTTCCGTGGCGAACTCACCATGCTCGACGGCAAGGGCGAGGGCGGTGGCGGCGGCATGGCCGACAATGGCGATAGCGGCTTTGGCGGTGGGGGCGGTGGCGGCTATGGCGGCGGCGGATCCGGCGGGGGTGCTGGCGGCGGCCGCGGCGGCGACCTCGACGACGACATTCCGTTCTGATCGCTCACTGACCGACCGGGAAGTTCCAGGCGCGTTCCGCCGGCCCCGCATCGGCCGATGCAGCGCATGACTTCGCCCCCACACCAGACATGAGATCCTGACATGACCAACGCGCTCAAATTCGACAACAACGGAGCCTGGGTCGACCCGGTCACGCCGAAGACCCTCGACGTGATCAACCCGGCGACCGAGGAGGCCTTCACGAAGATTTCCGTGGGCAGCGCCGCCGACGTTGCGCGCGCCGTGGCCGCGGCAAAGGCGGCCTTCCCGAAATTTTCCCAGACCAGCAAGTCGGAACGCGTGGCACTCCTGAAGCGCGTCCTGGAAAAGTACAACGAGCGCATCGAGGACATCGCCCAGGCAGTCTCGGCCGAGATGGGAGCCCCCCTCGGCATGGCGCGGGATTCCCAGGCCGCCACGGGCAGCGCCCATCTCGCCAGCACCATCAAGGCGCTGGAGGATTTCGCCTTCGAGGAGCAGCGCGGGCTCACCCGCGTGGTGCGCGAAGGGATCGGCGTGGTGGGGCTGATCACGCCCTGGAACTGGCCGCTCAACCAGATCGCCGCCAAGGTGGCGCCGGCGCTGGCCGCCGGCTGCGCCATGGTGCTGAAGCCGAGCGAGGTGGCGCCGATCAATGCCATCATCTTCGCGGAGATCCTGCACGCGGCGGGCGTTCCGGCGGGCGTCTTCAACCTCGTCAACGGTGACGGCCCCTCGGTGGGCCAGGTCATCGCCAGCCATCCCGATGTCGACATGGTGTCCTTCACCGGCTCGACCCGCGCCGGCATCATCGTCGCCAAGGCGGCGGCCGATACCGTAAAGCGCGTCTCGCAGGAGCTGGGCGGCAAGTCCCCCAACATCATCCTGCCAGACGCCGATTTCGAAACCGCCGTCTTCAAGGGCGTCCAGGGCTGCTTCGGCAATAGCGGCCAGTCCTGCAACGCACCCACCCGCATGCTGGTGCCGCGCCAGCGTCACGACGAGGCGCTGAATGTCGCCAAGAAGGCAGCCGAGGCATGCAAGGTCGGCGATCCGAAATCCGCCGATACCATGCTGGGCCCGGTGGTGAGCGAGGCGCAGTTCAACAAGATCCAGGGCCTGATCGAAACCGGGATCAGGGAAGGGGCGACCCTCGTCGCCGGCGGCACCGGCCGGCCGGAGGGGCTCAATCGGGGCTACTATGTGCGCCCGACCGTGTTCGGCAATGTGACGCCGGAGATGACCATCGCCCGCGAAGAGATCTTCGGTCCGGTCATCGCCATCATGCCCTACGCAAATGAAGAGCAGGCGATCGAGATCGCCAACGATACGGTCTATGGCCTGGCCGCCTATGTCCAGTCAAAGGATCTCGATCACGCCCGCAAGGTGGCGCGCCAGCTGCGCGCCGGCCAGGTCAAGATCAACTATCCGGCTTGGGACACCTTCGCACCTTTCGGCGGCTACAAGCAGTCGGGCAACGGCCGCGAATATGCCGATTGGGGTATCCACGATTTCCTGGAGATCAAGGCGATCTGCGGCTACGACGCCGCCTAGGCACATTCTGGGAAAGAAATCTCTCGCTCGCGTCGGAAAGGGCCGCGGAAGAACCGCGGTATTTTTCGATTTCCGCGGCGCGCACAGTTTGCGGCCGCTTTAGCAAATTCTTACGTTTTCCTCAGGCCGTGCCTTCGATAGAGAAGGCCGCCTGATCGGAACCGACGCGAATGTCGCGGGTCGCTTGCGCGTTTGGTGAAGCGGCCAGTTTCCGGTCGTGACCGCTTGCATACTGCGAACAGAGGATCGTATGAACATGCAGATTCGTCCGGCACGGCCGTCGGATACCGGGGCTTGTGGCAGCATCATCCACGCCGCCTTTGCGCGGATTGCCGATGATCATGGCTTCCCGCCCGATTTCCCAACATTGGAGGCGGCGCTCGGTCTGGCCGAGAGTTTCATCACCAACTCCAAAATCTTCGGAATTGTTGCCGAAATGGACGGAAAGGTGCTGGGTTCGAACTTCCTCATGGAAGGTGATGCCATTCGCGGCGTCGGCCCGATCACCGTTGCCCCCGAGGCTCAGGGCGCCGGCGTTGGCCGCGCTCTGATGCAAGCAGTGCTAGACCGCGCGCAGGGTTCGGCGGGCGTGCGCCTGCTGCAAGATTCGTTTAACATGCGCTCGATCGCACTCTACGCCTCATTGGGCTTCGAGGTGCGGGAGCCGGTCCTGGTAATCAGCGGGCGGCCCGGCGCGACAGTGCCCGCGGGAATCACGGTGCGCGCGATGCGCGCCGAGGATCTCGATGCCTGCGATGCGCTCTGTCAGCGCGTCCACGGGATCTCGCGGCGCCAGGAACTGGTTGATTCGATGACCACACTGACGCCGATGGTCGGAGAGCGGGATGGCCGCATCAAGGCCTACATGACAGCACCGGATTTCTGGATCGCCAATCACGGTGTTGCCGAATCGGCAGAAGACATGGCGGCCCTGATCACCGGCGCGGGGTCTGTTGTCGAAGTCGTTTCGTTCCTGCTGCCGACACGGCAGGCCGACCTCTTCCGCTGGTGCCTTGCTCAAGGCATGACGGCGGTGAAGCCGATGACCCTCATGAGCGCCGGCAGCTATAACGAACCGGTCGGCACCTATCTTCCGTCGGTTTTCTACTGAGCGGGCGGTTCGGCGATTCGACAGAAGTGGAAGTAAATCATGATTGGCTATGTGACACTCGGTACCAATGATCTCGCGCGCGCGGCCAGGTTCTACGACGCCCTTGCAGAGGCGATCGGCGCCAAACGCATCTTCGAGGTCGAGACGTCGATCGTCTGGGCGACACCCGGCGGCACTGCCCTCGACATAACCATGCCGTTCGATGGCAATCCAGCCACCGTCGGTAACGGCGTGATGGTGGCACTCCAATGCAGGGACAGCGCCCAGGTCGACGCGGTCTACAATCTCGCCATGTCGATGGGCGCCAGCAGCGAAGGTGCGCCCGGTCCGCGTCCGGGCATTGACGGCTTCTATGCCGGCTATTTCCGCGATCCAGACGGCAACAAGCTCAACGCCTTTGTCATGGGGTGAGGGTCGCGCTGGTGGCGCGCCAGGCGGCGACACCGGCACCGGCGACCTTGCCGCTGGTAAAACAGGCGGTGAGCAGATAGCCGCCGGTGGGTGCCTCCCAATCCAGCATTTCCCCGGCGCAGAACACGCCGGGGAGAGCGCGCAGCATCAGATGGTCGTCAAGGGCCTCGAAGCGCACGCCGCCGGCCGAGCTGATCGCTTCGGCAAGCGGCCGGGCGGCGGTGAGGCGCAGCGGCAGCGCCTTGATCGCGCGGGCGAGCAGGGCTGGCTCGGCGATCGTCGCCGGTGGCAGGACTTCCCGCAGCAGCGCCATCTTGACACCCTCGAGGCGCAGGCGCGATTTGAGATGCGAGGCGAGCGAACGCGGTCCGCGCGGATGGGTGAGTGCCGCGGCGATCTGTTCCACGCTGCGGTCCGGCAATAGATCGAGCGTCAGTTCCGCAACACCTTCCCGCAGGATGGCATCGCGCAGGGACGCCGACAGGGCATAGACGATACCGCCCTCGATGCCGCTTTCGGTGACGATGCATTCCCCCATGCGCCTTTGGCCGGCGAAGCTAGCCGCGATGTTCTTCAGCGGCGCCCCGGCGAATCTGGTGCGGAGATGATCGCTCCAGGCGATGTCGAAACCACAATTGGCGGGCAGCAGGGGCGCCACTGCGACATCGCGGGCGCGCAGGATGTCCTGCCAGGCGCCGTCGGATCCGAGCTGCGGCCAGGAGCCGCCGCCCAGCGCCAGGACCGTGACGTCGGCCCGCGCGGTGATCTCGCCGTCCGATGTCGCGAAGCGCAAGGCGCCCACTCCATCCCAGCCGAGCCAGCGATGACGGACATGGATGCGGAGGCCCGCGCGGCGCAGGCGCGTGAGCCAGGTGCGGAGCAGGGGAGCGGCCTTCATCTCCGCCGGGAAGACCCGGCCGGAGGTGCCGATGAAGGTCTCGATGCCAAGATCGTGGATCCAGGCGCGCAAGGTGTCGGGTCCGAAAGCATCCAGCCAGCGCGCGATCTGGGGTGCGGCCGCGCCGTAGCGGGCAATGAACGCTGCCAGCGGTTCGGCATGGGTGATGTTGAGGCCGCCCTTGCCGGCCATCAGGAACTTCCGCCCGACGGAAGGCATCGCCTCGTAGAGATCGACCGACAGGCCGCCCTTCACCATTTCCTCGGCCGCCATCAACCCCGCTGGCCCGCCGCCGATGACAATGGCGCTAGGCATCGCCGTCGCGTCGATAGGGTGACAGGCCGGCGAGGCCGGCGATCTCCTGCGTCATGGCGCGGCGCTCGCGGGCGAGGTAATCCGCGACGGCGGCGCTGAAATTTGGATCGGCGACCCAGTGCGCCGAATGGGTCTCGACCGGCAGATAGCCGCGCTGGATCTTGTGCTCGCCCTGGGCACCGGCTTCGACCCGGGCGAGACCGTGTTCGATGGCATAGTCGATCGCCCGGTAGTAGCAGCACTCGAAATGGAGATAGGGCACGTCCTCGATGGCACCCCAGTTGCGGCCATAAAGCGCGTCCGCCCCCAGGAGGTTGAGCGCGCCGGCGATGGGGGCGCCGTCGCGAAACGCCATCACCAGCACGACCTTGTCGCGGAGCGATTGGTGCAACGCCTCGAAGAAGGCGCGGGTGAGATAGGGCCGACCCCATTTGCGCCCGCCGGTATCCATGTAGAAGGCGAAGAAGGCGTCCCAATGGGCCGGCTTGATGTCGTCGCCGGTAAGCGCGCGGATCTCAAGGCCGCTCGCCGCCACGGTCGCACGCTCCTTGCGCAGGGCCTTGCGCTTGCGTGACGACAGGGCACCGAGAAAATCGTCGAAACTGCCATAGCCCCGGTTGTGCCAGTGATACTGGCACCCCAGCCGCGGCAGATAATCCAAGGCGGCGAGGGCGCGCAGTTCCTCCGCCGTGCAGAAGGTGATGTGCAGCGAGGAGAGACCGGAATTCTCGGCGGTGCGGGTGAGGGCGTTGATCAGCGCGTCGCGCATTGTGACGGTATCGGCCGTGGGCCGCACCAGCAGGCGCGGTCCCGGCACCGGCGAGAAGGGGACGGCCACCTGCAGTTTCGGATAGTAGCGACCGCCGGCCCGCTCATAAGCCTCAGCCCAGCCATGGTCGAAGACATATTCGCCCTGGCTGTGGCCTTTCACGTAAAGCGGTGCCGCGGCATGAACCGCGCCGGCTTCATCCTCCAGCACCAGATGCTGCGGCAGCCAGCCGGTGCCGCGCCCGACCGAAGCCGAGAGCTCCAGCGCATTGAGGAAGGCATGGGAGACGAAGGGATTGCCGCCGCCGGCGCAATCATCCCAGGCATCCGGTGCGATCTTCTCGATCCGGTCGACGATACGGGCGGTGAGGGTCAAGCTTGGCTCGTTCATGAACCCCTCACCCTAACCCCTCTCCCCAGGGGGGCGAGGGGTTACTCAACGCACGGCTCGCTCCTTCGCCCCACAAAGTGGGGAGAGGGTGGGGATGAGGGGTGAATCGCCTCAAGCAATCTCGACGATGGCGTCGACCTCGACCGCCACGTTGAGCGGCAGGACGTTGACGCCGACGGCCGAGCGGGCATGCTTGCCGGCGTCGCCGAACACCTCGACCATCAGGTCGGACACGCCGTTGGCGACCTTGGGCTGCTCGGTGAAGCCGTCGACGCAGTTGACGAAGACGCCGAGCTTGCACACGCGCTTGACCCGGTCGAGATCGCCCAGCGCCAGCTTCAGCTGCGCGATGATGTTGAGGCCGCACAGGCGCGCCGCTTGCTGCGCCTGGTCGGCGGAGAAATCCTGGCCGACCTTGCCCTGGAACTTGAATTCGCCGTTGAGCACCGTCACCTGGCCGGAGACATAGGCGGTGTTTCCGGCGATCACCACGGGCACATAATTGGCGACCGGGACGGCGGCCTTCGGGAGTTCGATGTTGAGTTCGGCGAGTTTGGCGTCGATCTTGCCAGCCATGGGGAACACTCCTTGGAAATGATGGGGGCTTACGGGTTCGGGGGCGATCCTAGCCGGTCGCCGGCACCCAATCCAGCCTCGCGGCGCCGCGAAATCGCTTGCGATGACCCGGCGGGGTTCAGTTCCGGGTCGCGAGCGCCGTCATGGCGGGCGCATCCCAGCGCGCAACGATCTTGTGGCGCAGATCCGCGCCGAGGCGCCGGTAGAAGCCCTGCGCGGCCTCATTCCCGGGCATCACTTCCCAGCGCACCTGCATGCCGCCGGCGAGGGCGCGGCGGGCGATCTCGCGCATCAGGCGCTGCCCGATCCGCTGCCCGCGCAGTTCGGCACTGACGAAGAGGTCGTCGATCCGGATGACGTCGCTGCCGATCCAGATGGCGTAGTCGATCGTGTAGGTGACGAATCCGACCACCCGGCCGCCATCGACCGCCAGGATCGCCCGCAGGCGCGGCTGCGCGCCGCCGAGGGCCGCGCGCGCCTGCTCGACCGAAAAGGCGACATCGGCGCTGGCACCGTCATGGGCGGCCAGTTCGCGGATCAGCCCGCTCAGCGCCGCGGCGTCGTCCGGCACGGCATCCCGCAATGTGATCCCTGTGCGGTCGATACTTGTCTGGGCCATTCCCGTCATCCCGTGCTGCCTTTGGTGGCGCATCCTAGGCGAGGCGGTCGGCGCGCGGCAACTGCTGTAGGATCGACGGTGCCGGAAGATTGACTCGGTCCATGTCCTCCCTTATTCGTTGACCATCACGCACCTGAACCGGGGCCCGACCTTGCCGAAGATCTGACCGATCTCAGTGAACGCCGCGTTCGTTTCGCATCCGGATTTGCGAATCCGGAGGTTGGTCAATCGTGCTGTTGGCGGTGTGCTGGGATCGGTCGTGGCTCTTTCCATGATCTCTGATCGCCCCCGCGCCGTCTGACGGCACCCCGCCTCGCCGATTTCCATTACCCCTCTCTGCCGCCGGCAGCACTTCCAGATCGGAAGGCTGTTGGGTCGTGTCTCTTTCCTTCTCCGGGCCTGTCGCCCGCATCCAACTCGTTCTCACCGCTTCGGGCGAGCGTCCAGTTCATCGCCATTGTGCGCGCTGCAAGACGGATCGGCCCTTCGCCAGCAGCGGCCGGTTCCGCGTCAATGCGCAGAAGAAGCTGATCGACATCTGGCTGATCTGGCGCTGCACCACCTGCGACCAGACCTGGAACCAGTCCATCCATGAACGCCGCCCGGTGCGATCCCTGCCGCCGGCCGAACTCGACGCCTTCATGGGCAACGACGCCGGCCTCGCGCAGCATCACGCCGGGCTGCTAGCGGCGGGAATGGGCGCGGGTTGGGCGGAAGAGGTGCGGGTGGAGCGCCGGATCCTGGTCCCCATGACCGAGGCGACGGCGCGGCTCGAGCTGGTCGTCGCGGCACCGCCGGGCAACGGCCTCCGCCTCGATCGCGTCCTGGCGATGGGGTTGATGCTGGGGCGCGGGGAGGTGACATCCCTGGCCGAAAGCGGCGCGCTCATCGTCGCAGGTGGCGGCGCCAGGGCCCTGCGGCGGCCGGCGATCGATGGACAAGTGATGTCGGTTGACCTTACCCGTTGCGATGCGCTGCGGCGGAAATGAGGTCGCACCATCCACCGTCAAGCCCGGACCTGGTCCGGGCTTGACGCCCTTCATCTCGACCTAAGCGTCGGCAGTCGTGTTGCGCGCCTTCTCGACGAGGTTGTAGACGCGCGCTGCGTCCTTGATGAACTCGAAGCGCGGGGCATAGCTGGTGTGCCGGTTGTCGCCGCTTCCCGTGGTGATGTCGCGGCCGAAGGCGATCGTGCCGCTGCCGTCCGCGCGTTCCTCCAGTTCGACCTCCTCCAGATCGTTAAGCGTCACGGTCTTCTGACTCTGTCCGAACGCATTGACGCGAATGATGGCGCGCCTGTCGGTCAGGGTGTAGGCGGTCCGGCCACGCTTGTAGGCCTCCCAGAAATACCGCCCGATCGAAATATAGGCACCGACCACAACAAAGGGGATGCCGAACAGCGTGAAATAGATCGGCACTTCGAACTCGTAGCGAGTTGCATACATCCAGAAGACGGAGAACCCGAAGAAGAACAGGCCGAAGGCGGTCAGGAAGAAGTCGCGCGGTTGGAATTTCAGGCCTGGCTCCGGCGTGCCCTTCCACAACAGCTTCTCGCCTGCCAGCAAAACGTCACTGCCTTGCATTCGCCACCCCCCAGGATCGCAGCTATTGATGGCGATTATTCCCGAAGTCTCAACAAAAGAAAACCGGGCCCGTGATGAACACGGACCCGGTGGTCTTTCGAGAGGCCAGTTTTAGGTCGGAGGCTTTGTCTCCTTTTCCGGCGCCCTCCGCCGGCAGATCAGCTGCACCCGCTGGTCGAGCCACAGGTGGTGCACTTCATGCAGGTCCCGTTGCGCACGAGCGTGAAGTTGCCGCATTCGCCGCAGGCATCGCCTTCATAGCCCTTCATCTTGGCTTCGCGGATCTTGTCGAGGCGGCTGTCCACCGCCTGGACCACGGCGGCACCCACCGTGGTCTGGGTCGTGGTGATCGAGACCGTGGCGATGCCATTGCCGCCCTCCCCACCGCCATGGGCGTGGCTGTGAGAGGCATGGGCATGGTGGTGATCGTGGGCGAGGGCGGTGTTGCCGACACTGCCGCCCACCATGCTGGCATTCTTCAGAACGATGAGGTTGGAGCGGACATAACCGGTGGAGGCGATCTTGCGCACCGCCTCGACGCCGCGCTCGATGCGGTCCGGCAGGGCCTGCTCGTCGGCGCCGCCGCCCATGGCATCGGGATAGAGGTCCGATGGCTGCACATGG
>JAEUKV010000158.1 GCA_016794165.1 Rhodospirillaceae bacterium
GGCGGTAAGTGGCGCCACCGTGTCGGCCAGCGCGGCGCTGCGATAGCTTGGCGCCAGATAGCTTCGCGTGACACTGGGATAGCGGACTTCCGGGCTGGAGAGGCTGAGGCGCCGCGCGGCCACCGGTGGCGGTTCATGGAGGCGGTGCCGCGCCGGCACGTCGCGGGCCGGAATCGCGCCGAAATGAGCCTCGGCCAGCTGGCGCACATCGGATGCGGTGACGTCGCCTGCCACGATCAAGATGGCGTTGTTGGGGGCGTACCACTGTTCGTAGAAGCCCTGCGCGTCGCCCAGGTCATAAGCGGCGATCTCGTGACGCCAGCCGATGACCGGTCGGCCATAGGGGTGATTGCGGTAGATGGCCGCGTTCACGGCCTCGCGCAGGCGGCTCGACGGGTTGTTGTCGATGACCTGGCTACGCTCGTTGAGGATCACGTCGCGCTCCGACAGAACCGTGGTTGCGTCAAGGCGCAGATGGACCATCCGATCGGCTTCCATCGCCATGATTGTCGCCAGATGTTCCCGCGCTACCTCCTGATGGTAGGCGGTCATGTCCTGGTTGGTGAAGGCATTGTCGCTGCCGCCGAGGCGGTCGACGATCTGCGAGAACTCCCCGGCATCCAGCCCGTCGGTCGCCTTGAACATCAGGTGCTCGAGAAAATGCGCAACCCCGTTCTTGCCGGAGGCGCCGTCGGCGGCGCCGACCTTGTAGACCACCATCTGGTAGACCACCGGCGCCAGATGCTTGGGCAGCACGACCACTTCCAGGCCGTTGGCGAGCGTGAAGCTCTCGGCCTCCAGCAGATCGGCTGCGGCCGGCGGGACCGTCACAAGTGCCGCGCCAATTACGGCAAGGCCGGCGAACAGGGTCGCCGGCCAATGCACAGGAATTCCGAAGCGAGAACGCTGGGGTAACGCCGACAAGTGCCTAGAACAATCCTTCCAGCAGGCCCTTCTTGCGCCGCTCGACAATGGGCACGTCACCTTCAGTCGGCGGTGCGCCAAGCGCCGCGTTCTCCTGCAGGCGCTTCTGTTCCTCCACCGGATCAACCACCGTGCCGTAGGGATCGGGCTTGCGCCAGAAGACGATGGCATCGACCAACTGCTTGGAATCCGCCTCGTCCGACGAGGTTTCCGCATCGACCACCTGACGGATGTTGGGGTCGACGCCAGCGATACCGGCGGATTGCAGCAGCGAGGCTTCGCCGGCGGATTGGGCACTGGAGGCCTCGCCGACGCCGATCTCCGGCAGGCGGCTGGGCACACCGGAGCCCGGATAGCCGAAGACGACCTGCTGAGCCTGGTCGCGCGTGGTGCCTTCCTGCGGGCGCGGCGCGCCCGGCGTGGGCGGGCGCAGGTTGTAATCGGGCGGCATCGAGAGCGGGGCGTTGGAGACGACCTCGAATTCGTCCGGCGAACGCTTGGTCAGGCCCAGCGCCTCACGCGTCGTCGAGTTGCAGCCGCCAACCAGGGCGGGCAGCACCAACAGGCTGAGCGTGGTGAGAATGAGCTTATTGCGCATGGTCAGGGGACCTCCGATCCGGCGCTATTTTTACCCCGATCGCGGTCATGAAACAACCCGTCGAACAGCAGCAGGGCGACCCCGATCGAGATCGCGGAATCGGCCAGATTGAACGCCGGCCAATGCCAATCCCCAACATAAAAGTCAATGAAATCAAAGACGGCACCGAAGCGAAAGCGGTCGATGACATTGCCGATGGCCCCACCGACGACCAGGCCGATGCCATAGGCGGGAAGCGGTTCGGCCAGGCGGACCAGCCAGGCCAGCAGGCCCAGGCTGACGGCAATGGCGAGGCCCGCCAGCAGCCAGGGGCCGGTGTCGCGCAGCATGCTGAAACTGACCCCGGTGTTCCAGGCCATGACGATATTGAGCGAGGGCAGGATTTCAATC
>JAEUKV010000189.1 GCA_016794165.1 Rhodospirillaceae bacterium
CCAGTTCATGAAGGTGGAAATGGTGTCGATCGCGCATCCGGATGAATCCGATGCGGAGTTGCAGCGCATGACCGGGTGTGCCGAAAAGGTGCTGCAGCGCCTGGACTTGCCATACCGGGTGCTCACGCTCTCGACCGGCGACATGGGCTTTGCCGCCCGCAAGACCCACGACATCGAGGTCTGGTTGCCGGGCCAGGGCCTGTTCCGCGAAATCTCAAGCTGTTCCAATTGCGGTGAGTTCCAGGCACGGCGGATGAAGGCCCGCTGCCGCAAGGGTGGCGAGAAGGGTACCCGGTTCGTGCACACACTCAATGGGTCGGGCGTCGCCGTCGGCCGGGCGCTCATCGCGGTGCTGGAAAACTATCAGCAGGAAGACGGATCGATCCAGGTCCCGGTCGCGCTGCGGCCCTATATGAACGGTATCGAGGTCATCAAGGCACATGCTTAAACTTCCCTTCAACCTGAAGCGCGCGCGCATTCTGGTCACCAACGACGACGGCATTCACGCTCCGGGCCTCAAGGTGCTTGAGCGGATCGCCAGGAGCCTGTCGCCCGACGTCTGGGTGGTGGCGCCCGAAAGCGAGCATAGCGGTGCCTCGCATTCCCTGACGCTGCGGCGGCCGCTGCAGATCAGCAAGATCGGTGCTCGCAAGTTTGCGATCTCCGGCACACCCAGCGACTGCACGCTGATCGCTGTCAACCACCTGCTGCAGGATCGCCGTCCAGATCTCGTTCTCTCCGGCATCAACCGTGGCGGCAATCTCGGCGAAGACGTACTCTATTCCGGCACCGTCGCCGCGGCGATGGAGGGGGCCATGCTGGGTATTCCGGCGATTGCCTTCAGCCAGGTGCGGGTGAAGGACAAGCTGCATTGGGAGACGGCGGCGGCCTTTGCCCCGGAGGTCATCCGCAAGCTCACCACCGTCGCCTGGCCCAAGGGCGTTCTCATGAGTGTCAATTTTCCGCCGGTGCCGCCGAAGGAAGTGACCGGCATCGAGACCGGTCGCCAGGGCCGCCGCATGTCTCATGTCGAGGTGGTCCATGCCCGGGACCCGTTCGAACGTGAAGTGACCTGGATCGGGGATTTTCCGACCGACGAGCCGGAGCATCCGGAGACGGATCTTGGCATCGTCCTCAACAAATCCGTCTCGGTGACGCCGCTGCATTTCGATTTGACCCATGGCGCCATGCTGCGCCGCATCGACGGCCTGTTTGCAAAAACGTCAACGGCAAGATCGAGAACGAAGCCCGTGGCTGGCCGGCGCAAGGTTGGGGGCATCGGCCCGCAATGAGCCTGCACGCCCGCAAGATCCGCCTGATCATGAATCTGCGGCGTGCCGGGTTGACCGATGGCAATGTTCTCAATGCCATCGAGCGGATACCGCGCGAACTGTTCGTCCTCGACAGCTTTCACGACCAGGCCTATGAGGACCAGGCCCTGCCCATCAGCCATGGCCAGACCATCAGCCAGCCGCAGATCGTCGCCATGATGACCGAGGCGCTGGAAGTGGGGAAGTCGCACAAGGTGCTGGAGATCGGCACCGGTTCCGGCTATCAGGCGGCGGTACTCTCGAAGCTGTGCCGCCGGGTCTACACGATCGAGCGCTACAAATCCCTGCTGGCCGAGGCCGAGCAGAGGTTCCATCAGCTGCGCCTCCATAACATCACCAGCCGCTGCAGCGACGGTACCAAGGGCTGGCCGGAACAGGCGCCCTTCGATCGCATCATCGTGACGGCGGCGGCAGCCGAACTGCCACAAACCCTGACCGAACAGCTGGCGGTGGGTGGTATCATGGTGGTTCCGGTCGGGCCGGAACGTGGCGATCAGGTCCTGGTCAAGGTCATCAAGAACGAAGATGGCAGCCTGACGACGAAGGTGATTGCCGATGTGCGTTTCGTGCCCCTGGTCGGAGGCGCATTGCCGGAAGGCGAACCGCGCGCAGCGCCGCGACGGATGGAGAACTGAACCATGCGCCAGACGGGATGGGTGGGAGTTCCGGGACTGCCGCTGCTGTTGCTGGCGGTGGGTCTGCTAGCGGCCTGTGGCAATCTGACAGCGCCCAGTCTCGGCCTGCCGGGCGATGCGGTGACGGCACCCAGCAATCCCCAGATGGGCCAGGTGGTGAATGGCGCCTATGTGGTGGCGCCGGGGGATACGCTTGCCACGATCTCGGCACGCACCAACACGCCGATCCGCGCCCTCATCGACAACAATGAACTGCAGCCGCCCTACAATCTGCGGGCCGGGCAGGAACTGCGCATCGCCGAGCGTCGGAGCTACGTGGTGCAGTCCGGCGATACCCTGAGCGGCATTGCCGTGCGATTCCGGGTATCGCAGAGCGGGCTGGTCGACCTCAACGATCTCGAGCCGCCGTTCCTCCTGCGGATCGGACAATCCCTGGTCCTGCCCAGTTCGGTGGAAACGCCGCAACCGACGCAGGTGGCGCAGGCGCCCCTGCCGGCGGGCGATATCAGCGCCGATGCCCTGCCGCC
>JAEUKV010000191.1 GCA_016794165.1 Rhodospirillaceae bacterium
ACGGTGCCGAGCTGGCGCTGGCGGAAAGTGTGCATATCGGCGCCGGCGGCCAGCTCAGGCGCAGCCAGCAGATCGTCGTCCTCGGCACCATCGACAGCGACCGCACCGAAATCCGCTGGCTGCTGCAGCGGGAAGGCGGCAAGAGGTGACGGTGTCATGAAGATCGTCGATATCAGGGCGACGCCGGTCAACATTCCCTTCACCGCACCCTATCGCTTCAGCTATGGCACCATGGCCTCGGTCACCAAGACCGTGGTTGAACTGGTGACGGATCAGGGCGCGGTCGGCTTGGGCGAAATCGCCGATGGCAACCGGGCCGCCGATGTCCTCAAGCAGCGCGACCGGATAATCGGCCTCGATGTGCGCGATATCCACGCGGCGGAACGGCGCCTGGTGCCGGCTATGCGCTACACGCCCTGGGGCAACGTTCTGCAGGCGCGACGGATCTTCGGCGGGATCGAGATGGCGATGTGGGACGCGCGCGGCAAGATCGAGACGGCGCCGCTGCATCTGCTGCTGGGCGGTGCGGTACGGTCCGAGATCGCCCTCTCGGAGTATTTCAGCTATCGACTGCCCGGCGGATCCGACCCCGGGGAATCAAGCCCGCTCGATATCGCGCGCTATTGTGCCCGGATGATCGAGCGATTCGACGCCGATATGTTCGAAGGCAAGCTGGCGACCGTGGCGCTCGACGAAGAAGTCGCCATGGTGCGCGAGGTGCGCGCCGCCATCGGCGATCGGTTGCTGCGCCTGGATGCCAACGGCGCCTGGACCGTGCCCACGGCGCGCGAGGCCTTGCGGCGGCTTGAGCCCTATCGTGTCCATTATTACGAGGATCCGGTCGAGACCTATGAGGAAATGGCCGATCTTCGCCCCTATACCAGAGCGTCGTTCTGCACTCATGTGATCGACCTGCCCAAGGCGGCGCGCCTGCGCGCGCCCGATGCCATCGTCACCAATCTCAACGAATTGGGCGGCATCCGGCGCACGGTCGATTTCATCCGCGCCTGCGAGGCCTTCGATGTGGCCTTCCGATTTCATGCCGGTGAAACCGGCATCGGCAGCACAGCCTATCTTCAGGTCTCGGCGGCCCTCGAACATGTGCGCGAACCCAGCCAGACCATTTTGCGGTGGTATGGCGACGATGTGATCGAGGGTGGGCCGCTGGTGCCGAAGAACGGCAGGCTGCCGGTGCCGACGGGGCCGGGCCTCGGCGTCGCCCTAGATCCGCAGGCATTCAAGCGTTGCCACGAACGCTTTCTGGCGGAAGGACAGTTTCCGGCCGGTTCGGCCAGCGAGCACTATGGCGGCGCGTTCCGCAAGAGCTGACGATGACGAATTGCCCCCTTGCTCTCCGGCGCCGGGCAAACTAAGCCCTGCGGCCAGGAATTGCCATCAGGACAAGAGCCATGACCGCCACCCAACGCCCGATCCGCCGCGCCCTCATCTCCGTCTCCGACAAGACCGGGCTCGCGGAGCTCGGCCAGGCCCTCGCGGCGGCGGGGGTCGAGATCCTCTCCACCGGCGGCTCGGCCAGGGCCCTGGCCGCGGCGGGCATTCCGGTCACGGAAGTAGCCGCCCATACCGGATTTCCCGAGATCATGGACGGGCGTGTCAAAACCCTGCATCCCAAGATCCATGGCGGGCTGCTGGCGCGGCGCGACCATGCGGATCACGTGGCGGCACAGCGCCAACACGACATTCCCGATATCGATCTCC
>JAEUKV010000238.1 GCA_016794165.1 Rhodospirillaceae bacterium
TGAACGTCGCACCGCCCGTCTTCGCCAGCGTCTTCGTGATCGCCGCCGTCAGCGACGTCTTGCCGTGGTCAACGTGGCCGATCGTGCCAATGTTGCAGTGCGGCTTGTTACGCTCAAATTTAGCCTTCGCCATTTTCTTACAGCCCTACCAACCAGAATTGAGTTCGTTTCAATCTATTCTTAACCAACCGCCACCGACGCACATGCCGCCGGCAAAATCTTGGAGCGGGTGACGGGAATCGAACCCGCGTAGCCAGCTTGGAAGGCTGGAGCTCTACCATTGAGCTACACCCGCCCACTCACTCCCGACCCGGGTTTCCGGGTCCACTCGCTCCGGGCCGGCGCCGGCGGGTTTCCACCTGCCGTCGCCCTGCACCCTAAGTCACACCACCGGCACGGCTTGGAGGCCGTGGCGGCTTGGTGGAAGGGGTAGGATTCGAACCTACGTAGGCCGAAGCCAACGGGTTTACAGCCCGTCCCCTTTAGCCACTCGGGCACCCTTCCATCCTGACCGACTCCGCTCGCGCGGAGAGGCGGACTTATGAGCATTTAACGGACCGTGTCAACTTGAAAACACAGCAAAAACTCCCTATCGCGCCGATTTCGATTCCGGCCCGAGGGGAGTTAGGGTAAAGCTCATTTGTCCAGGCAATCATAGAGAGACCCATGGCCCCGCGCAAGCCGTCCAACACCCCCGGAAACAGGGGGCACCAGAGCAAGGATCGCGGCCTGGAGACGGGCCGCCACGAGTCCGGCGGCCACAAGGGGCGGCGGCCAGAGCGGCACTCCGGCAAGCCCAAGATGGACCATGCCGCAACGCCACGCGACAACCGCAAACATGAGAAAAATGTCCGCGCCGCCCCAGGACCAAACGCTGAATCGGACAATCATGGTCGCCGAACTGACGGACTCAGCCGTCGCGACCCGGGGCACAGCGCAACAAAATTACCACCTGAATCGCGGGGGGGCCCATCCAGCGGCACCGGGTCCGGCCATGGTCAGGGCGCGGGCGGGGGTAATTACTGGGTCTACGGGCACCACGCCGTGGCTGCCGCGCTGGGCAACCCTCAACGGCGGATCCAGCGCATTTTGGCCGTCGACGACGCGGCTGCGGCGATCGGACGCGGGGAAATGCGTGGCGCCGGACCAACCCTTCCTCCCATTGAGGCAGCTGACCGCGACACCCTCGACCGCCTGCTGGGCCGCGACGCGGTCCATCAGGGCATAGCCGCCCGGGTCGCTCCCCTGCCGGAAACCGATATCTACGAAATCTGCGACCTGGCCCAGTCGCGAGAACGCGCCAGTGTCGTGGTGCTGGATCAGGTGACCGATCCCCACAATGTGGGTGCAATCCTGCGCTCGGCGGCCGCCTTCGGGGCGCTGGCGATCATCCTTACGGAACGGCATGCGGCGCCGGAAAGCGGGGTACTTGCCAAGGCGGCGTCGGGCGCCCTGGAGCATGTGCCCATCGCGCGGGTGACCAACCTAGTCCGCGCCATGGGGGCGCTGAAAGAGGCGGGATTCTGGTGTCTCGGCCTTGCTGCCGAAGGCCGGCAGACTCTGGCCGAAGTGAAATCCGGCGGACGCATCGCCCTTTGCCTTGGCGCCGAGGGAGCAGGCCTCAGGCGCCTGACCCGCGAGCATTGCGACCTGTTGGTGCGCCTGCCGACCAGCGGCCCCATCGATCACTTGAACGTGTCGAATGCTGCCGCCATTTCCCTTTATGAAATGGTACGATGATCGAACCGCCTGACTCAGGATCTCGCGAACCCTCGAAGGCCCGAAGAATGATCAGAACCCTGTTGTTGGCCGGCGTCGCTTCAATACTCCTGGCTCAGGCAAGCGCGGCTCAGGACAAACCGGACTTCCGCGCCCTCTATTTCAACCGCCTCGACCAGAACAAGGACGGGCTCGTCAGCCTGGAAGACCTGCAGCGCATCGCCGCCAAGGAGTTCAAGCGCATCGACGACGATCGGAACGGAACGCTATCCCTCGACGAATACCTTTTCGGCATACCCAGCGAGCGCCAGGACGCGATCGACTTCTTCACCGACCGTTTCAAGCGCTCGGACTTCAATGGCGACGGGCAGATCGACTTCAACGAGGACCAGGCCTTCAACATCGATCTGGTTGCACGGGCCGACCAGAACAGCGACGGGCTGGTTTCCAAGGACGAGTTCATCCTGGCGAGCAGTGACTAGGCACTGGCCTGGCATCGACGCCCGCATCGCCTTGAAAACAAACACGAATGATTATGGGCTGATGTTCCTGTTTTCGGCGCGCGATGGGCGGGTTAGCCCTTGCGAAAAGGCTGCCGTTTCCGTATAGAATGCGATTGCGAGTTACTCTTACTTGCATTAACCGTCACCCGCATTCGAAAGAACCAGAAAAATGCGCAAGCCCCGCCCCTCTGCTCTCTCGCGCCGTCAGTTCGCCACCGGGTCCCTGGCCTTGGCCGGCCTCTCGCTCGCGCCCATCGCACTGTCGAGCCGCGCCCGCGCCGCCGGTGAGGTCAATCTCTACAGCGCCCGCCATTACCCGGCCGATGAGATCCTGTTCGAACTGTTCACCAGGGAAACCGGCATCAAGGTGAACATGATCCAGGGCAAGGCCGAAGAGCTGATGGAGCGGGTGAAGCTCGAAGGCGCCAATTCACCCTGCGACATCTTCGTCACGGTCGATGCCGGCAATCTGTGGCGCGCCCAGGAAGCCGGCGTGTTCCAATCCGTGCAATCCGCCTATCTCACTGAGCATGTGCCGGCGCAGTATCACGAGCCGGAGGGCAAGTGGTTTGGCTTTTCCACCCGCGCCCGCGTCATCGTCTACGACAAGACCAGGGTGAAGCCGGATGACCTCAGCACCTATGAGGACCTGACCGACCCGAAGTGGAAGGGCCGCATCCTGATCCGCTCCTCCAACAACATCTACAACCAGTCGCTCCTGGCTTCGCTGGTCGAGCATCACGGCGAGGCCGAAGCCGAGGCTTGGGCCAAGGGCCTGGTCGCCAATTTCGCGCGGGATCCGGAAGGCGGGGATACCGACCAGATCAAGGCACTGATCGCCGGTCAGGGCGACATCGCTATCAGCAACACCTACTATTTCGCGCGCATCCAAGGCGGTGACGACGCCGAGTTGAAGAAGCAGGCGGAGAATCTCGCCGTGTTCTTCCCCAACCAGCAGGACCGCGGCACGCATGTGAATATCTCGGGTGCCGGCGTGGCGGCGCATGCGCCCAACCGGGACAACGCGGTCAAATTCCTGGAATTCATGGCGACGCCGGCAGCACAGGAGATCTTCTCCGGCGCCAATTTCGAGTATCCCGTGGTGGAAGGCTCCAAGGCTTCGGACCTGGTCAGCGCCTGGGGCGACTTCAAACGTGACACCCTCAACGTCTCGGCACTCGGCCGCAACAACCCGGTCGCAGTGAGGATCATGGATCGCGCCGGCTGGCGGTAGCTTGCGCTGGCGACCGGCCCGGCCGGGTCAGAAAAAAGACGCCGCCAGTGCTTCTGGCGGCGTCTTTCGATTCCGGGCCGACCTTACGTCGGGCCGAGCATACAACGAACGGTTATCAGACCACGATATCGAGCCGACGGTTGCTGGTGCTGCTGGCAGCATCGGATTCCGACGATTCCTCGACCACCTCGGTCTTGCGCAGGTCGGCTTCCTGAGCAACCTGATTGCTTTGCCGCTGCGTCGAGTTGGTGCTGGCGGTCTGCGCGGACTGCTGGACTCCAGCGATCCGGGCCGCTTCTACGCCAGCAGCGAGCGCTCCTACTTGGGCGACGAGCATCGGCACCCTCCTGATCCAGGTTTCGGTTACCAACAACATTGGGATTTTGCCCCCGGAACGCAAGCGCTATCGTTTACGAATTTAATCGAAATTTAAGTAATATTGTTGCAGACCCGGTTCTGGCGGCTCGACGCCCCATGGGTGGTGCGGATAGGATCTCCGGATAGTCTAGGAATATGTCGCCTTTGCCCCGGGTAGCCCACCATGCCGAGCGCACGCGAGCTCAAATCCCGTGAGCTGATCCAATTGTCGGCGGAGCAGGTCGCCGATTTCTGGCGCGACGGCTATGTGCTGGCGCCAAATGCGCTGAGTGCGACGGAGTTGAGCAGCCTGCAGGCCGAATTCGCCGGCTGGGTAGCCGAGAGCCGCGGCCACCTGCAGCCCTGGGGCGAGATCCTTGACGGTCGCCCACGCTTTGATCTGGAACCCGGCCATAGTGCCGACCTCCCCACCCTGCGCCGCGTCAACTCGCCGACCGAAATCTCCGATGCCTATGATCGGGTGATGGCGGAAAGCCGCGTTCCGGCCATGGTCGCGGATCTCATCGGCCCGGACGTGAAGTTCCATCATGCCAAGATCAATTCGAAACAGCCCGGCGCGGCAACCCAGGTGAAGTGGCATCAGGACTTCCCCTTCACCCCCCACAGCAATGACGATTTGGTTACGGCGCTGATCTTTGTCGACGAGGTGACAGCGCAGAACGGCCCATTGGAAGTCCTCCCCGGCTCGCACCGCGGCCCGCTCTACGACCTGTGGCATGGCGGGCGCTTTACCGGGGCGGTGAGCGCGTCGCTGGAGGAAGAACTGAAGGCGCGGGCGCGCCAATGCATCGGGCCGGCCGGGGCGGTCTGCTTCATGCACACCCGCCTGCTGCACGGATCCGGGCCCAACCTGTCGGCGCAGCCGCGCACGCTCTTTATCTGTGTCTATTCCGCCGAGGATGCCGTGCCCCTGTCACCCAATCCACTGCCGAGCCGGCATGAAGGGCGCATCGTCCACGGAACCCGCACCGGCCGCGTCCGTTGTGTCGATAACGACCTCCCGCTGCCGCAACTGCCGACGACCGCTTCCTTTTTTGGCCAACAGGCCGCCAGCTATGACGGATAGAACGGGCATGAAATCGGAAGCTGATACAGACGACCAGTTGCGCAGGATTTTGACCGAGACCAAGGTGATCGCCCTGATAGGCGCCAGTGCCAAGCCAGAACGGCCCAGCCATGGCGTGATGCGATTTCTGCAGCAGCGCGGGTACCGCGTCATTCCGGTCAACCCCGGCCTCGCCGGCCAGACGCTGAACGGCGAGCGGGTCTATGCGCAGCTTGCCGACATCCCCGAAGCCGCGCGTGGCATGGTCGATATGGTCGATGTCTTTCGCAACTCTGCCGACGCGCTCACCGCCGCGCGCGAGGCGATTGCCATCGGCGCACGAACGGTGTGGATGCAGTTGGGCGTGATCAACGAAACGGCAGCGGAAGAGGTGCGCGCGGCCGGCATCGACATCGTCATGGACCGCTGTCCGGCAATCGAGATTCCGCGCCTCTTTGGCGGCAGGCACGACTAGTCCTCACCGATCGGTCTCGGCGATCCTTGGCGCTCGCTGGCATTTGCGTTATTGTCGATGCAAATGGGGTAGCGGGCTGAGGGAAAAATGCCGCGGGGAACAAGCACTGCCAGCGTCACGGAACGACCGACCGAGGCCGAGCGAAACTGGCTGTCGAAGGGACTGAAACAACCGGGTGGCAAATTGCCCCTGTTCGACGAATGGGGACAGCGCATCAACGATCGCACGATACGAGCGTGCATCGACCACGGCTGGGCCGAGCCCTGGTTCACCAACCCGCTGAAACCGGATTGGCTGGTCTGCAAACTGACCGATTCCGGACGGCGCGCAATCGAGGCGACACGCCACTAGGCCCGGCACGACCTCTGCCGCCCATGGATCTGGAACGTGCTGAAGCCGGCTAGACGGCGAAAGCGTTGCGGATGACGCCGAGATCCAGCGGACCGCCGCCCTGTCCGAACAGGCCGAGACCCTGGACGCCGCCAGCGGGTGGCTGGTCGCTGCCGAGCAGGTTGCGCGATTTGTCGTCCTTGTCGTCGTCGCGACCGACTGGCAGCGCGGCGAGCGTTACCAGCATCAGCGGCGACAGCAACCCACCCACGCGATTGAAGCCGCGCACCTCCGCAACACTGGCATTGGTGACGCTGCCGGGTATCGAACTCTGTGCCAACGCGCCAGCCGGATGGATCATCCCGGGATAGGTGCCAATCGCCGCCGGTGCCGGGGTTGCGGCAGCGACGGCTATCGCGGGCGCCTCGATCAGGCTGTCCTCGAAGCCAGCATAGGCTTTCATGTCGGCGTTCAGCGACTGCGCGAACTTGTCGTAGATCTCGCTTACCGTGCGCGCCCGGCCACCGGCGTCATAAAAAACCGAGGGGTTCGTCGCGGCTGCCTTGGGAAACAGACTGGCCCCCGTGCGCTCGGGGTTCCCATCATGGCTGCGCAGGAACTTGATGGCGCCGCTGATGCCCAGGAAATGCGCCAGGTAGAGATCCGTTCCGCCGGCCGGTCGGCCGAGCCGTTCCTCGAGCTTGGCCTTGTTGTCGCTGGCATGTTCCGCTGCCATGGCGGCGGCGAAGGCCGGATCCCGACGCAGGTCGAGAATCTCCTGTTTGACGCTGGCATCCGACACAACGAATCGCCCGTCGGCGCGGCGCGTGATCTGTTCGGCAAGGTCGGCCCGCCCGTGCTCCGCCCCATGGCCCTTGACCACGCCGAGCCAGGTCTGCTCGATGAACTGATAGAGTCCCGCCGCCGATGAGGATTTGGCCTGAGCAGTCGGATTGAAACTGCTCTCGCGGTTCGCCTGCGCCATCAGATAGGCGAAATCGATCCCGGTTGAGGCGCTGGCCTGCTGGATCCCGGCAAGTACGTCCGCCCGGATGGCCAGATCCTGGCCCGAGGCCGTCGATAACGTGACCAATCCGGTCAGCATGCCACCCCCCGCTCCCGCTCCAGAGCATGTTCCATCACGGCGCGCGCGGCAAATTTTGCCGCCGTCTCTCTGCCATGGATGGTGAACTTGCCCATTTCCTGCCGCTTTCCGCTTCCTGCGAATGATCTGGAACCCACTCAGCAAGCGGCATGCCATCGCGACCAAGTCCGTCGGATCCGCCGTGATTTCTGTTGCCGCTCCCCCGGCTGCTTCCCAACATCCGCTTTCAAAACCTGCCGTGCGATGTCACATTTTATCGTCTAGGAACCGCGTCTCAGAGGTCCCGTGAAAAGCGATTCGTTCCATCGCCTCGCTTTCGAAGCGGTCGATGTCGGCATCTACATGACGGTGCAGGGCGGGCGACTGTTGTCGGTCAACAACGCCCTTGCCCGCATGTTGGGCTTCCCGTCGCCCGAAGCGATGCTGAGCGAATTGGCCGAGCGGCCGGACAGCATCTATGCCGATCCGCACGAAGCGGCGCGCATTGCCCGGAAAATTGCCATGAGCGGGCATCTCGCCAATGAAGTGAGCGAGATTGTGCGCAGGGACGGCCGGCGCATCTGGATATCCCAGTCCGCCTCCTTGCACCTCGGCACCCAGGACGGGCCGGTCGCCATCGGCACGATGATCGACATCACGGCCCTGATCAACTCGCAGCACGCCCTGCGCGAGGCCGAGGAGCGGTATCGCAGCCTATTCGACAACGCTGTCATGGGCATCTATGTTTCGAGTCTGGACGGACGCATGCTGCGCGCCAATCCCGCTTTGGCCCGCATCAACGGCTATGACACTGCCGATGAACTTGTGCGTTGCGTCAACAATATCGCCCAGGAATGGTACGTAGATCCAACACGTCGCGCCAAGTTCATCGAAATGATGGACCGTGACGGTCTTGTGCGCAACTTCGAGTCTGAAATCTTTCGCCACAAGACCCGCGAACGCATCTGGATTTCCGAGAACGCCCGGTTGATACGCGACCGCCAGGGCGAGCCCCTGCACTATGAGGGAACCGTGGAGGACATCTCCGAACGCAAATCGTTCGAGCGACAACTCCTGATCGCACGGCGCGAGGCGGAATCATCCAACCGGGCCAAGAGCGAGTTCCTGGCAAACATGAGTCACGAGCTGCGCACGCCGCTCAACGCCATCATGGGTTTTTCCGAATTGATCGAGCTGAAGACACGGGATAACGCCGATCAACAGCAAATTAGTGAGTATGCCCGGGATATCCGCACAAGTGCCGGCATGCTGGTCACACTGATCAGTGAAATTCTCGATTTCTCCAAGGTCGAATCCGGCAAGACGGAACTGGATGAGAGCGACGTCGACTTCAGCGAACTGATGAACCAGTGCGAAACCATGATGGCAGAACGCGCGCGCCAGAGCCAGGTCACGCTCAACGTCCAGCGCTCGGGCAACTTGCCGATTTTGCACTGCGATCGCAGGCGCCTGTTGCAGGTCCTGCTCAACCTGCTTTCGAACGCCGTCAAGTTCACACCCTCCGGTGGGTCGGTGACCGTCACAATGGGCCTGACCGACGATGGCGACTTTGAGTTTATCGTGGCAGACACCGGGATCGGAATTCCGCCGGACGATCTTTCCCGTGTGTTCGAGCCGTTTGTGCAGGCCAACCGCTCGGCCCAGCACAAGGGCGAAGGCACAGGTCTCGGCCTCGCCATTTGCCGCACCCTGGTCGAGCTGCATCAGGGGCGCATATCGATCGACAGCCTGTTGGGAGAAGGCACATCGGTCAGGGTTGTCCTGCCGGCGGTGCGGATCGTTCGACCGCTCGCACCGTGAGGCCTTTCGTCGTCAACCTGTCGTCGCATGACCGACACATCGCGTTGTGAATTTTACTAAAATTTGAGCTAAAAAATTCTGCACCAAATGAGTCGAATTGCGAAAAAATTCGGCGCGACAAGAGAACAAGCTGTGATTGAAGTGCCGAGCGAGGAGAGCGGGTCGATCGCCCGCACCGGCGAAACCGGCGATGCCACGTTTGCAGCCGCTGCGGCCATGTATACAGCCTGGCATGACGTAGCCTATATGAGTCGCCGCACACCCTATGATTGAGTCGTCACCCTGCGACGACCCGCTCATGCAGGAGACTCCAGGCATTTATCACTAATAATTTCTTAAGAATCTTGGTGAGTACAATCGGCTACTCGTTTAGATTCATTGTCGCATCTGTTTTTGCCGCGTTATCAGGATGACGGAAATCGCAACCGAAGCGCCAAACGGCATCGCCGACCCTCGCTTGAAGTCGCTCTACGGTTACTGGAGCGACAAGAAGGGCGCTCGCCCGCTGCCCGGCCGCGCCGATATCGATCCGCTGGAGATGAAGGACTGGCTGGGCAATCTGATGCTGATCGAATTTCCGGGCGATATCACCACCTACCGGATCCGCCTCGACGGCACCAATCTCGAGCACTACTACGGCTCGCGGCGTACCGGCCGCGGTATCGAGACTCTGACTTCGGAGGAAGAACGAGACCTCATTCTCGAGCAGTACCGCCCGGTGATCGAGCGCAAGAGTCCCGCCTATATCGAAAGTGAATTCATCAACAGTGACGGTGTGTTTTCGCGTCAGGCGAAACTGATCCTGCCGCTGTCCTCGGATGGCGAGCGCGTCGACATGGTCCTCGTGGGAATTTACTTTCGCAGCGAATCCGGCACCAGCCTGCGCTGAGGCGCCTCAACCCCGGACGATATACTCCCGCAGCGATTCCGCCTCCCGTTCGGCGTCCTCCACCCTGCGTTTCACGACGTCACCGATCGAAATCATGCCGACAATGCGTCCATCAGATCGCACTGGCAGGTGACGGAAGCGACGCGACGTCATCATCGACATCATCGCCGCGATCGAATCGTCAGGGGAACAGCACACGACATTTCGCGTCATGACGGAGCTGACCGGGTGCGCGAGCACGGCGGCGCCCTCACGGGCAATCTGCCGTACCAGATCGCGCTCGGAGATAATGCCAATCATCTGCCCGGCGGCGTCGAGCACCGGCACGGCACCGATATTTTCCTGTGTAAGGACCCGGGCGACATCGCTCAGGGTATCGGTTTCCTTGACCGAGATGAGACGGTCGGACTTTTCCTTGAGGATGCTCGCAACGGTCATCGCAACCACTCCTCCATGCGGCCGAGCTGCGGCCAGAGGTAAATAGCCTAGCGCGGATTTCGCCCAAAGCAATGTCTTTAACCGCTGGCGGCGGCGCAATGCACGAGCGATATCACGGGTTTCTCACGCCGCGACCCTCGCCGTCCTCCCCCTCCTCGTCGTCGTCGCCCTCGTCGTCGTCATCCTCATCATAATCGTCATCTTCATCGTCCCCGGACTCTTCGGCATCCTCCTGGTCGCCGTCTTCGTCCCGCGCCGGCTCGTCGATATCCTCGGTCACGGCATCATTCAGCTCGACTTCTTTTGCATGTGCGAAGGCAACGGTTTCGGGATCATCCTCCAGATGAGCCGGAGCGGCGCCAGCGGCACGGTCGTCGGCAAGGTCAGGCGCCGCGTCGGCCCCCTCCCCTTCGACTTCGTCGAACTCCGGCTCGCCGCGCAGTTCAATCGCCGCCGCCTCTTCCTCGTCTTCGCTGTCGTCCGGCGAAATCTGACCAGCGGCGAATGCCTGCGTCCCGAGGGTCGAGACTGCCGAACGCGCATCCAGCAACCCGGCCGCGCGCAGTTCCTCGATGCCAGGCAAGGCCTCGCAATTCTCGAGGCCGAAATGTTCCAGGAACTCCCCGGTGGTGCCCCAGACGACCGGTCGCCCGGGTGTCTCGCGACGCCCCTTCGGCTTGATCCAGTTGGCTTCGAGTAGGGAATCCAGCGTACCCTTCGAGATGGCGACGCCGCGGATCTCCTCGATCTCGGCGCGGGTGACCGGTTGATGATAGGCGATGATTGCCAGCGTTTCGACCGCGGCGCGGGTCATCTTGCGCACCACCTTGCGCTCGATCGACATGCGGTGCGAGAGGTCGGGCGCGGTGCGGAATGACCAGCGATCCTCGAACTGCATCAGCACCACGCCGCGATTGGCATAGTGTGCCTTCAATTCCTGCAACAGGCCCTTGAGGTCGGCGTCGTCCGGCAGGCGTTGCGCCAGCACCTTCTCGCTCAGCGGCTCGGATGCCGCGAACAGGACCGCTTCCAGGAAACGCAGGGTTTCAAATCTCTCTTCACTCATCGTCGGTCGCTTCTATTCCGTCACTTCGTTGGCGGGCTCGTCCGGTC
>JAEUKV010000249.1 GCA_016794165.1 Rhodospirillaceae bacterium
GAATCTGATCAAGGGCAAGAAGATTGTCGTGGTCGGGTTCGGCAGCCAGGGGCATGCCCATGCCCTCAACCTCAAGGATAGCGGCGTCAAGGACGTGCGCGTGGCGCTGCGCAAGGGCTCGGCATCCGAAGCCAAGGCGACCTCCCAGGGCATCCAGGTAATGACCCCGGCCGAGGCTGCGAAATGGGCGGATCTCGTCATGATCCTCACCCCGGATGAACTGCAGGCCAAACTCTATGCCGAGGAACTGGGGCCGAACATGCGCCAGGGCGCGGCGATCGCTTTCGCCCACGGCCTCAACATCCATTTCAAGCTGATCGAGCCCCGGCCCGATCTCGACGTGATCATGATCGCGCCCAAGGGTCCCGGTCATACCGTGCGCGGCGAGTATGTGAAGGGTGGCGGCGTTCCCTGCCTCGTCGCCGTGGCGCAGAACCCCAGCGGCAACGCACTCGAGCTCGCCATCTCCTATGCCAGCGCCATCGGCGGCGGTCGCTCGGGCGTGATCGAGACCAACTTCCGCGAGGAATGCGAGACCGATCTCTTCGGCGAGCAGGTCGTGCTGTGCGGCGGGCTTGTGGCCCTGATCCAAGCCGGCTACGAGACCCTGGTCGAGGCCGGTTATGCCCCGGAAATGGCCTATTTCGAGTGCCTCCACGAGGTGAAGCTGATCGTCGACCTGATCTATGAGGGCGGCATCGCTAACATGCGCTATTCGATCTCCAATACTGCCGAGTACGGCGATTATGTGACCGGTCCGCGCATCGTCACTGAGGAAACCAAGAAGGAGATGAAACGCGTCCTTGAAGACATCCAGTCGGGCCGCTTCGTGCGCGATTTCGTGCTTGAAAACGCCGCGGGCCAGCCAAGCTTCAAGGCAACGCGCCGCCGTCAGGCCGAACACAATATCGAAGAGGTGGGCGCCAGGCTCCGCGCCATGATGCCCTGGATTGCGAAGAACCGACTGGTCGACAAAAGCAAGAACTGAGCGCTTGCCAGTTTTGGCGGACGAATGGGGCGGCCCGGTGGGGCCGCCCTTTTTCGTCGCCTGGCAGCGGGGGCATCGGTGTCCGCTGGCGCGATGCGCCGCCGCCGTGTTATTGCTGTGATGCACCGCTCCGGTGTGATGTTTGAGCGCCATTTCCTTGGGATTCCGTCATGAATCCTCTTGTCGCCAATTCGGGCGGGCGGTAAAAGCAAGCCCGGACCGGGTTGTGCAAGCGCCCGGAGTCGGGCGTGTTTAGGCCGCTAAGGCGAGAAGAATCCAAGGATTTTTGCCACTGAGCCAGAACTACGCCAGACGCCTGGCGGGACCTTTGGGGGCAAGCCGAGGCAAGCGAGGTCGTTTGGGCAGTGCCGCCCGAACGGCGGTTGCCTCGGGTGGAACGACAACGCCGCGATCCGCGGTTAGCAGGTGGTGCTGATGTTTTCGAAGCTGATGAGCATGTTCTCCGCTGATATGGCGATCGACCTCGGTACTGCCAATACGCTGGTCTACGTCAAGGGGCGCGGCATCGTCCTCAACGAACCATCGGTGGTCGCCATCGCCGACGTGAAGGGCAAGAAACACGTGCTCGCCGTCGGTGACGAGGCCAAGCTGATGCTGGGCCGTACCCCCGGCAACATCCAGGCAATCCGGCCCCTGCGCGACGGCGTCATCGCCGATTTCGAAGTGGCCGAAGAAATGATCAAGCACTTCATCCGCAAGGTGCATAACAACCGGCGCTCCTTCGCGCGCCCGCAAATCATCGTCTGCGTACCTTCCGGCTCCACCGCGGTGGAGCGCCGTGCCATTCAGGAATCCGCGGAATCTGCCGGTGCCAGCAAGGTTTACCTGATCGAGGAACCCATGGCGGCGGCGATTGGCGCTGGCCTGCCCGTGACCGAGCCCACCGGTTCGATGGTGGTCGATATCGGCGGCGGCACGACCGAAGTGGCCGTCCTCAGTCTCGGCGGAATCGTCTATTCCCGCTCGGTCCGCGTCGGCGGCGACAAGATGGATGAGGCCATCATCGCCTATATCCGTCGCAACCATAACCTGCTGGTCGGCGAAGGCTCGTCCGAGCGCATCAAGAAGGAAATCGGCTCCGCCTGCCCGCCGGAAGACGGCGAGGGGCGGATCATGGAGATCAAGGGGCGCGACCTCATGAACGGCGTGCCCAAGGAGTTGGTGATCAGCGAGCGCCAGGTGGCGGAAGCCCTGGCGGAACCGGTTGGCGCCATCATCGAGGCGGTCAAGGTCGCGCTTGAGCATACGGCGCCGGAGCTCGCCGCCGATATCGTCGACAAGGGCATCGTGCTGACTGGCGGCGGCGCCCTGCTGGCCAATCTCGACTTTGTCCTGCGGCATGCCACCGGCCTGCCGGTTTCCATTGCCGACGACGCCCTCTCCTGCGTCGCACTCGGAACTGGCCGCTGCCTCGAGGACATCAAGGCGCATCGGCACGTCCTTATCAATATGTATTGAAGCCGCATATCAGGTTGTGGGGTTTTCTGCCGCCTGACGCCCGGATTGCAATTGCGCTTTATCCCAGCCTGTGGAAAAATGCTGTAAGTGATTGATCGGCATCAGGTCAGAGCCGGATTGCTCAGTTCTGGGAGGAGCCATCTGTGAATAAGCGCACGGGATCGATTGGGGCCGCCGCGGCGACCCGTTCCTGGACGCACCGTTTCACGTTCGTTCTTCTGGTGGCTCTTGCCTTCGGCCTCATGCTGGTGGGCAAGCCGGATTCGGTTCTGGTCAGCCGCCTTCGCATGATGACGATCGATCTGGTGGCGCCCGTTATCAACGCCATTTCACGCCCCATCGACGCGGCCCGTGAGACTGCTGACGATGTGCGCGACTATCTCGCCCTCAAGGCAGAGAACGAGGCGCTGCGCCTGCAGAACCAGACCCTGCTCGAATGGCAGCGCGTCGCCCGCGAGTTGCAGGCGGAGAATGCGAGCCTGCGCGGACATCTCAATTTCCAACCTGGACCTCGCGCGAGTTTCATCACAGCGAATGTGGTGGCCGACACGTCGTCCAGTTTCGTGCGCTCGCTGATCGTGCTGGGCGGGCGCAAGGCCGGCGTCGCCAAGGGGCAAGCCGCTGTGACCGGAGCTGGTCTCGCCGGACGTGTCCTGGAGGTCGGCGAGCGCTCGTCGCGCATTCTGCTGCTGACCGATATCAACGCCCGAGTGCCGGTCGTGGCCGAACGCAGCCGCGACCAGGCGGTGCTGGCGGGGCGCAACGCGGACCTCACGGAGCTCCTCTATCTGCCGCGCGACAGTGACGTAAAGGTGGGCGATCGGGTGGTGACTTCGGGCCATGGCGGGGTCTTTCCGGCCGGCCTGCCGGTGGGCGAGGTGACGTCCGTGGCCGGCGGTCATGCCATGGTGCGGCCCTATGTCGATTTCAGCCGTCTTGAGACCATTCGCATCATCGATTTCAGCCTGCCGGGCATTTTGCAACAGGATCTCGGGGTCGACACCACCAGGATGCTGGAGCCCAGCGCGACCGGGACGGCTGCCGGGGCCAATCAGTGATCCGTCCGACCATCGGGCAGCAATTGGACATGGCGTGGCGCGCGGCGCTGCCGGTGTCGCTCACTTTACTGCTGCTGTTCGTTTCGCTCCTGTCCTGGCACCTGCCGAAGCTGGGGACCATTGGAGCTGCCTTCGTCACGGTCTCGGTTTTCTTCTGGTCGCTGCATCAGCCCAACCTGATGACCCTATGGGGCGTACTGGCGATCGGTCTCTGTCATGACCTGCTCACCCTGGCACCCTTCGGCGTCGGCCTGCTGGTGTTGCTGCTGGTCCATGGCTCGGCCTTGTGGCGGCGGAAAGCCCTGGTCCGGATGCCGTTCCTCCTGATCTGGCTCGTCTTCGGACTGGTGGCGGCTGGAGCCAGTGTCCTCACCTGGCTTCTGGTCTCGTTCCTGCAGGAACAACTGATCGATCCCAGCGAAGGCGTTCGCCTGTTCCTGCTGGCCTTTACCTTTTATCCGCCGCTCGCAGCCCTGTTCGCCTGGATCGAGCGGCGCCTGCTGCCGACGACCTGAGGGCGTCGTCATGGCCGGCTCCAAGCAGCAATTGCAGAACCAGACCAAGGTATTCTCGCGCCGCGTGGCCATACTCGGCGGACTGCAGACGGTGCTGGTGGGTGCCCTGGTCTCGCGGCTCTATTATCTGCAGGTCGTTGAGGCCGACAAGTATCGCCTGCTGGCCGAAGAAAATCGTATCAACCTACGGTTGCTGCCGCCATCGCGCGGTCTAATTCTCGATCGCTTCGGCGTCCCGCTGGCGGCCAATTTCCCGAACTATCGGGCTATCCTGGTCGCCGAGCAAACCAAGGACCTGGAACAGACCCTGGGCGACTTCGCGCGCCTGGTGCCGTTGTCCGAGCGAGAGCGCACCAAGGTGATGCGCGAGCTGAAACGCAACCGCGCCTTCACGCCGATCCCGGTGAAGGAGGATCTGACCTGGGAGCAGATGAGCCAGGTCGAACTCAATCTGCCCGAACTGCCCGGCATTTCGATTGAGGAAGACCAGAAGCGCTACTATCCCTTTGGCGGCCTTACCGCGCATATCCTGGGTTATGTTCAGGTCGCCTCGGAAAAGGAGGTGGCCGAAGATCCCGATCCGCTACTCACCCTGCCCAGTTTCCGCGTCGGTCGAAACGGCCTTGAAAAGGCATTCGACAAGACGCTGCGCGGCTCCGCCGGGCGCAGCGAGATCGAGGTGAACTCGGTCGGCCGGGTGATCCGCGAATTGGCGCGTGTCGAGGGCACGCCGGGCGCGGACCTCGTCACCACCATAGATATCGGCCTGCAAGAGTTTGCCCAGCAGCGCGTCTCGGCGGAACAATCCTGTGCCGCGGTGGTGATGGACATCTTTACCGGCGAACTTCTGACCATGGCCTCCACGCCCACTTTCGATCCGGCCGTGTTCTATCGCGGCGTCACCGCGGCGGAATGGCAGGCACTCAACGCCGACATCTATCGCCCGCTTACCAACAAGACCATCGCCGACGGGTATGCGCCTGGTTCGACCTTCAAGATGATGACGGCCCTGGCCGCGCTGGAAGCCGGCATCAATCCGAATTTCAGCGTGTTCTGCCCGGGCCATTACATCTTCGGGCCAATGCGGCTGCATTGCTGGAAGAAGGAGGGGCACGGTCATGTCGGTATGCTCGACAGCCTGAAGCACTCCTGCGATGTCTACTATTACGACATCGCCCGGCGTGTCGGCGTCGACGCGATCGCGGCGATGGCGCGCAAGTTCGGTCTCGGCCAGTTGACCGGCATCGATCTTCCCGGCGAGCGGCCGGGCGTGATCCCGGATCAGGCCTGGAAGCTCGGCACGCTGGGCGAGAAATGGTATCCCGGCGAGACGCTCGTGGCGGGCATCGGTCAGGGTTTCATCCTCACCTCACCGCTGCAGCTTTGCGTCATGACCGCGCGTATCGCCAATGGGGGCTACGCGGTGACACCCCACATCTTCAAGCGTTTCGGTGCCTCTGCGCCGCCCAGCACGGATCCGGTGGCCGCCGCCGCCCAGGCCGGGCGCTCCGACGTTCTGGGATATCCGGCAATCGACGTCAATCCGGAGCATCTGGCGATCATCCGGCGTGGCATGGACCTGGTCAGCAACGATCCCCGCGGCACCGCCTATCGTCGTCGTATCGATATCCCCGGGATGGAAATGGCGGGGAAGACTGGTACCAGCCAGGTCCGCCGCATCTCCATGGCGGAACGATCGACTGGTGTGCGCAAAAACGAGGACAAACCCTGGCAGCATCGCGACCACGCCTTGTTCGTGGCCTATGCGCCGGTGCACCAGCCGCGCTATGCCATTGCGGTCGTGGTCGAGCATGGCGGCGGCGGTTCGACCTATGCGGCGCCGATCGCGCGCGACATCCTGATCGAATGCCAGCGCCGCGATCCGTCGCGCCGCAACCCGAATGCCGAAGGCGGCCGGCGGGAGATGCCATGAACGGACGGACCGGGCATCGCGTCTTTTTCAGCGGCAGGAGTTCCTGACATGTTTGTCATGACGCCGATGGGGCGCAACAACCAGAAGAAGATGACCCTGGGCGACAAGCTGCTTGGACTCAACTGGAGCCTGGTGCTGCTCGTGTCGATCGTGGCCTCGATCGGCTTTGCGATGCTCTATTCCGCCGCGCACGGCCATGTCGATCCCTGGATGAGTGCCCAGGTGAAGCGCTTTGTCCTGGCTCTTGTGGGCATGTTCGTGCTCGCCATGATTGACCTGCGCGTCTATATGCGCTTTGCCTATGCTTTCTATCTGATGGCGTTCGTTCTGCTGGTCTATGTCGAGTTCTTTGGCGAGATCGGCATGGGTGCGCAGCGCTGGATCAATCTCGGATTCATGCAGTTGCAGCCTTCCGAAATGATGAAGATCGCGCTGGTTCTGGCCCTGGCGCGATTCTTTCACGGCCTCGACTGGGAGACGATCGGCAAACCCTGGGTGCTGATCCCGCCTTTGGCACTGGTTCTGGCGCCGGCCGGCCTGGTGATGAAGCAGCCAGATCTCGGTACCGCCGGCACGCTGATCATCTGCGGTGGGGCGATGTTCTTTGCCACCGGCGTGCGCTGGTGGAAGTTTGCCATCGTCCTGGCGCTGGGGATTGTCGGCGCCTATTACGCCTGGAACTCCGGCCTCCTGCATGACTATCAGAAGGCGCGGGTTCTCACTTTCCTCAATCCGGAATCCGATGTACGCGGGGCCGGTTACCACATCATCCAGTCGAAGATTGCGCTGGGGTCGGGCGGCGTCTGGGGCAAGGGTTTCCTGCAGGGCACGCAGAGCCATCTCGACTTCCTGCCGGAGCGCCAAACCGACTTCATCTTTACCATGTTCGCCGAGGAATGGGGTCTGGTGGGTGGCGTGCTGCTGCTCTCGCTCTATTCCCTGCTGGTACTCTACGGAATCGCCATCGCACTCAGATGCCGGAGTCAGTTCGGCAAGCTGATGGTCTATGGGTTGAGTTTCAACCTGTTCACCTATTTCTTCATCAACACCGCCATGGTCATGGGGCTCATTCCGGTGGTCGGTGTCCCCCTGCCGCTGATTTCCTATGGCGGCACCGCCATGATGACCGTGATGGCGGGGTTCGGCCTGATGATGTCCGCCTATCTGCATCGGGACACCAAAATTAGCCGTCACGGGCAGGAAGAAACGTGACGGCTGGCGTACTGACTTAATCGGCCTTTATGCAATCCCTTCAACACGTTAATTTTGTTATCGACAGGCCGGGGAGCGTTTGCTATACCGCGCGCCGGTCAGCACGGCCTTGCCGTGCAGATGGTGTTCGGGCGGGCGCATAGCTCAGTTGGTAGAGCAGCTGACTCTTAATCAGCGGGTCGTAGGTTCGAGTCCTACTGCGCCCACCATTTTCTCCCCCGGCATGGACGCTCGCCGCCGCCCGGGCCTGATCTCAGATACGCCCGGTCGACAGGGCAATCATCACCACGATCAAAAGCAGCAGGGTAAGACCGCTGGGGCCATGACCCCAGGAACGGCTGTAGGGCCGCTGGCACCACGCCCAGCAGCAGCAAAACCAGCAACACCAGCAAGATCGTTCCGATCATCAACGTTCTCACGCGCGGCGGCAGCGAACCCCTGCCGGCTCTGCCAATCCGACGCTTTCGTACCAAGGAAGGTTCCAGCGAAAAGCAGCCCAGCGCACGGGCCTGGCATCAGGTGCCGGGCAGTTGATCGCAACCGGGGCCGCTTGCGCGACCAAGTGCGCCATGATTCAATCTCAGACGAGAGCAACGCACGCAAGGAAAGGACCGCGAGTCTGTGGATCAGAGTGAGATGCGTCCCAACATTCGCCTCTTGTATGACTACTGGCGCAGCATTGGCGGTGGCCGGGCGCCGGAACGGGACCGCGTTGATCCAGCGTCGATCAAGAATCTCCTGCCCTATTTGATGCTGGTTGAGTTCACCGCCGACCCTTTCCGGGTCCGGTACCGCCTGACCGGGACCAGAGTGGACGAGTTTACCGGGATCAATCTTACCGGTCGCTATCTTGATGAATTCTGCAGCGGCGATGGTGCGGTGGCGGTGCGACATCTGGAAGACGCGTACCGACAATGCGCCGCCAGCGGACAGCCATATCAGGGCGTTTACGAATGGCAGACCGTTTCCGGTTATCTGCGGCAGATCGGTTTCGGCCTGTTTCCATTGAGCATTTCCGGCTCCATCCGGCAATGCCTGTCGATCGAAGACTACACCGGCATCACCCCGGACGTTCGCCTCAGCACCTGGGCCGCGCCGGTGGCGCCCTAGGGGCATTCCCTGGTACCTTTTTTCCCGTATCGGGGGAACCCACGGCCGGGGTGTGGGTTTGGTGAATTCCGTTCGGTTGCGCCTCGCTCGTCGCCCATTCACCTGTTGCTCGCATCGGCGACCCATGATCACTATCTTGAACTTGTCCACTTGAGACGGGTCCGCTATCAGCAGTGCGGACTTGGGTGGGAACAGGCAGGGTTGCTCGGAAAGTAGTATGAAAATTCGCGATTTCTCGCAGGTTGTTAACGGATTTGTCGCGGCTTTGCTGCTTTCGGCCTGCGCCGATTCCAAGCAGAATGCGCCGCAGACCGTGACGGCGCCGGCACCCGTCGTCGTCGAAACGACGCCTCCGCCACAACCGGTGCTGCCAATTTTGAAACCTGGAACGAAAACACGGGCGCCTGCCAAACCTTGGGTTGAGGCGCCAGCCGAAGGCGGGCTACCTGCGGCGGTACAGGGCGACGCGGACGCGCAATCGGCGGCGGATGCACAGGCCGAAGCGGCGATCGACGATGCCCTCGAAACCCCGGTGCTGATCGGCCCAGTGACAGGCCTGCCGACATTTGTTCCGGCCGAGCCAGAACCGGTGGCGGCGGGATCGCCGGACGAGCTCCGTGGCCAGACGGAAATCCAGGTCATGGCTGCCCTGGGCAGTCCGGTCGCGACCCGGGCCGAGGGAACCGGAACGGTCTGGACCTATCGTGCCGAGGATTGCTCCCTCGACGTCTATTTCTTTCTCGACGTGGCAGACAACCAGCGTCGCGCTCTCAGCTACGAACTGACAACGAGCCAGCCCGGCGCTGGCGTCAACGAGCGCTGCTACACGGCGCTCAAGAGAGCCTCTGCGGCGCGCTAGGCAACGGAAGGGATTTCATGAGCGAGGGCGTTAGCATTGTCGTGGTGGATGACGATGATCTGTTTCGGCCGATGTTGGTCGGCAATCTGACCGATGCGGGTTATCGTGTGCGTGAGTTTCCGGCGCCGGACCAGGCCCTGGACGCCTTGAGTGCGGACCGTCTGGTCGCCGAAGGCGATCTGGACCTTCTTATTCTCGACTGGAAGATGCCGGGCCTCACCGGCCTCGAACTGCTGCAGAGACTGCGCCAGGTCGGCTTGATGACGCCGGCGCTGTTTCTCACGTCACTTGACGATGTTATCTATGAAGAGGCTGCGCTGAAGGCGGGCGCCATCGACTTCGTTGGCAAGACACGCAGCTTTGCAATCCTGCAGCGCCGCATCGAACTGGCGTTGAGTCGCAGCGAGGCCGGGGATTCGACTGGCGAGGGACGGGAATCACCAGAGGGCGTGCTGCAATTGGGCCCCCTCACGCTCGATTCAGGCTCTCATGCGATCACCTGGCAGAACCAGGCAGTCAGCTTGACGCTGGGTGAGTTCAAGTCAGTGGCGCTGATGGTGCGCGCTGGCCGAGACGTCAGCTATCGGGAAATCTACGACGCGCTGCGCGGGGAGAATTTCGCGGCCGGTCAGGGGCCGGATGGCTACCGCGCCAACGTGCGGGCGCTGATCAAGCGCGTGCGCCAGAAATTCATCGCGGTCGATCCCGGATTCGATGCGATCGAGAACTTTCCGGGCTTCGGCTATCGCTGGCGGAGCGGCGAAAAGGAACTCTAGCTGCGGCCGGATCGGGTCGGTCGCGCGGCAGAGCGGGGGTTGGGATGCTAAGGACGCTTGTGGGGTCGGTCCTCGTCAAGCTCGTATTGATCGGCCTGGTCTTTCTGATCGTGCCGATGATCCTCTATGGCCGTTTTGCCGCGGTTGATGAAGAACGCCAGCAACTGCTGCTCTCCAACCTGCAGAACCAGGGCTATCTGCTGGCACAGAGTCTGGAGCTGGCCCTGCGGACGGAAGGACCCAAGGCACCCGTTGCAGCCGCATCATGGGTCAACCGACTGGGAACCTCGTCCTTGCGCATCAAGCTGCTGCTGCGTCCGGCAGGCGAGCAGCAGAGTTTCTACTACGTCGCCGCCTTTCCCGAAATCGATGCGGCCTATCTCGATGCCGAACGCCAGGCTCTCATCAATGCCGGACTGCTCAGCAGGGTCGAGGAGAGTTGTGCCGGCAATCGGTCGCTGAGCCAGACCTTTACCGGTCCGACCGGGACGATCGAAATCCTGACTTCAATTTCGCCGTTTCATACCGAAGTCGGCTGCTGGGCGGTGATCACGGCCTATGCCGAAAGCGATCCTGCCGGGGCCACACTTTCGCGTCCCTTTGCCTCGGCGCCCGAAGTGCGCTGGGCGGGTATCTTCTATGCGATGATGGCCATTCTTATCCTGGCCGTGGCGGTCTCGGTTTCGCTGGGCCTGCGGCGCTTCGCTCGGCTCGCGCGCCTCATCCGCCGACTACCCGGGCGTCGCCAGATCAGTTTCGCGCAGGCGACGCCGGTGCCGGAACTGAAACCCGTCGCGGTCGAATTCGACAGCCTTGTCACCACGCTGGAAACCTCCGCCCGGTCGATCCGCGAGGCGGCGGAAGAGAACGCCCATGCACTGAAAGCGCCGATCGCTGCCATGGCCCAGGCGGTGGAACCGATGCGTCGTCTCGCCACGACAACGGCGGACCCGCAGGCCAAGCGCGCGGTCGAAACCATCGAACGTGCCCTGGAGCGGCTGGAGGAACTGGTCGCCTCCGCGCGGCGCATCGACGAGGCGATCGCGGAAATGATCGATGCCCCGGCCGGCCCGATCAAGCTTTCGGACATGGTGGTCAATACCGGCCGCGCTTTCGCCGAGGCGCATGGAACCAACGTCAAGATCGTCACGGATGTCGAAGCGGGCCTTAAGGTCGCGGCGAGCGAGGAAGCGCTGGAAACCGCCATCGAAAACCTGGTGGACAACGCCGTCAGTTTTGCGCCGTTGGGGTCCGAGGTCATGCTCACGCTCAAGCAGGGGGGCGGGCGTGCCAAGTTCTCGGTGATCGATCAGGGTCCCGGGGTACCGATCGAGTTGCTGCCGGCGATCTTCGAGCGACATGTTTCGCATCGGCCGCAGACCAATGGTGTCCGCGCCGGCGGCCCGCATTTTGGCTTGGGCCTGGCCATCGTCCGCCGGAACATTGAGCTTATGGGGGGTAAGGTGACGGCCCGCAACCGCCCAGAAGGCGGGTTCGAAGTCTCGATCAGCCTGCCGCTGGCCGGTTAAGGCATGCATTCCGATTGATTCCTGTCCAAAGGGTCAGCATTATCACATGAGGTGTGCCTCCGGTGCGCAAGCGCGCAGCGACGGCTTGGATACAGGGAAATGAACTGGCCCGGCATACCGGGCCTCAACGCGGGAGAGGCGAATATGAACAGGATGATGATCTCGGCCGCCAGCGCGCTCGCCATGGCCGTCGCCGTCAGCGCGGCTTCGGCGGAACCGGCGGTGGTCTATGACGCCGGCGGCAAGTTCGACAAATCGTTCAATGAGGCCGCCTACAATGGGATCGAGAAGTACAAGGCCGATAGCGGCGATTCCTACGCCGAGTTCGAGGTGCAGACCGACGCCCAGCGCGAACAGGCCTTTCGCCGCATGGCGCAGCGCGGCGCCGATCCGGTGATCGGCATCGGTTTCAGCCAGGCGACTGCCTTGGAAAAGGTCGCCAAGGAGTTTCCGGATCGCCATTTCGCCATCATCGACATGGTGGTCGATCTTCCCAACGTGCAATCGATCGTGTTCAAGGAACATGAAGGTTCGTTCCTGGTCGGCATGGCGGCGGCGATGGCCAGCAAGTCGGCCAAGGTCGGTTTTGTCGGCGGCATGGATATTCCCCTGATCCGCCGCTTCGCCTGCGGTTACGCGCAGGGTGCCAAATACGCCGATCCCGACGTCGCGGTGACGGAAAACATGACCGGCACCACACCGGCTGCCTGGAACGATCCCACCAAGGGCGCGGAACTCGCCCGGGGCCAGTTTGACCAGGGTGTCGACGTGATCTTCGCCGCCGCTGGCGGTACCGGCAGCGGCGTCTACCAGGCCGCCAAGGATGCCGGCAAACTGGCGATCGGCGTCGACAGCAACCAGAACCACCTGCATCCGGGCACCATGCTCACCTCGATGCTCAAGCGGGTGGATGTCGCGGTCTACGATTCCGCCATGGCGGTCAAGAACGGCAACTGGCAGGCTGGCGTCACCGAACTGGGCCTGGCGCAGGACGGCGTGGGTTGGGCGCTCGACGAGCACAATGCATCGCTCATCAGCGATGACATGAAGGCCAGGATCGAGGCCGCCAAAGCCGACATCATCGCCGGCAAGATCGTGGTTCACGACTACATGGCCGACAGTTCCTGCCCGCTCTGAGCGCCTCCATCCGTGACCAAGGCGTTCCGCCCAGCGACGTCGGCGGCACCTGACCCGGTGCCGCCGCTCGAGGCCGGGCGGCCAGCCGTCGAACTGATTGCCATCGACAAGCGCTTCGGGACCGTTCACGCCAATCGCGGGGTATCGCTGGCCGTCGCCAGGGGCACGATCCACGGCATTATCGGCGAGAACGGGGCCGGAAAATCGACCCTGATGTCGATCCTCTACGGTTTTTACGAGGCCGACGGCGGCGAGATCCGGGTGAATGGGCGACCCACGCCCATTCGCTCCTCGGCCGATGCAATCACCGCCGGTATCGGCATGGTGCATCAGCATTTCATGCTGGTGGACAGTTTCACGGTGCTGGAAAACGTGATGCTGGGTGCCGAGGGCGGCGCGCTGCTCAAGGATGGCGCGGCGCGGGCGCGTCGGGAACTCGAGCGTCTCGCCAGCGAGTTCGGCCTCAACATCGATGTCGATGCCCGCATCGGCGATCTGCCGGTCGGTGACCAGCAGCGCGTAGAAATACTGAAGGCGCTGTTTCGCCATTGCGAGGTGCTGATCCTCGACGAACCCACGGGTGTGCTCACGCCGCAGGAAACCGACCAGCTCTTTCGCATCCTGCGCGCACTCAGGGATCGCGGCGTCACCATTCTTCTTATTACCCACAAGCTGAAGGAAGTGCTGGCCGTCACCGATCATGTAACCGTGATGCGCCAGGGGGCGGTCGTGGGCGATCGTCGGACGGCGGACACCGATGCGGCCGAGCTTGCGGAATTGATGGTCGGTCGCAAGGTGCGCCTGGATATCGACAAGGCACCAGCCCGACCCGGTCAGGCCGCGCTCATGGTTGAAAACCTATCGCTCATCGACAGTCGCGGCGTTGCGCGCCTCAGCGAGGTCGCTTTTGCCCTGCGTTCCGGTGAGATCGTTGGCATCGCGGGTGTTTCCGGCAACGGTCAAAGCGAATTGCTGGAAGTGCTGGCCGGCATGCGGGCGCCCACCAGCGGCCATATCCGGGTGGGCGATACCGAGATCAGCGCGGCACGACCCGCCGACCCTGCCGGCATGCGCCGCCTCGGTCTTGCTCACGTGCCGGAGGATCGACACCGCCTGGGCCTGGTTCCCGGTTTCGCGGCCTGGGAATCAGCCGTGCTTGGATATCAGAACGATGCGGCACTCGGCGGGCGCTTCCTGCTGTCACATCGAGCCATGCAGCAACGCTGCGCCGAGTTGATGCGCGACTTCGATGTGCGGCCGCCGCAACCTCTCCTCGGGTCCAGCAAGTTCAGCGGTGGCAACCAGCAGAAACTCATCCTGGCGCGCGAGATGGTCTATGGCCCGCGCATTCTCCTGATCGGCCAGCCGACCCGCGGTGTCGACATCGGCGCCATCGAATTCATCCGCCGCGAGATCGTCGCCATGCGCGACCGGGGTGCTGCGATCCTGCTGGTATCGGTGGAACTGGAAGAGATCCTCGCCCTTTCCGATCGGATCCTGGTGATTAACCAGGGCAGGATCGTCGGCGAAGTCGCGGGTACCGACGCGGATGAGCGGCAATTGGGCGTCATGATGGCCGGTTGCGCTCCGGACCAGCCGCCCCACCGCGCCAGCGGGGCATCATGAGCGCCCGCCCAGGCGAACTGCCGCGCTGGATCGATATCGGCCTCCTGCCGATCCTCAATGTGCTGATGGCTTTGATGGTTGCCGGGATCATCGTCGCCGCCATCGGCGCCGATCCGCTGAGCGCCATCGGCTTTCTGGTCCAGGGCGCCTTCGGCAGCGGCTATGCCTGGGGCTATACGCTCTATTATGCCACCAGCTTCATCTTCACGGGACTTGCCGTTGCCGTCGGGTTCCATGCTGGCCTGTTCAATATCGGCGGGGAGGGGCAGGCCTACATCGGCGGGCTTGGTGCCGGCCTCGTTGCCCTGGCTTTCGACCATCTCCTGCCGGCGCCGGTCCTGCTGCCGCTGGCGATCCTGGGTGCTGCTCTCTTCGGTGCCGGCTGGGCGATCGTGCCGGCCTGGCTGCAGGCCTATCGCGGCAGCCACATCGTCATTACCACGATCATGTTCAATTTCCTGGCTTCGGCACTGATGGTCTATCTAATGGTCGACGTGCTGATCGATCCTGGCCAGATGACCGCGCATAGCCGAGCCTTCGAGAGTACCGCGTGGCTGCCCAGCATGCGCGAGGCCCTGGCCTGGGTCGGCATCGATATGCCGGATTCGCCGCTCAACCTGTCGTTGCTCTGGGCGCTCGGCTGCTGCGTGCTGGTCTGGTTGTTCGTCTGGCGCTCGCGTCCAGGTTACGAGATGCGCGCTACCGGGCTCGCACCGCGCGCGGCGCTCTATGCCGGCATCCGCCCGGCACGAGTCACCCTGCTGGCCATGGCGATATCGGGGGCACTGGCGGGATCGGTTGGGGTCAACGAGATCCTGGGCCTGCAGCACCGATTGTTGCTCGACTTTGTGGCCGGTGCCGGCTTTACCGGCATCGCCGTTGCGCTGATGGGGCGCAACCATCCCTTTGGCATTGTCCTGGCCAGCCTGCTGTTTGGGGCACTCTACCAGGGTGGGGCAGAACTGGCCTTCGAGATCCCGACCATCACCCGCGATATGATCATCACCATCCAGGGCCTGATCATTCTCTTCTCCGGTGCCCTTGCCTACATGAACCGGCCCTGGGTCGAGCGCCTCTATCTGCGCTTGCGTGCAGATCCTGCCAAAACGGAGGCCGTCCATGGATGACCTCTTTGCCTTGACACTCTCAACCCTCGCCGCGACCATCCGGCTGGCGACACCGCTCATCCTCTGCGCCATGGCGGGGTTGCTGTCGGAGCGCTCCGGCGTCATCGATATCGGTCTCGAGGGCAAGATGCTGGCCGGCGCTTTTGCCGCCGCGGTGGTGGCGGCCGTGACCGGCTCGGCCGCCTTCGCGCTGCTGGCGGCATTGCTGGTCGCGGTCCTGCTATCCCTGGTCCATGGTTTTGCCTGCATCACCCATCGCGGCGACCAGGTGGTTTCCGGTGTGGCCATCAACATCATCGCGGCGGGCATGACGGTGGTGCTGGGCAACGCCTGGTTCGGGCGCGGCGGCAGTACGCCCGACCTCAGCCCCGACCAGCGCTTCATGCCGCTGCATCTGCCGGGTGCCGCGGCCCTTCGGGACGTGCCTGTCATCGGCCCGCTCTATGCCGATGTGGTGAGCGGGCATTCGCTGCTCACCTATCTCGCTGTCCTTCTCGTGCCGCTGGTCTGGTTCCTGCTCTATCGTACCCGCTTTGGCCTGCGCCTCAGGGCGGTGGGCGAGGCGCCGGCGGTCGTCGACACGGCTGGTATCTCGGTGGTGCGTCTGCGTTACACTGGCGTCATGCTGGCCGGGCTGCTGTGCGGCCTCGCCGGGACATTCCTGGCAATCGCCCAGAACGCGGCGTTCCAGCGCGAGATGACCGCCGGGCGCGGGTTCATTGCACTTGCCGCCATGATCTTCGGCAAATGGCGGCCCTGGCCGGCTTTCTTTGCCTGCCTCCTGTTCGGCTTTCTCGATGCCGTCTCCATTCGCCTGCAGGGTGTCGTCCTGCCGGGCATTGGTACGGTTCCGGTTCCACTGATCCAGGCCTTGCCGTATATCCTCACCGTCGTGCTGCTGGCGGGCTTCATCGGCAAGGCGATGGCGCCCAGGGCCCTGGGCACACCCTATGTCAAGGAGCGCTGACGTCCATGAACTCCTACCTCTTTGAGGCCGCCAAGGCGGCAATGGCGCACGCTCATGCGCCCTATTCAAACTTCGCCGTCGGCGCCGCGATCCTGGCGGAGGATGGCCGGATCTACGCCGGCTGCAATGTCGAGAATGCATCCTTTCCGGAAGGGTGGTGTGCCGAGACCTCGGCCCTGGGTGCGATGGTGACGGCCGGCGCCAAGCGGATCCGTGAAGTTGTCGTGGTCGGCGACGGCGAGCGGCTGACGACGCCTTGTGGCGGTTGCCGGCAGCGCCTGGCCGAATTCGCCGGTCCGGAGACCCTGGTCCATGCCTGCGGTCCGCAGGGTTTGCGTCAGACCTTTCGCTTGGGCGACCTGCTGCCGGCCGCCTTCGAGAAGGGTCACCTGGCGTGACGACCGCGCGCGCTGCCATCGCCCGCAACGCGCCCGATTTCAAGGCGCGCATCGGCCTGGTGCTGGGCTCCGGCATGGGCGGGTTCGCCGATCGCATCACCAATCGGGTCGCGATTCCCTATGCTGACCTGCCTGGATTCGCCCAGTCCGGCGTTGCCGGGCACGCCGGACGATTGGTGCTCGGTCATGTCGGCGAGACGCCCGTGGCCATCCTGCAGGGCCGCCTGCACTATTACGAACGCGGCGATCCGGCGGTCATGAAGTTTCCCATCGAAACCCTGGCGGAACTGGGCTGCGAGACCCTGGTGGCCACCAATGCGGCCGGGTCGTTGCGGCCGGAAATGGGGCCGGGCGCACTGATGGTTATCAACGATCACCTGAACCTGGTCCAGGCTTCGCCGCTCTTCGGCGCCGAAGGGAACGGCCGCTTTGTCGACATGGTAAATTGCTATGATCCGGACCTGCGCAAGGCGCTCAGGACATGCGCCGACAATCTCGACCTGCCGCTGCATGAAGGCGTCTATGCCTGGGTGGCCGGGCCGCAGTTCGAAACACCCGCCGAAATCCGCATGCTGCGGCTGCTCGGCGCCGACGCGGTCGGCATGTCGACCGTGCCAGATGTGATTCTGGCGCGCCATTGCGGCATGCGGGCGCTGGCGGTCAGCGCCATTACCAATCTCGGTGCCGGTATGAGCGACGATGCCCTAAGCCACGAGCACACCATGGCGCAGATGCAGGTGGCCGCAGAACGGCTGTCGCTGCTGCTTTGGACCTGGCTCGAAGGGCTCGCTTGATGCTGCCGCAGGAGATCATCCGCAAGAAGCGCGACAAGCAGCGCCTGACCCCGGCCGAGATCGCGTTCTTCGTCTCCGGCATCACCAGCGGCGGCGTCAGCGAAGGCCAGATCGCAGCCTTCGCGATGGCGGTCTTCTTCAATGGCATGGACATGACCGAGCGCGTGGCGCTGACGCGGGCCATGATGGAATCGGGCGCGGTCCTGGACTGGGCGTCCCTGCGCCTCGACGGGCCGGTTCTCGACAAGCATTCGACCGGCGGCGTCGGCGACAAGACATCATTGATCCTGGGCCCGATCATGGCCGCCTGCGGCTGCTATGTGCCGATGATTTCCGGGCGCGGCCTCGGCCATACCGGTGGCACGCTCGACAAGTTCGATGCGATCCCCGGCTATCAGACCGCGCCGGACCTCGACACCTTCCGCCGCGTCGTGAAGGAGGCGGGCTGCGCCATCATCGGTCAGACCGCCGATCTCGCCCCCGCCGATCGCCGCTTCTACGCCATTCGCGATGTGACGGCGACGGTGGAATCGGTGGCTCTCATTACCGCCTCGATCCTTGCCAAGAAGCTCGCCGCCGGCCTGCAGGGGCTGGTGATGGACGTCAAGACCGGCTCGGGCGCCTTTGCCGCCGAGTTGGAGATGGCGCGCGAGCTCGCCGATTCCATTGTCCGCGTCGCCAACGGGGCGGGGGTCAGGACCAGCGCCCTCATCACCGACATGAATCAGGTCTTGGGGCGCAGTGCCGGCAACGCGGTCGAGGTGATGGAGGCGATGCGGTGCCTGAAGGGGGAGGCGACGGAGCAGCGCCTGCTCGACTGTACCCTGGCCTTGTCGGCCGAGCTGCTGGTGACCGGGGGCAAGGCGGCAGATCGGCGCGAAGGCCAGCAACTGGCTGAGCGCGCCATTGCCAGCGGCCGCGCCGCGGCGCATTTCCAGCGCATGGTGGTGGGGCTGGGCGGCCCGGCCGATCTCCTTGAGCGGCCGGAGCGCCATCTCGCCCGCGCGCCGGTGGTGTTGCCCTGCTTTCCCGACCAGGCGGGGACGATCCGCAGCATGGATACCCGCGCCATCGGCATGGCGATTGTCGCCCTGGGTGGTGGTCGCGCCAAACCGACCGACGCGATCGATCATCGGGTCGGCCTGACCGAGATTGCCGCCCTCGGGGACGAAATCGGGCCGGAGCGGCCGATTGCCCTGGTCCATGCCGCCGACGAAACCACCGCCGAGATGGCGATGGCACGCATCCGCCGTGCGGTCCGGACCGTCGGTCCGGCCGCGCGCAGCGGTCCGGTGGTGATCGAGGAACTGCACTGAGGTAGAATGCGGCGATGAACAGGCGCGCCTTCATCCTGGTGATGGATTCCTTCGGCATCGGCGCTGCACCGGATGCCGCGCGGTTCGGCGATGCCGGCGCGGACACACTCGGGCATATCGCTGCCGCCTGTGCCGCCGGTGAGGCGGACCGGTCAGGGTTGCGCACCGGACCGTTGCGACTTCCCAACCTCGCGCGTCTCGGCCTCGGTCGCGCCGCCGCGCTTGCCACCGGACGGGTTCCCGTGGGACTCGCGGTGGAAGAAGTTGTGGGCGCCTACGGGGCCGCGGCAGAACTTTCCGCCGGCAAGGATACGCCGAGCGGCCATTGGGAGATGGCCGGCTGTCCGGTGCCGCTCGATTGGGGATACTTCCCGCAGCGCGTGCCCGCCTTTCCGGCGGCGTTCCTGGCAGAGTTCCAGCGCGAGGCGAAGCTTGCCGGCATTCTCGGCAATTGCCATGCCTCCGGCACTGAGATCCTTGATCGCCTGGGCGAGGAGCATATCCGCAGCGGTTTTCCCATCTGCTACACCTCGGCGGATTCGGTTTTCCAGATCGCCGCACATGAGCAGCATTTCGGTCTCGATCGTCTGCTTGAGATCTGCGCCATCGCCAAGCGTCTGCTGGAGCCCTATCGCATTGCCCGCGTCATCGCGCGGCCGTTCCTCGGGGAACGCAGCGGCGCCTTCACCCGCACCGGCAATCGGCGCGATCTTACCACGCCACCGCCCGAGCCCACTCTGCTCGATCAGCTCATGGACGCCGGGCGCGAGGTGATCTCGGTCGGCAAGATCGCCGACATCTTTGGCGGCCGCGGTCTCACCCGCAAGGTGAAGGCGGCGGACAATGCGTCGCTCACCGATGCCACGCTGAAGCTGATGGCGGAGGCGCCGGATGGCAGCCTCACCTTCATTAACTTCGTCGATTTCGACACGCTCTATGGCCATCGTCGGGATGTGCCTGGCTATGCCGCCGCGCTGGAAGCCTTCGATGCGCGCTTGCCGGAGATGATCGGCGCCCTGCGGCCTGGCGATCTGGCACTCATTTCGGCCGATCACGGCTGCGACCCGACCGCCGGCGGCACCGATCACACCCGCGAATTCGTGCCGGTGCTGTTCTTTGGCCCGGCAGCGCCGGACCGTTCG
>JAEUKV010000277.1 GCA_016794165.1 Rhodospirillaceae bacterium
CGTTGAGGGTATAGGTGCCGCCGATCGTGGCCGACGCCTCGCCGGAATAGGTGATGAAGGTCAGCATCAGGCCGCCGCAGGCGGCGAGCAGCCCGGAAAGCACATAGGCCAGCAGGCGCGCCCGGTTGATGGCGACCCCGGACATGTAGGCCGCGGGCTCCGAGGAGCCGATGGCATAAATGGCCCGGCCGGCCGCGGAGCGTCGTAGCGGTACCCAGACCAGCAGCACAATGCCGAGCAGGACCACCAGCGAGGTGGGGATTCCGCCGGGCAGTTCGCCGGTCACCGCATCGGCAAGGTCATAATTGATCTCGCCGCCCGGCACCGGCCGCAGCAACAGGGCAAGCCCATAGAAGATGGCGCCGGTGGCCAGGGTGGTGACGATCGGCTGCAGGCGGCCATAAATGACGATCAGCCCGTTGATCGCGCCGCAGGCGATGCCGGCCAGCAGCACGGCGCCCACGCCCAGCCCCGTTTCGAGGGCGGAACCGACCACCAGTTGCGAGGCGAGACAGTTGGCCAGGACGAAAATCATGCCGACGGACAGGTCGATCCCGGCGGTGAGGACCACCAGGGTCTGCGCCATCGCCACCAGGGCCAGCAACACCCCCTTGTTGGCGGCGGTCGCAACGACCAGCACGCTCATCCCGGCGCTGTGATTGCCGGTATAGACGCCGAACATCAGGACAAAAACGGCGAAAGCCAGCAATGTGCCGCGATTCTCGGCCAGCCAGTAGCGGAAGTCATCCATGGCCTGCCCCGCTTCCTTCCCCGCTGTCCGACGCCAGACTGAAGGCGCTGCTGATCAGCGCATGCTCCGTGATCTCGTCACCTTCCAGGGTGCGAACCACGGTGCCATCGTACATCACCAGCACCCGGTCGCAGCAGCCGATCAACTCGTCGTAATCGGTCGAGTAGAAGAGGATGGTGGCGCCGTCATCGGCGAGGCGGCGCAGCAATTGATAGATCTCCTGCTTGGTACCGACATCGATCCCGCGGGTGGGGTCGTTGAGAAGGATGATATGCGGTGCCAGCATCAGCCATTTGGCAATGACCACCTTCTGCTGATTGCCGCCGGAGAGCGAGCCCACCGGGATCTCGGGATTGGCCGCCTTGATTGCCAGCAAGTCCATCATGCGGCGAATCGCGTCGCCTTCCCGCACCCGATCGACGATGCCGAAGCGTGACAGCTGCGAGAGCGCCGGCAGGGTGAGGTTGTCGCGCACCGACATCGGCAGCATCAGCCCTTCCGTCTTGCGATCCTCGGGGATGAGCGCCATCGGGCAGGCCCCCGCCTTCGCCGCCATGGGACCGCGCAGGGAGGCGCGGCGGCCGCCGATCCGAACCTCGCCACCAACCCCGCGCAGGACGCCGAACAAGGCCAGCAACAGCTCGCGCTGGCCCTGGCCGTCGAGGCCGCCAAGGCCCACGATCTCACCCCGCCGGGCCACGAAGGAAATGTCGCTCAGCCGGTTGTCCCAGGCGAGGTTCCTGACCGCCAGTACCGGTTCCTCGCCGGCCGGGGCCAGCGCGCGGTCGGGTTTTGGCGGAAAGACGTGGCTGTATTCGCGCCCGATCATCAATTCGATCACATCGTTGCTGCTCTTGCTGCCGGCCCGATAGCTGGCAACATGACGACCGTTGCGGAACACCGAACAATCGTCGGCCAATTCGTCGATCTCGTGCATCCGGTGCGAGATGTAGACCAGTGCCAGGCCTTCCGCGCGCAACCGCTTGAGCACGGCGAAGACCTTGGCGACGTCGCCCGAGGTCAGGGCGGAAGTGGCTTCGTCCAGGATCAGGATGCGCGGCTGGCGCGCCAGCGCCTTGGCGATCTCCACCATCTGTCGGCGCGAGAGCGGCAGATCGCGCACCAGGGCCCGCGGATGAATGTCCTCGGCCCCGGCCCGCGCCAGCGCCGCCTCGGCGAAACGGCGCTGCGCCCGCCGATCGATCAAGCCGAAACGCATCGGCGGGTTGCTGATGGCGATGTTGTCGGCAACGGAAAGATCGGGAATCAGTGACAGTTCCTGAAAGATGCAGACGATTCCGGCATCATTGGCAGCCCTGGGCGAGGCGAAACTGACCTCGCGCCCATCCAGTTGCATGGTACCGGCATCCGGCTGCACCACGCCCGACATGATCTTGATGAGGGTCGATTTCCCGGCCCCGTTCTCGCCGAGGACGGCATGGATCCGGCCCGCCGCGACGTCGAGGCGCGCATCCTCCAGGGCCCGGACGCCGCCATAGCTCTTGGCGATGCCGGTCAGGCGAAAAATCGGATCGGGCACGGTCATCGACTCACTTCCCCGCGGGCACCGCCGCCGCTCCCCCAGGGATGATCGGGAAGCGGCGGCGGCTGCAGCATCGATCGGTCTATTGATCCTGTTCCGACTGGCCCATGATCTCCTGCGCCGAGAAGTTGATGCCGCAGGTGGGGAAGCTGTTGCCGACGAAGAAATTGTCGGACTGGTCCTGATAGAAATTCTCGCCGTCCTTGAAGTTCGGTTCCTCGGTGGTGGCGAGCGGAAGGCGGATGGATTGCGGGACCACCTGGCCTTCCAGGGCGGCGATCGCGGTCTTGATGGCAACCGCCACCTGGGCCGGGCCGGTACCGCCGGAGGCGCATTTCAGACCCTCGCCGCCATGGGCGCCGCACAATTTGCGGAAGCCGTTCTCGGTTTCGCCACCCACCGGCACGAACGGATGTCCGGCATCCATCAGGGCGCGCACGGTGCCGGTGGAACCGCCCTGAACGGTGACGCCGTCAAACTTCTTGTGTACGGCGACGGCGTCGGCGGTCACCTTCTGCGCGGTGCCGTCGTCCCATTTGCCGACCACCTCGACGGTTTCCCAGTTCTTGCCGGAGGCCGCGAGGGTTTCCTGGATACCATCATGTCGGTCACGATCGACCGAGGTGCCTTCGACACCGCGTACTTCCAGGATCTTGCCGCCTTCGGGAATGTTCTTGATGAGCCAGTCGGCCCAATAGATGCCAAGGCCCTTCTGGTCGACATTGACGTTGATGGCTTCGTCCGTGTCGAGGGTGTTGTCGAAGGCGACCAGCACCACGCCCGCCTTGTTGGCGCGCTTGATGACCGGCGTGAAGGCGGCCGGATTCTGGGCGTTGACGACGATGGCGTCATAGCCGGCGGCAATGAAGTTGTCGACCGCGGCCAACTGCGCGGCGAGGTCCTCGCCGGTGGAGACGACCTTGAACTCCTTGAGCTTGGCCGCAACCTCCGGCTGCTCGGCATAGGCCTTGGCGGTCTTGATCATCTGGATGCGCCAGGTATTGCCGATGAAGCCATTGGCAAGTGCGATCCGGTAGGGGCCTTCCTTCTTGGCGAATTGAAAATGCTTGGTATCGGCGCTCCACGGCGCGAAGCAGTCCGGTTCGGCACCGGGGCCGGCGACCACTTCGGGTCCCGCGGCCGAAGCCGAGGAGACAGTGAGGGCGAGCAGGGAAACGGCACTGGCGGCCAGCAGCGTCGTCACACGACGCGCTGCGCTCCGCCCGAATTCTGGCGACAACATGGCTGATCCTCCCAAAGGTCATTCTTGACTGAATTCCCAATCCCGGGCGGAGGGCCGATCAAATTTCTGACCACTTGATCAGATTTGCCGGATTTTCGTTGGCCGCCACGGCAGTTTCTGAATACGGGCAAATGACAGCGCTGTCAATTGACTCGATTGCCTGCTAATTGTGCAATTCGGTAGCTTGGCCCGCTAACTTGACGGCCGGGCGTCGAGTCGTCGGTCCCCCAGGGATATTGGCGCGGGGAAAATGGGCCGTCAGGGATCGGGAGGAAGCCATTCGCAGGAAGCGCAGTACACTGGCAGATGTCGCGCATTTGGCCGGGGTCAGCGCCGTCACGGTGTCGCGCGCCTTGCGGCGCCCCGACATGGTGTCGCCTGCCCTGCGCGAGCGCATCACGCGCGCCGTGCGGGAACTGGCCTATGTGCCGGACATCGCCGCCAGCCGCCTCGCCTCCGCCCGCACCCACACCATCGGCGTGATCGTTTCGTCGCTCACCAACGGCGTCTTTGCCGACTACATCAACGCGCTCCACGACACGCTGCTGCCGGCCGGCTTCCAGGTGCTTATTCTCTCCACCCGCTATTCGACCGAGGAAGAAGAAAAGGCCATCGCCACGATGCTCGGCCAGCATCCCGAGGCGATCATCATCGTCGGCGTCGATCAATCCGCCCATGCCCGGCGATTGCTGAAGGAATCCGGTGTGCCGGTGGTACAGACCTTCCAGCTCACCGACGATCCCATCGACATCAATGTCGGTCTCGATCAGCGTCAGGCTGCGTTTGCCGCCACCGAATTGCTGATCAAGTCCGGCCATCGGCGGATCGCGGCGATCGGTTCGCGACTCGATGCACGCGCCCGAGTCCGCGTGGAAGGCTACGCCGCCGCCATGCGGGCGGCGGGTCTCTTCTCGGAAGATCTGATCGCCACCACGCCGGCGCAGACCAGGGTGAAGGCCGGCAGCGACCTGCTCGGCGACCTGCTTGCCCGCGGCGAGCAGCCGGATGGTGTCTTTTGCTGCGACGATCTGCTGGCGTTGGGCGTACTTTTTGAATGCCAGCGTCGCGGCATCGCGGTGCCGGACGAGATGTCGATCATCGGCTTCAACGATCTTGAATTCGCCGCGGCCGCGGCGCCGCCCATCGCATCGGTTGCAACCCCGCGCTACGAGATGGGGCAGCGCGCCGCCGAAATCGTCATGCAGATCATCGAGACGGGAGAGCGGCCCGCGCAGCGGCAATTCGATGTCGGCTTCTCGCTGCAGGTCCGGGACAGCTTGCGGCAGGCCAGCAAACCCTAGAAGCCGATGGCGAGACTGACGCCGGCAAACTTGGCGTCCTCGTCCTGGCCCTCGAATTCCTGGGTGCGATAGGTAAAGCCCGCATCAAGTCGAACCGCGTTCGACCAGAACAGCGCAAATCCACCGGTCAAGTCGCCAACCAGGATCTCCTTGTCGACCGCGCGGCTGTCGCGGAAGGTGTTGCCGTCCAGGAAGATGTTGTGCGCCACGGCGCGCCCCTGGGCGCCCACATAAAAATAAAATCCGAGCGGATCCTCGAGATAGGCGCTGTTGAAATAGCTGGTGCCGGACAATGCCGGTCGGATCCGGGCCGGGCCGTAATCGGCCTCCAGATTGCGCCCGAAGCGCAGCAGCGTACCGACCTCACCATAGGTCATGACATTGCCCGCGGTCAGGCCGAGCTCGGGAATCGCGTCGACCGCAAAACCACCGCCCAGATTCTGGATCAGGCGCCATTTGCGCCCGAAACTCAGCATCAGGCCGGGCTCGTTGTGCAATTGGTGATCCCAGCCCTCGGCATCGGTGATGCCGATGAACTGGTGCCAGTCGTTCTGGGTCGGCCGGCCCTGGGCGCCCGGGCCGACGATGCCCACCAGCAATTCCAGATGATCGAGCTGTCGGCTGTCCTTGTCCTGGATGAGGCCGATGCCGCCATAGAGCCAGCCGGCATAGGGCCGATCGTCGGAATCGGGGTTGCTGCGGTCGGTATCCAGGGGTGTGAAGATGCTCTGGCCGAACACTACCTCATAGCGCCGCGACAGCCGCCCGTCACCGGGTGCCGCGAAAGCGCCCCATGAAGAAAGGCCATCAAATGGCGTATCCCAGGCGCTCGCGTCCTCGACGTCGCCGCCGAGATAGGCGAAGGCGAAACCCTGGGTGTAGTAGCGATCATCCGACAGGACGATGGAATCGTTTTCCTCGATCAGCGTCAGGCGCCCGGGTTCCGCGGTACGGCCGGACGGCATCACCGCCGGCCCATCCGGCAGGGTATCGTCCTCGGCCCGCGCCATGCCGGCGCCATATCCCACCACCACGGACAGGATCGCTGCGACGAGCATGAAAAACTGATTGTGCGCGCGGGGCATGGGGTCATTTCTGGGAAAGTGGGGGCGGCGAGTGGGATACCCAGCCTGATCGATCGGTCACATTAACACGTACCTTCCAGATTGGTTCCCGAAAACGGCGATTTCATGGCTTTGACGCCCTGCCCTGCACCGGTGCTGGCAAGATCATTGGCGGCGCGGGATTTTCTGGCTAGGGTAGTCGCAGCATCGGCAGCAGCATCGGGCCCAGCGGGATGACGTGGCAACCCAGACCCCCCTTTCACGCGGGCAAGCTGGCCGACGCCATGGACCGCTTCCGGACCGATGCCTGCCGCACCCTGGCCAGCGGCTATGCGGTCCTGCTGGATGCGAACCAGGGCCATGTCCCCACCAAGAACGACCTGGATATCGGCCGTTTCGTCAAGGCCATCCCGCATATGGCGCTCTGCGCCGTCACCAAGCCGGACCGCTGCATCTACCGCGTGGCCGGCGAGGCGCTCAAGACGCGCATAGGATTCAACCCAACCGGCCGAAACTATTACGATTTCGTGCCGGCCGAACGGCGCACCAGCGCCGCGCGCGCCATGCACATGGTGATCGATACCCCTTGTGCGTTTCGCGCCGAGATTCGCCAGGCCTATTCCAACGGATTGTCGCTCACTGTCGAGGCGGTCGGGTTTCCCCTGCTGGCGGATGAGCCGAATGTCGACGGGTTCATCCTGTTTGCCGACCAGGCCATCGAGTCGACCGCGGAACTGGCCCGGACCGAACATCAGCTGCTCGGCGCCAACGTCGTGCAGCGCGACCTCATCGATCTTGGCGCCGGCATCGACACCGAATTTGTCGACATGACCTGGGACGCGAACACGACATGACCCGCTTTGCCGAGCGGCGGCGGGTTCAGCCGGATGTCTTCATGATCGCCTATGACGAGGCCAATGCCGACGAGAACTGGACGCGCCTCCGCGAACTCTTTCCGCCAGCCCAGCTTGTTCGCGGCGTGCCCGGCATCCAGGCCGCCTATCGCGCCTGCGCCGCCGCCGCCCGCACCCCCTGGTTCTTCGCCGTCGACGCCGACAATTACGTCCTCGACGGCAGGATCTTCGCCACCACGCGGCGGCCGGGGCCGGACGAGGTGATGATCTGGTGCGCGCGCAATCCCATCAACGACCTTGCCTATGGTCATGGCGGGATCAAGCTCTTTCCCACACACCGGCTGCGCCAGGAGACGCCCGCCCGCGGCATCGACATCACCACCAGCATCGCCGCGCGCAGCCGCGGCATATCGGAACTCGCCTCGGAGCATCGCTTCAACACCGATCCCTTCAAGACCTGGAGCGGGGCCTTCCGCGAAACCGTCAAACTGTCCGCAGACATCGCCAATGGGTTGCAGGTCGACATCTCGCAGCGCCTGCTCGATGCCTGGTGCGAACGTGGCGCCGAGCGGCCCTTCGGGCGCCAGTGCATCGCGGGTGCCCGCGCCGGCCGCAGCTTCGGCAGCATCCACGCCCGAGACCGCGCCGCCCTCGACCGCATCAACGACACCGGCTGGCTGAAGGCGCAGTTTGCGGCAGAATCCGGTCCGGATGGCGATTGCGCTCGCACGGAGCACCTGCTGTAACCATTATTGGCCCCCATGCGCATGGCCAATCCGGTCGCTGAGATTCTCCTATATCGATACTCGCCAAAAAAACGGGGTGGCAGAACGCCACCCCGTGCGACCAGTCAGACATACCTCATCCCGCCTGGTATTCGCGCGACTTGAAGCTCAGTGACCGGGTGAGTTCCGGCGCCGTGGCGATCCTGCGGATATCACCCCAGCTTTGCTTGTAGTTGGGAATGACCAGTTCGTTCACTCCGTCATTGACCACGTTCCCCTGCACACCTGTCGGGAAAGCGAACAGCATGAAGGTTTCTCCCTTTCGTGCGGTCGGTGTAGGATAGACCATCGCCTGGGTCGAGCCGGCATCGTTGTAGACCTCGACCAGATCGCCCGCACCCAGTTTCAGTTCCGCCATATCCTCGGGATTCATCTCGATGAAGGGATAGGGCGAGGCGTCCATGACGAAGTCGTTGGCCTGGTCGAGGAAGGCATTCTGCCAGACCAGATTCGAGCGACCGTTGTTGATCAGGAACTTGAACTTGGCCCGTTCTTCTTCCTTTCCGGGCGCCTGCAACCCGCGCCAGGGCGCGTCCATGAAGCGGGCCCTGCCATCCTCGGTCGAGAACTTGCCATCGGCGTAGAGCCGCTTGGTGCCGACAATCTTGCCGTTCTCGACTCCCGTCGCTGGCTCCTGGAAGCCATTGTTGCCCATGGCACGCAGGCTCTCATAGGTGACGAACTCGCCACCGCCGGCGTTCTTGTGATAGCCATCCATGAAGGCGTCTTCCTCGGTCTTCCAGTCATAACCCTTGAACTGGTCGGCATAGGCGGCGTCGCCCATGTCGCGAAGCACGCGTTCCATGTGTTGCGCAAGACCGGCCGCGATCAGACAGTCCGGCTTGGCGTTGCCGGGCGGGTCCATGTAACGCTCGGTCAGGCGCATGCGCCGCTCCCCGTTCATTGAGGTCAGGTTCATCTCGCCCGATTCCGCGGCCGGCAGCCAGACATGGCTCGCCTGGCCGATTTGCGAGGGAATGATGTCCACATCGACCGAAAACAGACCGCCTTCCTTGATCGCGGCCAGGATCGCATTCACCATGCCGTCGCGATCGCCATAGGGCACCGCGTTCATGGCGTCCTTCACGATATCCGTGCGCTTCTTGTAGACGCGCTTGAACTCGTGGGCGTTGAGCGTGGTCTTGTAGTGATCGCAAGCCCAGACGTGATGCACGCCGCCCTTGCCTTCGATCAGCAGCTTGTCGACATAGGCGGCCGGTCGGCCGACATGGGCATCGCTGGGCCGGACATAACCTTCCTGATGGCCGCCGAGACGCACGACACCGCCGCCGGGCCGGCCGATATTGCCGGTCGCCAGGGCGATGTTCACCAGGGCGCCATTGGTGCGGTAGTTGTCGTTCCCCCAGATGAGGCCCTTTTCATAGCCGATCATCACCCGACGGCGTTTGCCGCCGTCCTTGGGCTTGCCGATCCATTCTGCCGCCTTGGCGATGTCTTCGGCCGCGACGCCGGTCACCTTTGCGGCTTCTTCCAACGAGACCTTGCAGCCTTCGACCGCGCCGGCAAAATTGGTGAGATGGCCGGGCATGCCATCGGCCTCGCCGCGGGCCGGATAGAGCGCCGGCCGGTCGCTGCCGCTTTCCACCGTGCTGTTGGCGATGAAGTCCTGGTCGATCCAGCCCTGCGCGACGATTTGCGTGAAGATGGCATTAAACAGGATGAGATCCGTGCCGGAGTTGAGTGCCAGATGCAGCACCCGGTCCTTGCCCGCCTCGATCTCGCAGGCATTGACCGTCACCGTGCGGCGTGGATCGATGATGATGATGCGGCCCGGCTCGTGCGCCTCGTCCGGCAGTTGCGCCTTCTTCTTGTCGAGCGAAGTACCGCGCAGATTGGGTATCCAGTGATTGAGGAAGTAGTTGGTCTGGGTTTCGAGGGGATTGGTGCCCACCGCGACGAGGGTATCGGCAAGCTCCGCGTCCTCGTAGCAATTGTTGAGCTCGCCCACACCCATGTCCCGGGTGGCATGAACTTCCGAATTATAGGCCGGGCGGTTGTGGATGCGGATGTTCTTGATCTTCATCGACCCGAAATAGAGCTTGCCCGTGCCCCAGGTGTTCTCGTATCCGCCGGCCGATCCGCCATGGTCGAACATCGAGACGAAGAGGCCGTCCTCGCCCTGCTCCTTGATCACCGCCGCGGTCACTCGGGCCACGAGATCGTAGGCATCCTCCCAAGATGTGGGTTGCATCGAGCCGTAGCGCCAGACCATGGGATCGGTCAGGCGCTGCTGCTGGGTGCCGCGCGCTTCGCTGAAGCGGGATTCGCCCATGCGCGCACCGCGCACGGACCCCAGGCCCGAGTTCACTTCGCAGGCATGGTCCGGCTTGATGACGATATGCACGTCCTTGCCGTTCTGCTTGACCACGTTGTACATCGAGGGCGCATACCAGGCATCGGTTTCGGCCGGCTGCTGCTCGGCGAGGCTGACACCGAATATATTGGCTTCGGGTGCCGCCCCACCCTGCTTGTTCACCGGCCAGGTATAGGCGTGGTAGCCGCACCCCACGATGCAGTAGTGACAGGTAACGTTATGCGCCCTGGCATTGGCGGGAATGATCGGCAGGCGATCGATTTGACGCTTGTAGGCCATGATTCATCCTCCCTTCAGAGCACGTTGCTGAGACGACCATAGAGCAGCTCATCCAGCCCTTCGGCGTAGATGTCGCCCTTGTCGTCGACGCGCAGCGCATACTGCGGCAGGTTCTGCGTCGCCTGCCCCCAGACCTGCATGCCGCCCGCCTCCGCGTCGAAGCGGGAGTAATGCCCTGGGCAGTTGAAGGTGTGGTCGGCGGCGTTGTAGGACATGGGAAAGCCCTTGTGCGGGCAGATTGTCGTGAAGCCGACGATGTCGCCATCCGGCCCGGCACCTCCTGGCACGGCCTTGCCGAGTTTGAGCAACACACCCGGTGCGTTCTCGTCGGGATAGGTCACGTCGAGCGGCTCGTTGGGGGTCAGATCGGCGACATTGCCGAGGCGATTGCTGGGATAGTCGACCCGCGCGAGCGGCGCTTCCGCCTTCGCTGAGCGTGTCGCGACCACGCCGGCAACACCCGCCGCCGCCACGCCGCTGCCGCGCAGAAACTGCCGCCGACCGATGTCGACAAGCTTGTTGCACCTCTTGCTCATGATCCTTCTCCCGGGCCAGTTTCGATTGTTGTTGCTGGGAGATAGAGCAGGCGCCGTGCCATACTGCGACGCGAAAAACAGCACCGGATTTCAGGGGAAATTTCTATTGCAGTGCAGCCGAGTCCGGAAAACCGGATTCTCGGGTCTGGTTCCGTCCGGTGTTCCGGATTACCTGACCGTACCGCTCAGTGATCCATGCGCAGGCGACGCATCTTGTCGAACAGCGTCGAACGCGAGATGCCGAGGAGCTTCGCTGCTTCCTCGACGCGGCCCTCGGCCCGGTCCAGGGCCTGGCGGATATGCTGGCGCTCAACCTGTTCGCGCAGGCTGGCAAGGGAGGTGAAGCTGGCCGGTCCGATGGCTTGCGGCTCGAGGTCGGGGAATAGGTGCTCGCGCCCGATCCACGGTGAATCGGCAAGGGCGATCGCGCGCTCCACCCGATTCCGCAACTCCCGGACATTACCCGGCCAATTGTGCAGCAGGGCGGCCTCCGCCACATCCGGCTGGAAACCGGTGACATGGCGGCCGAAGGCCGTCGCGAACTGCGCCCGGAAGAGATCGAGGAGCGGCGCGATGTCGTCCTTGCGCTCGCGCAACGGCGGGATATGCGCCTCGATGACGCGGATGCGAAAGAGCAGATCCGAGCGGAACCGCCCGCTTTGTGCGGCAGCATCCAGATCGACATTGGTGGCGCAGACAATCCGCGCCCCGCAGGTCAGCTCCACTTCGCCGCCGAGGCGCTGAAAGCGGCGCGCCTCGATCAGCCGCAGCAGCTTTGCCTGCAGGGAAAGTGGCAGTTCGCCGATCTCGTCGAGAAAGAGGAAACCGTCGCCCGCCCGCTCGACATAGCCGAGATGGCGGCCGGCGGCACCTGTGAAGGCGCCCCTTTCATGGCCGAAAAGCTCGCTTTCCAGCAGATCCGCCGGAATGGCCGCGCAATTGACGGCGATGAAGGGCTTGTCCGATCGGTTTGATCGCGTGTGCAGAAACCTTGCCGCCACTTCCTTGCCGACACCGCTCTCGCCCGTCAGCAGTACGGTCGAATCGATATCCGCTATTCGCCGCAGCGTGGCCTCGATCCGTCCCATGGCATCGGAATGCCCAAGGACATGTGGCTTGCTGCCACTCCGTTGCAGCAGCGCCGACACCTTGGCGAGGAAATCCGGCATGGCAAACGGCTTGGCAACGTAATCGGCGGCACCTGCTCGCATCAGACGGACTGCCTGATCGACCTGGGCAAAGCCGGTGATAAAGATGAAAGGCAGCCCCGGCCTGTGCGGCACCAGGCGATTGAACAGGGATTCGCCGTTCATGTCCGGCAGGCGAATATCGCAGACCATGAGATCGGGGGATTCCGCCCGGGCGGCATCGAGTGCCGCCTGGCCCGATTTCCACCAGGCAACGCGGTAGCCTTCCAGATCCAGCCGGTGGGCGATGGATTCGCCCATGATCGGATCGTCTTCAACCAGCCCGACGCGCACGCGTTGCGGCGACGACATGCTCTTCCTCCCGCTCTTCACCTAGCGGTGCCACCAATGTGATGGCGGCACCCTGGCTGGGGCCCGATTGCAGGGTCATTTTTCCGTTCAGTCTGGCAGCAAGGCGCGCCGCCGTCCAGAGACCGAGGCCGAGGCCATCGGGGACGCCGTCACCGGATTCTCCAGCCGCGACGGCCCGATAGGCGAGATCCGGCAGCCCGGGCCCGCTATCCGACACGCAGAGCACCAGATGGCGATCCTCGACCCGGGCCGTGAACCTGATTGCGCCACGCTCGGGCGACGCGGCACAGGCGTTGAGCAACAGGTTGAGGGCGATCTGGCGGACCGCCGGCGCTTCGATCGGCAGATCGTCGCTGATGTCGTTGCGCCAATCGAGCGTCAGGTGCTTCACGCCGGTCTCATGCTGGATGAGGAAGGGAAGATCCTCCAGGTCGGCACGGCCGAGATGCGCGTGCCCCGGTGCCGATTTGTAGGTGACCAGCGCCGCGCGCACGACGTTCTGGATTCCGGCCAGCCCCCGCCGCAGCAGGTCGATGGTCCGCCGGCGCACGCTTTCCCTGTCGCCATGAACGTCCAGCGTATCCACCGCGTTCATCAGCCCGCCCAGGGGATTGTTGACCTCGTGCGCCATGCCGGAGGCGAGGCGCCCCAGCATCGCCATCTTCTCCTGATTGGCGAGTTCCGCCGCCAGGGCTTCGCGCTCGGCCTGGCTGCGGATCATGTCGTTGAAGCGGCGGTAGAGCTCGCGATGCTCCGGTCCCGCGGCCCGGATATCGCGCTCGTCGATTGCCTGTGGATGCCCGGACTGGACCATGGCGAGATGCTGCTGGATGACGGATATCGGCCGTACCATGCGCCGGACCAGCAGATAGCCGGAAAGACTGAAAACCGCCGTGAGCGCCCCGTTCACCAGGATCAGGGTCCACAGCACTTCCCGCCGCACCGCGAGGATGTTCTTGATGTCGATCTCCGCGAGAACGGTGCCGATCCGGTAGGATTCCTGCTCGATCTCGCGAATCGTCCAGGCGCGGCCGGTTTTTTCGTCAAGCACCAGGGGCTGTCCCCCGGCCACCAGGGCGGCGAGATGCGGCGGCAAGCTCGACACGGCCGGATACCGGTCCGGCTCCGAAGATGCGAGGACCTGGCCGTTCGGCAGAATCACGATCACATAGAGCACATTGATCGCACCGTATTGACGCCGGGCCCGGTCGAGGCTGTCGAAGGTCTCCCAGATATCCTGGCGCAACAGGCCCGGTGTCGCCGCCGTGGCGACGCCGTCCATGAAGGCCGTGCTCAGGCTGAGCAGTGAATGCTCCTGCTCGCGCGTCAACCGGGAAAGCACGACCTGCGAAATGACGGTGGCAACCAGGACCATCAGCAAAGCGACCAGGAGCGGCACCCGCAGCGCCAGCGGAATCGCCGCCATGAGCCGGTTGATCCGCTTCATCAGGCACCCTTCAACTGGACCAGGGCATAGTTCCTGGCAATTCCGGAAAAGGTGGTCTCCGGCTCGACCGAAAAGCCGTCGAGCTGCAGGATCCCGAGGATCTTTCGGCCGCGCTCGCTGCCGGCCATAGCGATCAGGGCCTGGGTGAGTGCCGCGATGCCGCTGCTCGCATGATTGGTGCGCAGGCACGCGATCGGCGGAAAACCGAGCAGTTCCGAGCGCCGCAGCACGCGGGTACGCGAAACGAGGTCCGGTTCCCGCTCGTTCATGACGTCCCAGACATAGCCGTCGACGCTGCCGCTTTGGGCAAGACCGGAACCGACCGCGCGAATGACGTTGCGATGGCCATAGGTAAAGAACGTCTTGGCGAAGAATCGCGCCGGCGTCAGATCGTGCTGCGCCAGGAGGGTTGCGGTCACGAGATAGCCGGAATTGCTGTCCGGATCCGAGAAGGCATGAATGTCACCCTGCAACCCCTCCCACGAGTCGACCGGGCGATCGGCTGGAACGATCAGGTAGGATTGATAGAGCGGCTGGTTCTGGTAGAGCGGTACCGCAACGAGGGCGAGGCGGTCGGTATGCTGGACGAAGGGAAAACCGCAGATCCAGGCCGCATCCAGCTCGCCCGACAGGAGCAGGGCGGTGATCTCCTGATAGGTCCGGCGCTTGACGAGGCTGACCTCCCGCCCCATGGCCTCGCCGAGATAGGCCTGCAGCTCGTGCAGCAACTCGATGTCGGAATCCAGAAAGACCGGGGTCAACCCGAAGCTGAAGGGTCCATCCGCGCGGCAGCGCCCGATGGCCCCGGCAAAGCTTCCGAGGGCGCAAAGGGATGACAGCAGGAATTGTCGGCGCGCACTTGTCACGAAGTCCTCCCAGCCGGACGATCGTTCCGCGACCATCTCGGCGACCTCACGAGACGGCCTCGCCAGGCTTTCTTGACAGCCCGAATTTATTTTTATATTTGTCGAAATATGGAATCGACACAAGCCATTTCCGCCTTGTCCGCCTTGGCCCAGGATACCCGGCTGGAAGTCTTTCGCCTTCTGATGTGCCAGCTGCCGAACGCCGTCTCCGCCGGCGACCTCGCTACCAAATTCAAGGTGCCGGCAAGCACCATGTCGGCGCATCTTGCCATCCTGGCGCGGGCGGGATTGATCCAGTCGCAACGCCGGGGTCGGACAATTTCCTATTCAGCCAAACAGGACGGCATTCGAGACCTGCTGGCGTTCCTGGTCAAGGATTGCTGCAACGGCAGGCCGAACGACTGCAACATGCTGTTGGCGGCGGCACTGGGTCAAAGATGTGCCTAGCGACCCGGGTTGCGTCCCGAACCCCACTCAAGAACGAGATTCCCCGATGACCCACGCTTCCGTAGCCTCGCCCGCCATCGCCGCCGGCGGTATCGGTTTCTTCGAGAAATGGCTCTCGCTCTGGGTGGCGCTGTGCATCGCGCTCGGCCTCGCGCTCGGCACCTATTTCCCGTCCGCCTTCGCCCAGCTCGCCGGGCTCGAATACGCCTCGGTCAACCTCGTCGTCGCGGTG
>JAEUKV010000304.1 GCA_016794165.1 Rhodospirillaceae bacterium
CACCACCGTGGGCGCTGTCACGGCGGGAATCTTCGGTCGCATCACCCGGCAGCTGATGGAGAGCGTCCTCAATCGCCTGCCGATCATCCGCGGCCTCTATGGCGCCATCAAGCAGATCACCGAGACCGTTCTGGCCAACAAATCGGCCGCCTTCCGCGAATGCGTGCTGGTCGAGTTCCCGCGCAAGAATGCCTGGACCATCGCCTTCGTCACCGGGGCCACGCCGCCGGACGTCGCGGAAATCGCCGGCAACGATCTGGTGACGCTCTATGTGCCGACGACGCCCAACCCCACCTCCGGCTATCTGATTTTCGTGCCGCGGGAGGAAGTGCGCCATCTCGACATGTCGGTCGAGGACGGCATCAAGCTGATCGTTTCGGGCGGGATCGTGGCGCCCAAGGTCAAGCTGCCGGTCAAGGTCAAGGCGCCGGGGCCCACCGTCTCAGCCTGATCGAATGGTCTTCACCACCGCGTCCTTCTCAAACAGATAGAGGAGGACGCGCAGCGCGGTGCCGCGTTCGCTGACCAGTTCCGGATCCTTTTCCAGAACCAGCCGGGCATCGTCGCGGGCGATCTGGATGAGGTCGGCATGGGCCGCGAGATCGGCCAGATGGAAGTCCGGCATGCCGCTCTGGCGCGTGCCCAGCAATTCGCCGGCACCGCGCAGCTTCAGATCCTCCTCGGCGATGCGGAACCCGTCCTCGGTCTCGCGCATGATGGCAAGGCGCGCCTTGGCGGTCTCGCTGAGCGGAGTCTGATAGAGCAGCAGGCAACTCGACTTGCCGCTGCCGCGCCCGACGCGACCGCGCAATTGATGGAGTTGGGCAAGACCGAACCGTTCGGCATGTTCGATCACCATCACCGTGGCCTGCGGCACATCGACACCGACCTCGATCACCGTCGTGGCCACCAGGATATCGATCTCGCCCTTCTGGAATCGCGCCATGGTCTGGTCGCGTTCCGCGGCCTTCTGCTGGCCATGGACGAGCCCGACCCGCTCGCCGAACATCTGTCGCAGCACGTCGTAGCGCTCGGTGGCGGCGGCAAGATCGATCAGTTCCGATTCGTCCACCAGCGGGCAGACCCAATAGACCCGGGCGCCCTGCGACGTGGCGCGCTTCAGGCTGCCAGCCACTTCGTCCAGGCGATCAAGCGGGATGGTCCTGGTATCGATCGGCTGGCGCCCGGGCGGCTTCTCGGTCAGGCGCGAGACATCGATGTCGCCATAGGCGGTGAGGGTGAGGGTGCGCGGGATCGGCGTCGCCGTCATGACCAGAAGGTCGACACCCTTGCCCTTGTCGGCGAGCGCCACGCGCTGCTGCACGCCGAAACGATGCTGTTCGTCCACGACGGCCAAGCGCAGATCGTCGAAGGCGATACTCTCCTGTACCAGCGCATGGGTGCCCACCACCAGCTTGATCTCGCCGCTGGCAAGACCGGCCACGATCTTTTCCCGAGGGCGGCCCTTGTCGCGCCCGGTGAGGAGCTGCAACTGCAATCCGGCCGATCGCAGCAGCGGTTCCAGCGTCGCGAAATGCTGCCGGGCCAGGATATCGGTGGGGGCGAGAAGGGCCGCCTGGCCGCCGGCTTCGGCAGCGATCAGCATGGCAAAGAGGGCGACCACGGTCTTGCCGCTGCCGACATCCCCCTGCAGCAGGCGCAGCATGCGTTGCGGCGCCGCCATGTCGGCCGCGATTTCCTCGATCGCCTTGCGCTGCGACGCGGTGAGTTCATAGGGCAGCTTCGCCTTGACGCGTGAGGTGAGCGCGCCGGTGGCGACGCTGGGCCGTCCGGCAAGGCGCCGGTTGTGCTGGCGAACCAGGGCCAGGGCCACCTGGGCCGCCAGCAATTCGTCGTAGGCGAGGCGCTGGCGCGACAGGGTGGTGGGAGCGAGATCGGCGGGTGCCGCCGGCCGGTGCACCTGCTCGATGGCCACCTTCCATTTTGGCCAGCCATGGCGCTTCACGACATGTGGATCGATCCATTCCGGCATCTCCGGCGCACGCTCGATCGCCGCCGCCACGGCTTTGAGCACCATGCGCTGGGTGAGGCCGGTGGTCAGGCCATAGGTGGGCTCCAGCCCCCGGATCTCGCCCATCCGCTCGACCGGCAGGATATAGTCGGGATGCACCATGTTGAGGGTGCCGGCATAGCGCTCGACCCGGCCCGAGACCACGCGCCATTCCCCGGGCGGCAGCAGGTTCTTGAGATAGTCGGCACGCGGGTTGAAGAAGACCAGGTCCACCGCGCCGGTTTCATTCACGCATGACACCCGGTAGGGCTGCCGCTGGCGCTGCGGTTCCAGGTGGACCGTGACCTGGACCCTAAGAGTCACAGTGTCGCCATCGGCGATAGTGTCAACGGACGGCTCGTGGCGCCGCTGAAGCAGACCGGTCGGAACATGCCAGAGCAATCCGGCCACATTCGGGCCGGTCAGTTTCTCGAACAGTTTTCCCAGCCTCGGCCCGATTCCGGGCAGGCTGGTCACCGGCGCAAAGAGCGGGTAAAGGAGTTGCGGTCGCAAGGGAATCCGGGTCCGGCTGCTGCTGGAAACGGGGGGACTCTATGCGCCAAATGCGGGCGAGGGAAGGGCTGCGGCATGGAGGAGGTGGAGCATCTGCGCAAAAGGCTGCTGTTCCAGTGTCAGCACCGGGGCACCAAGGAGCTTGATCTGGTGCTCGGGCCTTTCGCCAAGGCGCATCTCAACGACCTTTCAGCGGACGAGTTACTGATCTTGAGCGTTTTCCTGACCGAGCCCGATCCCAACATCTATGACTGGCTGACCGGCCGCGAGCCCTTGCCGGAACGCCTGCAAAGCCCGGTGACCGCGCGCCTAGTGGCCTTCGGCTCGGCGCGCCTCAACCCGGGCACCGAAGAATGACCGCGAAACTGCCCTTCCTCCTGCCGGAGAGCGGTCGCCACGATGTGGGTGGGGTACCCGACGGGTTTGACGCCCATCTGGTGGCAGCGATCGCCCAGGCACGGCCCGCCAACGGCGTGTTGCATGTCGCCCGCGACGATCTGCGCATGACCCGCATGGTGGAGGCGCTCCGCTTCGTGGCGCCGGAGCTGGAGGTGCTCGCCTTTCCGGCCTGGGACTGCTTGCCCTATGACCGCGCCTCGCCGCATCGGGACATCCTTGCCGCCCGCATCGAGACACTGACCGCCCTCGCCATGGCGGCGAATGGCGGCCGGCCGATGCCGGTCGTCGTTACCACCGTGGGCGCCTTGCTGCAGAAGGTACCGGCGGCAGCGGCCTTCACTTCCGGTGGTCTCGCCCTGGAACGCGGCGCGGAACTGGCACAGGAGAAGCTGGTCGACTACCTGCTCGGCAACGGTTATCTGCGCAATGCCACCGTCTCGGAATCGGGGGAATTTTCGGTCCGCGGCGGCATCATCGATCTTTATCCACCGGGAACGGCGCAGCCGCTGCGCATCGATTTCTTCGGCGACGAGATCGAAGACATCCGCCTCTTCGATCCGCTTTCCCAGCGCAGTCAGGAAAAACTGGAGCGGTTCGAGATCAAGCCGGTCAACGAGGTGACGCTGACCCCAGCGGCGATCGAAGCCTTCCGCACCGCCTATCGCGAGACCTTCGGAACCAGCGGCACCGACGATCCGCTCTACGAGGCGATCAGCGCCGGCCGGCACTATCCCGGCATGGAGCATTGGCTGCCGCTGTTCGGAACACCACTGGTGCCGCTCGATTCCTATCTGCCGCAGGCGATCCTCACGCTGGATCATCAGGCCGACGAAGCCAAGCGCGCGCGCCTCGACACGATCAGCGACTTTCACAGCGCCCGCACCCAGCTGGTCCGTGCCGAGCGGGAATCGGGTGCACCGGTTTACCGCGCCCTGCCGACCGACCGGCTCTATCTCAACGATGCCGATTGGCGCGGCCTTGCCCGCAAGCATCTGGTCCTGGGCTTTCATCACTTCGGCACCGGCAGCGAGAGCGTGCTGGAGGCGGGTGGTACGCCCGGCCTCAACTTCGCCGAGGCCCGGACCAACCCGGACGTCAATGTCTACGACGCCGCCGCGAAGGCGATCCGCGCCGAGCAGCAGACGGGCAAGCGGGTATTGCTGACGGCGGTCAGCCAGGGTGCGGTCGAGCGCATCGGCCATCTGTTGCTGGAACACGGCCTTGCCAAACAGGTGGCGGTGGACAGCCTTGGCGCCTTCATGGCCTGGCCGCGCGACACGCTGGGCCGGGCCGCCCTGGGCCTGGAGGCGGGGTTCAGCGCCGACGGCCTGCTCGTCGTCACCGAACAGGATATCCTCGGCGATCGCCTTACCCGCACGGTATCCAGGAAGCGCAAGAGCGAAACCTTCCTTGCCGAGCTCGCCAATTTCGCCGCCGGCGATTTCGTGGTCCATGTCGATCACGGCATCGGCCGCTATGAAGGCCTGGAAGCCCTCGATGTCGGTGGTGCCCCCCATGACTGCCTGCGCCTCACCTATGCCGGCAACGACAAGCTTTATGTCCCGGTCGAGAACATCGAGGTCCTCACCCGCTATGGCGGCGAGGACGCGGTGGTTGAACTCGACAAGCTGGGCGGTGCCGCCTGGCAGGCGCGCAAGGCCCGCGTAAAGCAGCGCATCCGCGACATCACCCAGCATCTGCTCAAGGTGGCGGCACAGCGCGCCATCCGGGAATCAGATCCGCTGACGGCGCCCGCC
>JAEUKV010000025.1 GCA_016794165.1 Rhodospirillaceae bacterium
TGCGCTGGTCGCCACTTTCGAACTCGAGCTCGGTGAGCCCGGTTTCCTTGAGCAGGACGCCCAGCTTGCGGATCAGGGCCTCGTCGATATCGAACTTGCTCATGCGCGTGCTTTCTTCGGATTGACAAGATTGGCCATCGCGTCGAGTGCCAGGAGATAGCCCTGGGGCCCAAGCCCGCAGATGACCCCCGTCGCCGCCTGCGAGACATAGGTCTGGTGGCGGAACGCCTCGCGCCGATGGATGTTGGAAAGATGGACCTCGATCACCGGCAGCTCCGCGAGAAGCAGGGCGTCGAGCAGGGCCACCGAGGTATGGCCATAGGCGGCGGGATTGATGACGATGCCGGCGGCGCGGCCGCGCGCCTGCTGGATCCAGGTCACCAGCTCGCCTTCGTGGTTGCTCTGCCGGAAATCCACCGCGAGGCCGAGCGCCTTTCCCCTGGCCGCGCAGGCGCGGCCGATATCGTCGAGCGATTCGCGGCCATAGAGTTCCGGCTGGCGGACCCCCAGCATGTTGAGATTGGGCCCGTTGAGGACGAGTATGCTTTTTGGCTTGGCCACGACGGCGATCCCCAATGATTGGGCTATTTGGTTACGATTTCAGGCCCTTATAGCGGTGCCGGGAGGGGAGGGCAACCGCCGCTTCCGCCGGACGCGCGGGACGGCTTGAGAACCGCTTTCAATTTAGTTTACTGTCAGGAAACGAGTCGGCGCCTGGAGTGTGGCATGGCTTTTGTCGTGTCGCGACCGGGGCGCCGGAGATGAACGGCCGCGGGACGAATCTGGGGGGATTCCGACGATGTCGACCGACGACAATGACCTGACAGAAGGCGCGCCGACCGCCCATCTGGCCCAGGCGGGGCTCAAGGGGCTGGAAAGCCTTCAGCACGCCATCGCCCGTGCGCTGGAGGCGCAGGCTTTCGCCCTCACCGAAATTGCCGAACGCAGTGCGAGGATGAGCCAGTCGCTCGATCTCTCGGCCACGGAGGTGGCGACCAGCGGCCGCATCGCGGTCGACCTGCGCGCGACCCTGGGGGCGGAGATGGACCGCGCGCTGGGGGAAATCCGCGGCGAGCTCGACGCGGTGGTCCAGGCGATCGAGACCAAGGCCGGGGCCGCGATCGTGGTGCTGAAGGAAATCGAGAGTATCGCCAAATCGGTCAACCTGCTGGCGCTCAACGCCACCATCGAGGCGGCGCATGCGGGCGAACATGGCAAGGGATTCGGCGTGGTCGCCGCCGAAGTCCGCAACCTCGCGCAGCGCACCATGCAGAGTGCCAAGGAAGCGGGCCGGAGTATCGACCTCACCGATGTCCAGAACCGGGTCGCCGACACCGCCCAGGCGTCCGACCGGATGCTGCAGGCGATCTCGCAGCAACTGACGCAATCCCTCGACCGGATGGGAGAGAATTTCTCGGCCCTCGACCGCCAGATCGGCGAGCTCAAGGATAACAACAAGGTCATTTCGGTGGCGGTGCCGCAGGCCTCGGCGCGCAACGACAATGTCGTCGGCAAGGCACGCTGGTCGCTGCAGCTAGCCGACGAGCTGGCGCATGCGCTTGATCGGGATACCGACGCCGTGCGCGCGGTGTTGCGGCGCCATCACCTGCCGTCCGCGCGGGATTTCGACCGCCTTGCCGAGATCCGGCGGCGCGGCACTGTGCGCATCGCCGTGGAACCGGCCTTTGTCGGCCTGTCCTTCCGCCTGCGCCCCAAGACGCCACTGATCGGCCTCGACATCGACTATGCCACGGCCTTCGCGAAATGGCTGGGGGTGCGCCCCGAATTCGTCGAATATCCCTGGGACCAGTGCACCGAACTGCTGCACCTCGGACCCAAGCCCGGCGAGGCGCCGGCGGATCTGGTGTGGAGCGCCCTGCCGCCCAACGCCGCCTATCATGGCGTGGCCTTCTCCGAGGCCTATACCTATCTCCACTATGTGCTTGCGCGACGCAGCGGCGATACCGCGGTGGGTGGCCTCGGCGATCTGGAGGGCAAGGTGCTCGGCTGCATCAACGATCCCGGCGCCTTCGCGACGCTGGAGGCGGCCGGTCTGCGCTGGGCTGCCAACGCCCAGCAGCCGGGCGGTCGGGTTCGTCTTGCCAACCTCATCGCCTATTCCGACCAGAGCCAGATCCACGACTGCCTGGTCGACGGCGCGGTCGATGCCTTCGCGGTCGACCAGCCGATCTATTTCTGGGCCTCGACCGGCGCCGAGAGTCGCTGGCGCGGCAAGATCGAGGTGCTGCCCGGCAATCTGGCACCGGCGCCGTGGTATTACGCGGTCGGCGTAGCCGCGGCCGGATCGAGCCATGCGCTGCTCGCCAAGGTCAACGAGTTCATCGCCTGGTTCAAGGCGCAGCCGGAACGGGCGGCGCTGGAGGCCAAATGGCAGGGCCAGACCGTCTCCGGCAATGCCAGCTACCGAGACGAGGCGGGCAACCTGCTGGGCGAGGCGGAGCTTGCCGCGATGGCAGGGCGCTGAGGGTCAGGAGCCGCTGCGAATGTCGGCGATGAGGGCGCGCATGTCGTCGATCGAGAGCGCGCCGGGGACGATCTGGTCGCCGATGACGAAGGTCGGCGTCGAGCGGATCGAGAGGGCTATCGCCAGTTCGTGATTGTCGCGGAGCTGGCTATCGATGGCGTCGCTCTTCATGTCCGCCAGCAGCCTTTCGCCGTCCAGCCCGAGATTTGCGGCGATGGTCTGGATCGTGGCGAGATCAAAATCGCCACGGTGCGCCATCAGGGCGTCGTGGAGGTCGAAGTACCGGTCCTGCGCGACCGCCGCAAGGGCGGCGCGCGCGGCGACCAGGGATGACTCGCCCAGGATCGGAAACTCCTTGTAGACCAGCTTGATGCCCTTGTCGCTAGCCAGCAGTTCCGTCAGGGCGGGGGTGACGCGCTTGCAATAGGGGCATTTGTAATCGAAGAACTGGACGATGGTCACGTCGCCCACTGGATTGCCGGCGACCGGGGCCAGCGGATCGGCGAAGAGCCGGTCGCGGTGCTGGGTGAGCGCGCTGGCCTGCAGATTGGCCTCGGCGGCCTCCTCCTTCGCCTGCAATGCCTGGATCGCTTCCTTGATCACCTCCGGATGGGCGATCAGGTAGTCGCGGACGATGGTCTCGATGGCCTGGGTCTGTTCGGGCGAGAAGCCTGGTTCCTGCGCCTGGCTGGATGTTTGCGTACTTGCCGCAAAAATGCCGAGCAGCAGGCTGGCGGTGACGGCAAGGCGAGGTAACCAGCGCATCTTTGGATCCTTACAGGTATTGGCAGCGGGAACATGGCGCAATCCGCCATGCCGGGCAAGATCACGAATAGGTGTCGTCGTTCAGCGGTCCAGCAGCTGCTGTGCCTCACTGATGATGTCGTTGGCCTTGAGCCAGCCGGGCGAACCGGCGGTCATGCCTTCCAGCGCGCGCTTTGCCTGTGCCCAGGCTTCCTTCGGATTGCCCTGCGCCATGGCCTGCTCGGCCTGAGCCAACTGCGACATGGGCAGATTGCCGTCGCGTCCATAGGCCACTGAAAGGAAATACCAGGCGCGCGCATTGCGCGGTTCTATCGCAGTCACTGCTTCAAGGTGCCGGATTGCGCTCCGGTTCAACTCGGGATCCTCCGTGGCGACCTCGATCTGGGCCAGGCCCAATCCGATCATCGGGTCGTAGGGCAGGATTTCGTGAGCCCGCGCATAGAGCGGCAAGGCCTCTGCCAGGCGTCCGTTGTCATTCAGGATCTGGCCCTTCTGTTCGAGGAAATAGGGATCGTCCGGCGCTTCGGCCAGCAGGCTGTCCATGGTCGCGATCGCCTCCTGCATGCGGCTGGCGCGGTAGAGCGCGACCGCCCGGGCATATCGCGCCGGTACCGAATTGTCGCTGGGCGGGAACTCCTGCTCCACCCGCGACAAGGGCCACAGATAGCCTTTCAGCTTGGCCACCATGCGCTGGTGGCGCGCATCGACCTCGGCTGAATCCGCAGCCGTGCCGAAGGGCGAGTTGTCGACATGCTGGCGGACGGAATCGATGCGATCGACAGTCAGGGGGTGCGTACGCAGATAGGGATCGTGCGGATTGGTCAGGAACTCCTGGCCTTCCAGCTTCTCGAAGAACTCGAGCAGGCCGCGCGAAGATTGCTTGGTGGCATCGAGAAAGTTCATGCCTGCCTGGTCGGCGGCGGATTCCTGGGTCCGGGAATATTGCAACAGCTTGCGTTTGGCGATCTCGCCGCCCAGCAGCGTCCCGGCAGCGGCGGCCCCGCCTTCGCCGCTGGCAATCGCGGCGGCGCCGCCCAGGATCATGCCGATGACCTGTTCGATGGTGGCATTCTCGAGCTCCGCCTGCAGGCGGGAGAGATGCGCGCCGGAGATGTGTCCAGTTTCGTGGGCGATCACGCCGATCACCTGATTGGCACTGTCGGAGCGGATCAGAAGGCCGGTATGAATGAACATCCGCATGCCGCCGGCAACGAAGGCATTGATCGAATCGTCGTTCACCAGGAGAACCCGGATACCGGCTGGATCGAGCCCGGCGGCCCGGAACAGCGGGTTGGCATAGGAGCGAATCGTGGCTTCTGTCTCGGCGTCGCGAATCAGGCTGATGGAGCGAGATTGCGCTTCGGCGGGCTGGCTGGAACTCCCGCTCGCGGCGGCCAGGGAAATCGCCAGGAAAGCGGCAAAAACGCGGCGCGCATTGGCTCGGTTGATCAATCCGGGCATCCTTCTCTATGCTCGCCCCGGACTAGGGTCGGATATTTCCGCCATGGTTCGGGGATTTAAGCTATTCAGCCCGCTAAATGGGGCTGGAGCAACAGTCATACAATGGCGGAGTTTATCATGTCTGATGCCTATCATACCGGCCCCGGGACCCCCGGCAAGCACCCTGGCAGGGGCCGTGGGGCCGCCTGCGAGGCGGATATAGGCGTCAGGCGGCATCCCGGCCGGCGGCTGGTCGGCATCGGCTTGGTGGCCGGCCTGCTTCCGATTGTCTTGGGCAGTTGCGGCAATGTCCGCTCGGTTGCCTCCGATGCGACACAGATCGAGGATTTCCGGGCCGGCGTGGTGGCGGACGAACCGCGGGCAGCGCTCATTGGTCGCACCGCCATTGCCAATGGCGGCAATGCCGCCGACGGGGTGGTCGCGGCCTATTTTGCCATGTCCGTTTCGCTGCCCGGGACCGCTGGCCTGGGCGGCGGCGGCATCTGCATTGCCCATGACGCCGAGGAAAGGATCACCGAGGTGATCGATTTCCTGCCCCGGGCGGCGGCGGGCGGTCGGGTCGCCGTTCCCGGCAATGTACGCGGCATGGCCGCCCTCAATGCGCGATACGGCCGGCTTCAGTTCGCCGCGCTGGTCGGACCCGCCGAAGTTCTCGCCACCGGCGGCCTGCCGGTCAGCAAGGCGCTGACAAGCGATCTCCAGCAATATGGCCACCTGCTGAGCCAGGATCCGAAGATCCACAACGTCTTTCATCGGCTTGACGGTGCCATGCTCGGCGATGGCGACAATCTGCGCCAGACCGAGCTTGGCGCCTCGCTCGGCCAGATCCGCGCCCAGGGGGTCAATGCCTTCTACAGCGGGCTCCTGGGACAGAAGCTGGCCGAGAACGCCCAGGCGATCGGCGCCCCGCTTACCATTGACGATTTGCGCAATTACAAGGTGGCGATCTACCCGCCGCTGGAAACCAAGTTCCTCGATATCAGCCTCTATGTCACCCCGCCGCCGGCATCGGGTGGCGTGCTGACCGCCCAAGCGCTCGAAATGCTCAGCGGCGGCGACAATTCTCCCGCGCGGCAAATGGAGATCTCGCGCCAGTTGATGGCGGCGCGCTCAGTCTGGATGCAGCCCGATGGCAGCAGCAGCGTGCCGCCTGCGGATCTGGTCTTGGCGGAGCGCGCCCGCGCCCTGGCGGCGCAGGCGACGGCGCCCTTGCCGGTCGAGGAGCCCACCGCGGCCAGCGTCGTCGCCGTGGACTCCGACGGCTTCGCGGTGGCCTGCGCCTTTACCATGAACGCGCCCTTCGGCGCCGCGCGCATGGCGGGCGATACCGGGATCATCCTGGCGCCGGCGCCAAGCGACCAGGGGGTGGGATTCAGCGCGCTGTCGCCGGTCATGGCTGCCAGCAAATTCAACGGCCAGCTCTATTTCGCCAGCGCCGCCGCCGGCGGTGCGCCGGGTGCCCTGGCCGAGGCCCTCGTCCTGGATGCCGTGATGCGCCGCGCCCTGCCGCTCGATCAGGCGATGCAGCTGCCACGCGCTTTCGACGGCGGTGGCCAGAGCGTCGACGAGAGCGGCGGCCTGCGCCTCGGCCGGCTCAACGCGATCTTCTGCAGCCGCGGCACGCCGTCCAGCCCCGATACCTGCCAGCTGCGCAACGACTATCGCGGCAACGGTCTTGCCACCATTCTGGGCGAGGACTGAGCGGGTCGTCGCGATGGGCCTCAAAGTTTCGGCGCGGGCCGCCATCGATCCCTTCATCGTGATGGAGGTAATGCGCGCCGCCAATGAACGTGCCGCCACCGGCGGTGACGTTCTGCATCTCGAAGTCGGGCAGCCGTCGACACCGGCGCCACGCCTGGTGCGCGCGGCGGCGCAGAAGGCGCTGGAACGGGACCTGGTTGGTTACACCGATGCGCTCGGCCTGCCGCAGTTGCGCCGCCGCATTGCGCAGCACTATCGCGAGTTCTATGATGTTGCGATCCAGCCCGAGCGGATCGCGGTGACGACCGGGTCTTCGGGCGGATTCCTGCTGGCCTTCCTCGCTGCCTTCGATCCCGGCGACCGGGTGGCGCTCGCCGTGCCGGGTTATCCCTGCTACCGGCACATCCTGACCGCACTCGGACTGGAACCGGTGCTGATCGAGACCGGTCCGGAAACCAAGTTCCAGCCCGACATCGCCGCGCTGGAGCGTATCGCGGGTCGGCTCGACGGGCTGATCGTCGCCTCGCCTTCCAATCCGGTGGGGGCGGTGCTGGCGCCGGATCACCTTGCCGCGATCGCAGACTGGTGTGCCGGGCGCGGCGTGCGGCTGGTTTCCGACGAGATCTATCATGGCATCGTCTACGGCACACCAGCGAGCACCGCGGCGGCGAGCGCCGGCTGCATCGTCATCAACAGCTTCTCGAAATATTTCAGCATGACCGGCTGGCGCCTGGGCTGGATGGTCCTGCCCGACGAACTGGTGAAGCCGGTCGAGCGCCTGGCGCAGAACTTCTTCATCTCGCCGCCCACACTCTCGCAGCTGGCCGGCGCCGCCGCCTTCGACGCCCATGAGGAACTGCAGGGCAATGTCGCGCGCTATGCCCGCAACCGCGACCTGCTGCTCGATGAACTGCCGCGCGCCGGATTCAGGAAACTGGTGAGCACCGACGGCGCCTTCTACATTTATGCCGATGTCTCGGAGCTCACCGACGACAGTCTCGCCTTCTGCCGCCGCATGCTGGCCGAAACCGGCGTCGCGGCGACGCCCGGAATCGATTTCGACCCCGGCCGCGGGCACCATTTCATGCGCTTCTGCTTCAGTGGATCGACCGAGGACATGGCGGAGGCAGCACGACGCCTCCAGGCCTGGGGAAAGTAACGATGGGCCGTCATGCTTGGGCATGACGATCCCATCTTAGACAGCCTTCACCACGACGTGCTTCTTCTTCCCGGCCGAGAGCTTGATGACGCCCTCGGCGTTGAGATCGCCGGCCGAGACCTTCAGCGCCTCGTCGCCGATCGCCTGGTCGTTGAGGCGGGCGCCGTTCCCCTTGATCAGGCGGCGCGCGTCGCTCTTCGAACTGGCGAGGCCGGCCTGGACCAGGAGGTCGATCACGGCCACGCCGGCATCAAGGGCCACCTTCGCCACCTCGATCACCGGCAATTCGCCGCCAAGTCCGCCCTCGACGAAAACCTTGCGCGCGGTGGCCTCGGCATCCGCCGCGGCATCGGCGCCGCGGCAGAGCTTCGTCGCTTCGTTGGCGAGGACGATCTTCGCCTCGTTGATCTCGGCGCCTTCCAGCGAGGCGAGGCGCTCGATCTCGAGGAGCGGCAAGTCGGTGAAAAGGCGCAGGAAGCGCCCGACGTCCGCGTCCTCGGTGTTGCGCCAGAACTGCCAGTAATCATAGGCCGAGAGACGCTCCTCATTGAGCCAGACGGCGCCCGAGGCGGTCTTGCCCATCTTGGCGCCGGAGGCCAGGGTGATGAGCGGCGAGGTGAGGCCGTAGAGCGCGCGGTCGTCGCAGCGCCGCCCCAGCTCGACACCGTTGACGATGTTGCCCCACTGGTCCGAGCCGCCCATCTGCAACACGCAGTTCATGCGCCGGGCGAGCTCCAGGAAATCGTAGGCCTGCAGGATCATGTAGTTGAATTCGAGGAAGGTGAGCGGCTGCTCGCGCTCCAGCCGCAGCTTCACGGAATCGAAAGCCAGCATCCGGTTGACCGAGAAATGGCGGCCGTAATCGCGCAGGAAGGCGAGATAGTTGAGATGGTCGAGCCAGTCGGCGTTGTTGACCATCACGGCATCGCTGGGCCCGTCGCCGAAGGTCAGGAACTGCGCGAAGATCTTCTTGATGCCGGCGATGTTGCGGGCGATGTCGGCGTCGGTGAGGACCTTGCGCATGTCGTCGCGCCCGGTGGGGTCGCCTACCTTGGTGGTCCCGCCGCCCATGAGCACGACCGGCTTGCCGCCCGATTTCTGCAACAGCCGCAGCTTCATGATCTGGACCAGGGAGCCGACATGGAGCGAGTCCGCCGTGGCATCGAAACCGATATAGGCGATGAGCGGCGGCTTCCCCGGCAGCGCGAGCGCGTCCAGCTCTTCCATGGCGGTGCACTGGTGCAGATAGCCCCGGGCAACGAAATCGCGGAGGAACGGGGATTTTGGCTGGAACATCGCAACTCTCGGGGCTGGATCGTGGGGTAAGGGCTGGCTTGTCTTGCGGGCGGTCATGTAACACATTCGCCGGAAGGGGGCCAAGCGGCCACGGATTCGGTGGGGAATCTATTGGAAATCAAGGAAATGCCGGGCGTGTGGGCGATCGGGCTGATGAGCGGGACCAGTGGCGACGGGGTGGACGCGGCCCTCATTCGTGCCGATGCCAACCACATCCACGCCTTCGGTCCGGCCCTCGAATTGCCCTACGACCCTGCCTTCCGCGACCGTCTTAAGGCCAGCTATGGCGGCAAGGGTCCGCCCGAGGCGATCGCGGCGCTCGCGCGCGAACTGACCGAACGTCACGCCGCGGCGGTCCATCAACTCCTGGACCGGGCCGGGATGCGCGCCGCCGACATCGCCGTCGTCGGCTTTCATGGCCAGACCATCCATCACGCCCCCCATGAAGGGCGCACCTGGCAGGTCGGCGACGGCGCACTGCTGGCGCGCCTCACCGGCATCACGGTGGTCAACGATTTCCGCAGCGCTGACGTGGCGGCGGGCGGGCAGGGCGCGCCGCTGGTGCCGGTCTTTCACCTGGCGCTCGCGGATATGCTGCCCGAGACCGTCAAGCGACCCATCGCCGTGCTCAACATAGGCGGCGTCGCCAATGTCACCTGGATCGGTCGCGACGGATCGCTACTCGCCTTCGACACCGGACCCGGCAACGCACTCCTCGACGACTGGGCGCAGCGGCATGAGGGGCGGCCGGTTGACCTCCACGGCGCGCTGGCGAAACAGGGCCGCACCGACGAAGACGTGCTGGCGCATCTCCTCAGCCATCCCTTTTTCGACCGACCGGCGCCCAAATCCCTCGACCGCAACGCCTTCCATTCGACCCTCGCCGACCGGCTTTCCCCCGCCGACGGCGCGGCGACCCTCGTTGCCTTCTCCGCCGCCGCCATCGCCCGCGCGGTCGATCATTTTCCCGAACCGGTACAGAACTGGCTCGTCTGCGGCGGCGGACGCCGCAACCCGGTCATCATGGCGGCACTGGAAGAACGTCTCGACGCCCCTGTGATGAGCGTCGACGACCTGGGCTGGAACGGCGACGCGCTGGAGGCGCAGGCCTTCGCCTATCTGGCGTTGCGCAGCCTCGCCGGCCTGCCAATCAGCTTCCCGACTACCACGGGAGTCCGGCAGCCGATGACGGGGGGAAGGACGCATCGCAGCTGATCCTGGTTGCCTGAGGCCGTTGGCCGCGGCGGCGGGACCTCGCGCGACTGCCCGCGCACCGCTATCCTGCCCAAATCCGCTATCCCGTCGCGGCAACACGGAAGGGCCAAGAGATGACCAAGGAATACAAGGCGATCATCGGCGACATCACCGCCTACAGCAAGGAACTGCACAAGCTGATCCCGGAGACGATGACCGGGTTTTCCAGCATGGCGAAGGCGGCGACGCAGACCAGGGCGCTCGACGAGAAGACCAAGGAACTGATCGCCCTCGCCCTCGGTGTCGCCGCCCATTGCGACGGCTGCCTCGGCTTTCACACCCGCACCCTGGCGCGGCTCGGCGCCACCCGGGATGAAGTGGGCGAGGCGCTCGGCATGGCGATCTATATGGGTGGCGGCCCCTCCGTCATGTACGCCGCCGACGCGCTCCGCGCGTTCGACCAGTTCACGGCGGGGCAGGCATAGCGATAGATCAACCCGACCCAGCACGGGAGAAAAAGATGACAGATCGACACGAAGGCGGCTGCGTCTGCGGCGCCGTGCGCTATGTGACCCGGGGCGATCCCGAGCGCGTCAGCCTGTGCCACTGCGCCTGGTGCCAGCGTCGCACCGGCTCGGCCTTCGGCACCGAGGCCGTGTTCAAGCACACCAACGTGACCTTCACCGGCGACACTCTGCGCAAGTATCGCCATCTCTCGGATGAATCCGGCCGCTGGCTCGACCAGCATTTCTGCGGCACCTGCGGCACCAATCTGGGCCTCACCATGGAAGCCGTCCCCGACATCCGTTCCGTGCCCGCCGGCACCTTCGACGATCCCGGCTGGCTCAAGCCCGGATCGATCCCCTTCCGCCACATCTTCCTGCGCTCCGACCACGGCTGGTCCGAGGTCCCGGAGGGGATGGAGCGGTATGAGGAGCACTTTCGTCCATAGGCACAACGCCGTGCGCTTGCATCAAACTTCGGAAGACGCGTAAAGTCAAATTCTTTGCGCGCCATGGTTGTTTCAGCTTCGGTTTTCGCGCGCTTCACTCGGGGGATCAGCGTGTCTTTCATCGGATTCTTTCTGGCCGTCGTCGCTGCCATCGTCGCCTACCGAATCTGGCTGAGCGGGTTTCGCCTTAAGCAGGCGGAGTTGATCCGTACCTATCGCTGGCCGCGCGGCCTGCTGAGCAAGCTCATGAAGGAGCACAATCTCGGGCGCAAGGAGGCGGCTCTGGTTTCGCGCGGGTTACGGCAATTCTTCGTTGCCTATCTGATGAGCGGCCGCAAGCAGGTTTCGATGCCCTCGAAGATAGCCGATGCATTGTGGCACGAATTCATTCTCTATACGCGCGATTACGAAGCGTTCTGCCGCCAAGCCCTTGGCGGTTACATGCACCACACTCCAGCCGTCATTCTGAGGCCGCAGGAGCGGCGGGACAATGAGGGACTGCGCCGCACCTGGTGGTACACCTGTAAATACGAGAGCATCGACCCCAACAATCCGACGCGCCTCCCGCTGCTGTTCGCACTGGACAGCAAGCTCAATATTCCCGACGGCTACTATTACACAGCTGATTGCGAAGATTTGAGACGTCGCGGCATTCATGGTGGTCAATGCGGCGGTGATTTCTCCAATTCCAGCATTGATGGCACGACCGACGGCTTCGGTGATGGTGGTGGCGGAGACGGGGGTGGAGGTGGCAGCGGCGGCGATGGTGGTAGCGGCGGCGATGGCGGCTGCAGCGGCGGATGCGGAGGTGGTGACTGATCCGGTCTCTCTGCCAAAATGAAGCGCGCCTATGTTCTTCTCACGTGGTAAAGCCGACCAACATCGACAGCGCCCCCCTTCAGATTCGTTTTCTTAGGACCCCCATGCCCCCCACCTCCCATGCCCGCGGCATCGCGCTCTATCTGGCGGGGGTGGCGCTGTTCGCCGCCAACGATGCGCTGGGGAAGTGGCTGGTGACGGATTACTCCGTGGCCGAGCTGATGCTGATCCGCTCCCTGGGGGCGGGGGTGCTGCTGCTGGTGCTGGCGCGAACGACGGGGGCGCGGCTGACGCTGCCGCGCGGACAGTGGCCGTTGCACCTGTTGCGCATCCTGCTGCTGGCGGTCGACAGCTACTGCTTCTATTTCGCCACCCGCGCGCTGCCGCTCGCGGACGTGATGACCTTCTACATGTCGGCCCCGCTGATCATCACGGCGGGGTCGGCGCTGTTGCTGCATGAACGGGTCGGCATGAAACGGTGGGGCGCCATCGTCGTTGGCTTCGGTGGCGTGGTCATCGCGCTGCAGCCGACCGGCGCCGCCTTCTCGGCCTCGGCGCTGGTAGCACTCGCCGGTGCCGCCTCGTTCGCGCTCGCCATGGTGATCACGCGGCGCCTGCGCGACTGTCACTGGCTGACCCTGGTGGCCTGGCAGTTCATCGGCTGCGGCATTGTGGGCGCGCTGGCGTCGCCCATCGGCTGGGTGGTGCCGACTGCGCTCGATTTCGGCCTGATGGCCCTGGTGGGCTTCGTCGCCTGCGGCTGCTTCATGCTGATCACCAACGCGCTCAGCCTCGCCCCGGCCTCGCTGCTGGCACCGTTCCAGTATTCCGCGATCCTCTGGGCCTCGATCCTGGGGTGGATCTTCTGGGGCGACCGGCCGACGCCGCCGATCATCCTCGGCAATGCCGTCATCATCGCCAGCGGCCTTTTCGTCCTCTACCGCGAGCGCACCCTCAAGGTTGCCGTCAACGACCGTATCGAGCCGATACCCTGAGGGCGGGCTGCCGCGCCATTTTTGTCGGAAGATTTCCTAGCAACGGATTCCCATGTCATTGACCGGCAAGGGGCGATGCACGCCGCCGATCACGGAACCTTGTTGTGCCACAGTTGTTGTCATCGCGGTAAAGTTCCCATCTATCGACGGATGATTCGTGGTTGTCACCCCATTCCCGCCCCCGAAATAGACGAGAGACGCCTGCCATGACCTTTCGATTGCCCCTCGCCTCGCTGCTCTGTGCGCTGTCCCTGGGAGTGGGGATCGCCGCCGCCGACACCCCTCCGGAACCCGGTGCCGCGCCGCCCGTCGGTGTTGATGGCGGTCAGATCCTGGCCAGCGGCGACATCGCCGATGTGGTGATCGACGAAATCGAGCGCCGGCTGATCCGCAGCTTCTACCAGGACCGCTATGACCAATGGACGGGGACGCACGGCAAGGGCAAGAAGAAGAGCAAGGACCTGCCGCCGGGCCTTGCCAAGCGTGGCGAACTGCCGCCGGGGCTTGCCAAGCAGTTGGTGCGCAACGGCCAGCTGCCGCCGGGCCTGCAGGGCCGCGACCTGCCGCCCGACCTGCTCGACCGGCTGCCGCGGCTGCACCCCGACTACCGCTATTTGATCGCCGACGACAAGGTGATGCTGGTCCGGCGCGCGACCAACGTCATCCTCGACATCCTCACCGTGGCGGCGATCGACGTCCTGAACTAGGCACAGGCTCGCGGCACGCCATCCTTAATCCACTTGGTCGCGCTCGCGGTCGAATCCCTGATGGCGGTCGCGATAGCCAATGTCGCCAGCCGTAGGGCGCACCTGGGGCAGGTCGAAGAGTTGCGTGAACGTCCAGTCGCGAATGACGCCGTCCTCGAAGAGATCGTCGGCCACGTCGCCGTCGATCACCCAGACATTGCCGCTTGGTACCTCGAGTATGAACAAGGATCCCGCCGGCCGGAGCTCCTTGAGCTGACGCAGCCGCGCGTCCCGTTCTTCCGGCGTCATCGCCTTCCAGTCCTTGCCCTTGATGATCCTGACGCCGTTCGAATCCCTAAGTTCCTTTTCGGCATCCTTGTCCAGGTTGTGGACGTGGACCGGCGGCGTTGTCGGTTCCTCGCCTGGAACGCTCGATTCCGTTGTCGTGATGTCCCTGAAGTCCTTCTTGCTCATGTTCTTTTCGGTCAGCTTGCCATCCGCCAGGGCGCTACCGGCGATCGCAAGTCCGGCACAAAGCACTAGAAGTTTCAGCCCTGCTTTCATGAAAGCCATCGCTACCTCCTATGTCATTCGTAACCTGCAGCCTTCAATGCTATTCCGCCTGATGGCGCTCGCGGTCGGATCCCGGTCGGCGGTCGCGGTAGTCGACGTCGCCAGGGTTTGGGCGCACGGCCGGCAATCTCTCTATTTCCTGCCGAGACCATTCGCGCAGCACGCCGTCTTGCAGGAGATCGTGGTAGGACTCCAAGTCGATGACCCAGACATTGCCGCTTGGCACCTCGATCAAGAAAATCGACCCTTCCGGTCGCAGTGCCTTGAGCGCGCGCAGCCGCGCATCCCGCTCTTCCGGCGTCATCGCCTTCCAGTCCTTGCCCTTGATGAGCCGGACGCCGTTGGCGTCTTTCAGTTTTTGCTCCTTGTCCTTGTCAAGATTGTGAACGTCGCTCGGCGCTGACGTCGGTTCCTCGCCCGGTACGCTCGATTCCGTCTTGGTGATGTCGTCATAATCCTTCTTGGACATGTTCTCCGCAGTCAGCTTGCCATTGGCCAATGCGGTGCCGGCCATCGCAAGCCCCGCGCAAAGCACCAGAAGCTTTAGGCCCGACGTCATGAATGCCATCGCGTCCTCCTCCAGGGGCCGGTCGCGTTCGCGCCTGAATCACAGCCGAGCAACCTGACTGGCGACCGGGGGCCAAGTCAGGCAGGGCCAGCCTCGCAGCTGGCGGCCGAACAAGCGGATGCTTCAATCAAATGTACGAGTGGAGCAAAAACCTTAAGGCGGTAGGGTCTTTTTAACAATACCGGGACATATTCCTAGGCTCGCGCCGGTTCCCGCAGGGTCTTCGACAGGCACCCGTCGACACTCACCGGCACTTCGCCGGCGATGGTGGTGCGGCGCATGGTGCGGTTCTGCTTGTCGTAATCGTTGAGGGCGTAATGCTGCGTCGCTTGGTTGTCCCAGATCGCCACGTCATGGACGCGCCAACTCCAGCGCACGATGTTCTCCATGCGGATGACGTGATTCTGCAAGAGCGTGAACAGCAGGTTGGAATCGATGTGGTTGTGGCCGACGAAGCGCTGGATGAAATAGCCGAGCACCAGGGATTTCTCGCCCGTCTCGGGATGGATGCGCACCACCGGATGCTCGGCCTCGTAGACCGCCTTGGCGAAGACGCGCTCGTAATGGCTCTGTTCGTTGGCGGTGGCGGCCGGGTGCTGCGCCGCGTAATCGTATTTGTTGCTGTGGACCGCCCATAGACTCTCGGCCAACGTCTTGAGCTGGGGCGAGAGGTCCTGGTAAGCGGCGACCGTGTTGGCCCAGAGTGTGTCGCCGCCATAGGCTGGAATGGTGACGGCGCGCAGCACCGAATAGCGCGGATAGGCATCGACGAAGGTGACGTCGGTATGCCACACATCGGCCTTGCCGTTGCCGGTGGCGGCATCCAGCTCAAGGATGCCTTTAGAGCCGAGGCGCACCTGTTCGGTGGGGTGCGGCACCATCTCGCCGAGCAGGCTGGAAAACTGTTCCTGCTGCGCGTCGTCGAACTGGGTCTGGTCGCGGAAGAAGATCACCCGGTGCGCCAGCAGGGCGGCGCGAATCTCGCCGATCTGGCGCGGCGACAGATCGCCGCCGAGGCGCACATTGCCGATCTCGGCGCCGATACGGCCGGAGAGGCGCCGCACCTGGATCGACTCGTCGGTCGCCTTCACGGTTGCTGCATCCATTTGTTTCCCCGCCGATCCCGTCGCCGCAGGACTCGCCAAACCGAATGGGATCATCGAAACTCCCTGTCGGTTTGACCAATCCTGCCGCCCCGCGGCGCATTTGGTCAAATCCGGCAAGGTTGCCATGCGAATGTCTTGATCTACCTAGAAGCAGACGGTGATGGGGATGCGGTTCGAGAGCAAGCGGGTATTGGTCACCGGGGGCGCGCGCGGGATCGGTGCGGCGGCCGTCGAGGCGTTTCTGCGCGAAGGCGCCAGGGTCGCGGTCGGGGCGCGCTCGGCTCACAGTTTTGATGCCTTCGCTGCCACCCATACGGGTGCCGCGATCGTGCCGGCGGTCGGCGAGATCGGCTCGCAAAGAGAAGCGGCCGCCGTCGTCGCCCAGGCCGTCGCGGCCCTGGGCGGACTGGACATCCTGGTCAATTCCGCCGGGTATTTTGCCGAGGTGAAGGTCGAGGATATCGACCAGGAGCATTGGGACCGGGTGATGAACACCAACGTCGCCGGCACGTTCTTCTGCTCCCAGGCGGCGCTGCCGGAACTGAAACGGAACCGGGGCAACATCGTGAACATTGCCTCGGATGCGGGCCTGATCGGGTATCCCAACGGCGCCGCCTATTCGGCGTCCAAGGCCGCGGTGGTCAACCTCTCGCGCGCCATGGTGCTGGAACTGGCGCGTGAGGTGCGCATCAACTGTGTCTGCCCCGGCAATGTCGATACCGACATGGTCCAGCAGGCGGCGGTGGACAGCGGCGATGCGCCGAGCTATCTGGCGGCGGCCCGCGATCGTTCGCCGATGAAACGCATGGCCCGGCCGGAAGAAGTGGCCGACGCCATCCTCTATCTCGCTTCCCAGGAGGCCGGCTTCGTCAACGGCGCCATCCTGTCGATCGATGGCGGCGGAGTCTGCGGCTTCTAGACCACTTCTCGCCCCTACTTCCCGGCCTGCGCCTTGGCCGCAACTTCCGGCAGGGCGGTGTCGAGATAGGTGTCGGTGATGCGGGCCAAGTCGTCCAGATGCTCGGTGAAAAAGTGCGAGGCGCCGGGCACGATCTGGTAGTCGATCTTGATGCCGCGCTGATGGGTCAGCTTGGTCACCAGCTTCTGGACCGATTCCTGCGGCACCACCGTGTCCTGGTCGCCCTGGATCACCAGGCCAGAGGAGGGGCAGGGGGCGAGGAAGCTGAAATCATAGATGTTGGCGGGCGGCGCCACCGAGATGAAGCCCGAAATCTCCGGCCGGCGCATCAGCAGCTGCATGCCGATCCAGGCGCCGAAGGAGAAGCCGGCGATCCAGCATTGCGGCGCATTGGGGTTCCAGGTCTGCAGCCAGTCCAATGCCGCCGCTGCGTCGGAAAGCTCGCCTTCGCCGCGGTCGAACTTGCCCTGGGAGCGCCCGACCCCCCGGAAATTGAACCGAAGCACAGAAAAGCCGCGCTGCTGGAAGCACTGATACAGGGTGTAAACCACCTTGTTGTTCATGGTGCCGCCATGCTGGGGATGCGGATGCAGCATGAGTGCTATGGGGGAATTGGGGGAGCTCGCCTGCTGATATCGGCCTTCAAGCCGGCCTTCCGGCCCATTCATGATGATTTCGGGCATGTGCGGTCCAATTTACCGATCTATATCAGCGTGTTAAGGATCCGGTCCGGTACGGGCGGCGGGTTCTGGCCGAACTGGCGCAGGCATCCCATAGTTGACTTATTTCAATGGTATTCTATCCGCAGGATCGGGTCGGGTCGGAGATCAATACTTGATCACCACAGTCAGGCATATTATATCAACCTTAACGCGGCGACCTTGCCGGAAGGGCGCCGACATAGTTGACTATTCGAATCAGCTAATGCGGCGGCGACCGGCGGCGCGCGCTAATAAACACGATGGCGGTCATGTTTTTCAAGAACATTGCGGCAGACCTCGATGCAATGATGGCCCGGGACCCGGCGGCCAAGTCGCGGCTGATGGTGGCTCTGACCTATCCGTGTTTCCATGCCGTCCAGCTGCACCGCCTGGCTCGGCCAGTCTATCTGGCCGGTTTTCCAACGCTGGCGCGCATGATCTCCCAGTTTTCCCGGTTCATCACCGGGATCGAGATCCATCCCGGCGCCCAGATCGGCCAGCGCCTGTTCATTGACCACGGCATGGGTGTGGTCATTGGCGAGACCGCTGTGATCGGCGACGACGTGACGCTCTATCACGACGTGACCCTGGGCGGGATCGCGCCGTCGATCAATTCCGCTGCCCAGGTCAACACCAAGCGCCACCCGACCCTGGAAGACGGCGTCATCGTGGGGGCGGGTGCCCAGATCCTGGGCGATATCACGGTGGGCAAGGGTGCCCGCGTTGGCGGCAATGCCGTTGTGATCAAGAACGTACCCGAGAACAGCGTTGCCGTGGGCGTACCGGCCCGGATCGTGATGCCCAAGGAATGCGGTAACGAGTTCGCCGCCTATGGCATCCCGACCCAGGACCTGCCCGATCCGGTGGCCCGCGCGATCGAGGGACTGCTCGAACAGATTTCGCGCCTTCAGACGCGGATCGCGAATCTGGAGAACGAGCTGGACGGTTTTGCCGCCGGTACCAACGGCACCTTGCCAGCGGCCGCCGCGGAATCGGGCGGTGGCGACGGCGTGGAGTTGCCGCGCCGGTTTGGACGCAACTGACGGCTTGGACGAAACCGACAGCGGATCTCAGGCGACCATACGAGATCCGCGAGCTGAGGAGAGACATCATGAGACTGAGCACCAAGGGCCGCTACGCCGTGATGGCGCTCGTTGACCTGACCACCCACAGCCAGGGTCGGCCGGTCTCGCTGGCCGACATCTCCGGACGGCAGGAGATTTCGCTCTCCTATCTGGAGCAGCTGTTCGCCAAGTTGCGGCGCGCCGGTCTGGTAAAGTCGGTGCGCGGGCCTGGCGGCGGCTATCTGCTGGCGCGCTCGGCGGAGGATACCCGTATCGCCGACGCCATCCTGGCGGTGGACGAGCCGATCCGCGCCACGCGCTGCAAGCCCAATGCTGCGACCGGCTGTCATTCCGACAAGTCGCGCTGCCTCACCCACGATTTGTGGGAAGAGCTGTCGCGCCAGATTCACCTATTTCTCAGTTCGGTCTCGCTCGCTGATGTGGTCGAACGCCGGATTCTCGGCATCGCCCACAAGATCGAAGGTGCGTCCTCGGCGGAGGATGAGCCGTCGGCGCGCGTCGATGCAGCGGCGGCGGCAGAATGAACGACGTCGTTTGAACGAGCGAGGCAAGCTCAGGCTATGACCCAGCGCGGCATCTATATGGACTGGAATGCGACCGCCCCGCTGCGCCCCACGGCGCTGGCGGCGATGTCGGCCGCCTTGCAGGAAGTGGGCAATGCCTCCTCGGTCCATGCCTTCGGGCGCCGGGCCCGTGCCTGGGTCGATCATGCGCGCGAAGCGGTGGCCGATCTGGTCGGTGCGCGCGCGGCGCTGGTCACCTTCGTCTCCGGCGGCACCGAAGCGAACAATCTCGCCCTCAACAGCCGTGGCAGCCGACCGCTTGTGGTTTCGGCCATCGAACATGAATCGGTCCTCAAGCCGGCGCGTCTCGCCGGGGCGCAGATCGCGCGGGTCGGCCGCAGCGGCGAGATCGACGTGGCGCATCTCGCCTATCTTCTCGACAAGGTGAGCAAGCCGGCCTTCGTGTCGGTCATGCTGGCCAATAATGAGACCGGTGTCGTGCAGCCAGTGGCCGAGATTGCCCGCATCGCCAGGGCGAAGGGCGCGCTGGTGCATTGCGATGCCAGCCAGGCCGCCGGCCGCATCCCCGTTTCGATCGAGGCCCTCGGGGTCGACTACCTCGCGCTCTCGGCGCACAAGCTGGGTGGCCCGCAGGGCGCAGGGGCGCTGGTTCTGGCCGATGATCTGCCGGTTGAGCCGCTGGTTCAGGGCGGCGGGCAGGAGCGAAATCGCCGTGGCGGTACCGAGAATGTGGCGGCGATTGCCGGCTTCGGTGCCGCGGCCCGTGACATTTCCGCGCTGGGCGAAGTCGAGCGCGTGGCGGCCCTTCGCAACCTGCTGGAAGAAAAGCTGACGCAGTTCGGCCTGCCGCTCACCGTTTTCGGTCGCAATGCGTCGCGCCTGCCCAATACCAGCTGCTTTGCCAGCGGCACCAAGACCGCGGAAACGCTGGTGATGGCGCTGGATCTCGCCGGCATCGCGATCTCCGCGGGATCGGCCTGCTCCTCGGGCAAGGTGCGGCCAAGCCATGTCATCTCGGCCATGGGGTTCGACGCAGCGACGGCGGGCTCCGCCGTGCGCGTCAGTCTGGGCTGGCAGAACGAGCCGGCCGACATAGATTCATTCATAGCCGCCTGGGGGCGCGTGCAGCGCGCGGGGCCGGCTCGAAGTGACGCCGCGGAAACGCGCATTTCCGCAGCGTAATCAGGAAGGGTGACGATAGAACCATGAATGTCGCAACACAGAACACCAGGACCGTCCCCGATCACGGCGTCAATGCGCCGAAGCTGCCGATCTATCTCGACTATCAGGCGACGACGCCCTGCGATCCGCGCGTGGTCGAGGCGATGCTGCCCTTTTTCACCGAGCATTTCGGCAACCCGCATTCCAGGAATCACAAATACGGCTGGGACGCCGAGGCGGCGGTCGAGAAGGCCCGCGCCCAGGTGGCCAGCATCATCAAAGCGGACGAGAAGGAAATCATCTTCACCTCGGGCGCCACGGAATCCAACAACCTGGCGATCAAGGGTGTGGCGCATTTCTACAAGGACCGGAAGAACCACGTCATCACGACGGTAACCGAGCACAAATGTGTGCTGGATTCCTGCCGGCACCTGGAACTCGAAGGTTTCGAGGTGACCTATCTGCCGGTGCAGCAGAACGGCCTGATCGACCTCGAGGTTCTGCGGAATGCCATCACCCCGAAGACGGCGATCGTCTCGATCATGGCGGTCAACAACGAGATCGGCGTCATCCAGCCGCTGGCCGAGATCGGCAAGCTGTGCCGCGAGAAGGGCGTCTTCTTTCATACCGACGCGGCGCAGGCCGTGGGCAAGATTCCGCTCGATGTCGATGCCATGAACATCGACCTGCTCTCCATCTCCGGCCACAAGATCTACGGCCCAAAGGGCATCGGTGCCTTGTATGTGCGCCGCAAGCCGCGCGTGCGCCTCGAGGCGCTCATTCATGGCGGCGGCCAGGAACGGGGTTTCCGTTCCGGCACCTTGCCGACCCCACTCTGCGTCGGCCTGGGCGAAGCCTGTGCCATTGCCGAGCGGGAAATGGATGCCGAGGCGGCACGCCTCCGGAAGCTAAGCGAGCGCCTCTACAATGGCATCACCGCGCGCCTGCCCGAAGTATTCCTCAACGGCGACGCCGAGCATCGCATCCCCGGCAATCTCAACCTCTCCTTCGCCCATGTCGAAGGCGAGGGGCTGATGATGGGGATCAAGGATCTCTGCGTCTCGTCGGGCTCGGCCTGCACCTCGGCTTCGCTGGAACCGTCCTATGTCCTGCGGGCGCTCGGGGTGGAAATCGAGATGGCGCACACGTCCTTGCGTCTCGGCATCGGCCGATTCACTACCGAGGAGGAAGTCGACTATGCCATCGAGCATCTGGTGCAGGCCGTTCAGCGGCTGCGCGAGATGAGCCCGCTTTGGGAGATGGCGCAGCAGGGTATTGATATCAAGTCGATCCAATGGGCAGAGCATTGATGCCACCATTGGAAATGAAGGGTGAGGGAGTAGGCCATGTATAGCGAAAAAGTCGTCGATCACTACGAGAATCCCCGCAATGTCGGCGGGTTCGGCAAGGAGGAGGCCGGTGTGGGCACCGGCCTTGTCGGCGCGCCGGCCTGTGGCGACGTGATGAAACTGCAGATCAAGGTCGGCGCTGACGGTCGCATCGAGGATGCGCGCTTCAAGACCTTCGGTTGCGGCTCGGCCATCGCTTCCTCGTCGCTCGCCACCGAATGGGTCAAGGGCAAGACGCTGGACGAGGCCGAGACCATCAAGAATACCGAGATCGCCCAGTTCCTGTCCCTTCCGCCGGTGAAGATTCACTGTTCGGTGCTGGCCGAGGACGCGATCAAGGCGGCGATCGCGGACTATCGCGCGAAGTCCGGCGCATCGGACAAGGCAGCGGAATGACCGACGTTACCACATCCGGCGGCACAGCGACCGCGCCGGCCAAGCCGGCGCGGCGACCGAAGCCGGCGGCGATCTCGATCACGCCGGCCGCGATCGAGCGCGTGCGGCAGCTGATCGAGAAGCGGGACAAGCCGACCTTCGGCATTCGCATCGGGATTCGTTCGAAGGGTTGCTCGGGCCTTTCCTACACGATCGAATATGCCGACGAGCCCGGCCCCGGCGACGAGGCGATATCGCAGGACGGAGTCACGGTCCTGATCGATCCCAAGGCGTCGCTGTTTATCTTCGGAACGGAAATGGATTTCGTCGAAGAGAAGCTGCAATCGGGCTTCGTGTTCCGCAATCCCAATGAGAAGGGGCGCTGCGGTTGCGGCGAATCCTTCCACGTCTGAGGCGTCCGGATGGCGGTTGTCGAAAAATTGGGCGGTGATGGCGCCGGCGCCCAGTTCGTGCCGTGCTGGTCCTGCAAGGGTCCGGTAGCGGCGCGGGCGCTGTTCTGCCACACCTGCGGTGCGGTGCAGGCACCGGGTGCTGTCGATCATTTCACCCGCATGGGCCTTGCGCCCGGCTTTGATGTCGACGATGCGCTGCTGGAGAAGCAGTATCTCGGCTTTCAGCGCGTGCTGCATCCCGATCGCTTCGCCGCCAAGCCGGCGCGCGAGCGTGCCATCGCGCAATCGCAATCGGTCGCCCTCAATGAAGCCTATGAGGTGCTGGGCGACCCGCTCAAGCGCGGCATCTATCTCCTGCGCCTGCGCGGTGTGAATTCCGCGGCGGCGGACGACAAGACCGTGTCGGATCCTGCCCTGCTGATGCAGGCGATGGAGCAGCGCGAGGCGCTGGCCGAGGCGGAAAGCGTCGACGCTGTCGAAAACCTGATGATCGCGGTCGGTGCCCAGGCGATCCAGCTGCTCAGCGACATATCGCGCGCCTTTGCCGATGACGATCTCGACTCCGCCAACCGATTCGTGCTGCGCCTGAAGTATGCCCGCAAATTCCTGGAAGAGGCGCGCCTCAAGCGCGCGGCGCTGGAGTCCTGATGCTGCTGCAAATTCATGAGCCGGGCGAGACGCCGGAGCCGCACGCGCTTGAGCGCGGGCAGGCCATCGGCATCGACCTCGGCACGACCAATTCAGTGGTGGCCATGGTCTCGGGTTCACATCCCGAGGTCTTGCGCGATGCCGGCGGCGATGGTCTGGTGCCATCGGTCGTCGCCTATGCCTATGACGAGCCGCTGGTCGGGCGCATGGCGCTGGCGGAGCTGGCCCGGCATCCCGACCTGGTGATTTCCTCGGTCAAGCGTCTGATGGGCCGTGGTGCGGAGGATATCAAGAAACTGGCCGGCGCCTTGCCCTACGAGATTGCGGCAGATGCCGCAGCCGGCGGCATGGTGCGCCTCAAGGTCGGCGACCGGGTGCTTTCCCCCGTGGAGATTTCGGCCGACATTCTGCGCGCCCTGAAGGCGCGCGCCGAGGCGAGTCTTGGTCACGCGGTCGAAAAGGCAGTCATCACGGTCCCGGCATATTTCGACGACGCCGCGCGCAATGCCACCAAGGATGCGGCGCGCCTGGCCGGGCTCGAGGTGCTGCGCCTGGTGAACGAACCTACTGCGGCGGCGTTGGCTTACGGCCTCGACAGCGCGTCGGAAGGAATATATGCGGTCTACGATCTGGGTGGCGGCACCTTCGACATTTCGCTCCTCAAGCTGCAGAAGGGCGTGTTCCAGGTCCTGGCCACCGGCGGCGATGCGCAGCTGGGCGGCGACGATTTCGACCATGCGCTGGCCGAATGGGCGATGAAGCGCACCGGGATCAACGGGCTAACCAGCGGCGAGGCGAAGATCCTCCTGCAGGCGGCGCGGGCGGCGAAGGAACGCCTAACGACGGCGCCTGGCGCCGAACTGAAAGCTGTCGTCGCCGGGCATGAGATCCGCCAATCGATCGATCGTGGCACCTTCGAGATCCTGATCGAACCGCTGCTGGGGCGCACGCTCCGGGCCTGCCGCCAGGTCCTGGCGGATGCCAGGCTGTCAGCCACCGATGTGAAGGGTGTGGTGCTGGTCGGTGGCTCGACGCGCGTGCCGCTGGTGCGCGCCATCGTGGCCGATTTCTTCAAGCAGGAGCCGCTCGCTGGGATCGACCCCGACGAGGTCGTGGCGGTGGGGGCGGCCCTGCAGGCGAACGCGCTTACCCGGGGTAGCGATACGCTGCTGCTCGACGTCATTCCGCTCTCGCTCGGGATCGAAACCATGGGCGGCATTGTGGAGAAGGTGATCGAACGCAACACGCCGATTCCGGTCACCAAGGCACAGGATTTCACTACCTACCAGGACGGCCAGACCGGCATGCTGATCCATGCCGTGCAGGGCGAGCGTGAAACCGTGGATGCCTGCCGTTCATTGGGGCGCTTTGAGCTGACCGGCATTCCCCCGATGGTGGCGGGCGCGGCGCGTATTCGCGTGACCTATGCGGTCGATGCCGATGGCCTGCTGACAGTCAGTGCAGAGGAACGCACCACTGGTGCCAAGGCCGAGATCGCGGTCAAGCCCAGCTACGGTCTCAGCGACGACGAGATGGCCGACATGCTGCGCGACAGCCTGACTTATGCCCGGGAGGATATGGAAAAGCGCCTGTTGCTGGAATCCCGGGTCGAGGCCGAGCGCGTGCTGCTGGCCCTCAGGGCGGCGCTCAATGCCGACGGCAAGCTGCTCAGCGAGGCCGAACGGGCGGAGATCGACCGGGTGGCCCATGCGGTCCGCGAGCGGATCGCGGGGGAGGACCGGGCCCAGATTCACGCGGCGATGGAGGCCCTGGACCGGGCGACCCATGATTTTGCCCAAAAAAGGATGGATATCGCCATCCAGATGGCGCTCAAGGGACAGCGGCTTGACGAGGTTGAGGCCGGTATGGCAACTGACGGCGCGCGATAGCAGAGATGTGGGGCCCGAGGCGGACCCCAGCATGGAGAGTATGACGAAATGCCGAAGATGACGTTCGTGAAGCAGGATGGAACCCGGGTCGAATGCGAGGCCCCGCTGGGTCTTTCCGTGCTGGAAGTCGCGCATCGCAACGGCATCGACCTTGAGGGCGCCTGCGAAGGCTCGCTGGCCTGTTCGACCTGCCATGTGGTGGTCGATCCGGAATGGTACGAAGTGCTGGTCGAAGCGACCGAGGACGAGGAAGACATGCTCGATCTCGCCTTTGGCCTGACCCACACCTCGCGCCTCGGCTGCCAGATCAAGATGACCGAGGAACTCGACGGGCTGGTGGTGAACCTGCCTTCCGCCACCCGCAACATGATGGTCGACAAGTAGACCGGAGAGGGCAGGCGGATCATGGCGAAGAAGCTGCGCTGGACCGACATCCACGACATCGCCATCGAACTCGAGGACGCCCATCCCGAGGTGGACGTGGTGAACATCCGCTTCACCGATCTGTGGAAGTGGGTCCAGGCGCTGCCCGATTTCGAGGACGATCCGCAGAAAAGCAACGAGAAGATCCTCGAAGCCATCCAGATGGCGTGGCTTGACGAGCGCGACTGACCGCCGAACCCGGGCGGAGCGCGGCGTGTGAGCAAGCTCAACACACTTTCCCGGCTGTTTTCGAAACCCTGGGTCGATCCGCTCTGCCTCTGGGGCATGGGCTGGATCCTGCCGGCTGCGCGCTGCTGGGCCGCGGCGGGGAGCGGCGATGTCGCGGCCTTTGCGCATGAGCTCAAACTGAACGACATTCCCGGGCCCATTGCCGACCGCGTTCGCCAGACCGCGGGTTTGCGCGAGCTCTCCCAGGCGGCGCAGGAGCGCTGGATCGGCGCGGCCTTCGAGCGGAGGGGCGATCTCGCGCTGGCCGAAGCGGCGCGCCGAAGTGCGGCGCACGACTATCTCAGCCAGCGTTTCGCCTATCTCTGGTTCGCACGACGCCGGCATGTGGCGGCAAGCCATCTCGATGTGCCGCTGCCCTCCGCTCTTGCCGGCATCGATGCCGACCCCGACAGACTCTTCGCTCTCGGCACCCTGCCGACGATCGAACGGAGCGGAATCGTCGAACATCCAGACGTGCGGGAATACTGGCTGCGCTTTCCCTCACCCGAGGCGCCGGCGGATATCTGCTGGGTGCATGTCTATGAGGGGCGTCGTCCGGACGGCATGCCGCTGCCCAGCCTTATCTTCGGCCATGGCCTTGCCATGGAGATGGAGATGATGAAGGGCGACATGCGCGGCTATCGCGGCTTGGCCGCCCAGGGCTGCCGCGTCCTGCTGCCCGATGCGCCCGGGCACAACCGGCGCGTGGCGCCCGGTCTCTATGGCGGCGAGAGCTTCATGTGTCGGCCGCCGCTCTCGGGCCTCGCGCATTTCCAGAAGGCGTCGCGGGAACTGGGGGCAATCGTTGCCTGGTGCCGAGGTGAAGGAAATGGTCGGGTGGCCCTCGGTGGCATCAGCCTCGGCGCGCTCACCGCCCAGGTGGCGGCGACGCGCATGGGCAGCTGGCCGGCCGAAGCGCGGCCCGATGCCCTGATGCTGCTCACGACCACCGACGCAGTCAGCGCGCTGACCTTTCATTCCTCACTGGCCGCCGTGACCGGGCTGAAGGCCGCGGCCGAAGCCGCCGGCTGGGATGCCGCCGCGGTGGCGGGACTTGGGCGTTATACCGATGCAACCGGCCCGGCGCCGCTCGATCCCGATGACATCGTGCTGCTGATCGGCCGGCGTGACGACGTGACGCCCTATGACGGTGGCCGGCGCCTCGCCGAAAAATGGCGGATTCCGCCGGAAAACCTGTTCGTGCGTGATCAAGGACATTTTTCGGCGGCGATCGGCCTTGGCCCGGATCCCGCCCCCTTTTCGCGCATATTGGCCCTGCTGAACCGGTAGTTTGGCCCCATGGCCGGGCAGTGTTATAAGCTGGCCCCATGAACGCGACCCTGAATTCACTGGGCTTTGCCAAGCCCCCCGCCGAGACCCGCGTGGTCGTCGCCATGTCCGGCGGCGTCGACAGCTCGGTCGTGGCCGCCCTCCTGAAGGAGGAGGGATACGACGTGGTCGGCGTCACGCTGCAGCTCTACGACCACGGCCTGGCGCTGGCGAAAAAGGGCGCCTGCTGTGCGGGCCAGGATATCTATGATGCGCGCCGCGTTGCCGAGCGCATCGGCATCCCGCATTTCGTGCTGGATTACGAAAGCAGGTTCTCCGACGCGGTGATGCAGGAATTCGCCGATTCCTATCTGAAGGGCGAGACCCCGATTCCCTGCGTGCGCTGCAATCAGCGGGTCAAGTTTCGCGATCTCCTCGCCCAGGCGCGTGACCTCGGCGGCGATTGCCTGGCGACCGGCCATTACGTGCGCCGCACCGTGGGTCCTGGCGGTGCCGAGCTGCTGCGCGGCACCGACCCGCAGCGCGACCAGAGCTATTTCCTCTTCGCCACCACGCAGGAGCAGCTCGACTATCTGCGCTTCCCCCTCGGCCATCTGCCCAAGGCGGAGACGCGGGCGCTGGCCCAGCGCTTCGGCCTTGAGGTGGCGGAAAAGCCGGACAGCCAGGACATCTGCTTCGTGCCCAACGGCAATTATGTGAGCGTGGTCGAGCGCCTGCGCCCCGGCGCCGCCGAGCCGGGCGAGATCGTGCATGTCGACGGCCATGTGCTGGGCAGCCAT
>JAEUKV010000056.1 GCA_016794165.1 Rhodospirillaceae bacterium
GCGCTTCAAGGACATGATAACCTCTAATCAATTGATAAACAGTGGAATTTTCCGCGACCTCAGCCGCGCGGCCGCGATCCCGCGGGATTGGCCGGCGCGGCATTATGCAGATGCGGCGCCGGTAGGCAAAGGGGGCGGTCGCCGCGCCGGCGGCGAATCTCGGCCACGGTGGATTGCGCCAGTTGATTTATCCCCGCCCAGAAGCTAAAAGGCCCCGCGACCACCGCCTCCATGCGTCCCCATCGTCTAGAGGCCTAGGACACCACCCTTTCACGGTGAAGACACGGGTTCGACTCCCGTTGGGGACGCCACTATCTCTTAACAGAATACTGCCGAAACTGGTCCGGCTGTCCGGTTCATACGGGAAATTTACGGAATAGCGTTTCAGTCGATGGTGGCCGTGTGCCGAGTCACGTTATGGCGATGTTGCACATCCGGCCTGACGAGGCGGTAACGTTCGCATGGATCACCAAAACGACGTGGTTTTGATGCGCATCCGGCTCCAACAGCCGATCAGTCTCGACGGATAAGCGCGTGATTAGCTTATCGTCTTCTAGCAGGCAGAACATCCTGTCCCGGGCATCCCCACGGGGATGATCGCTGGTCGGCACTGTTAGCGCATCGAGAAGGGTCTTGATACGGTTGTCGATGTCGCCGCCATGGCGGACGACGGCCCCAGGATCGCCCGGCCGTAGCATCAGAACGTCTAGCTCCACAAGGGTGAAAATCTTGCTGCTAATCACCGGATAGTAAGTTGTGGAGCCCCTCCGGACGCCCAGGTAGCAGTCATTCGGCTGGTACGTTGGATCCAGATATTTGCTGATCTGGCAAAGTGGCTCTTGTTTCCACAATTCTGCCAATTGCACGTCAAAGGCCGAGCGGATTGCCGCCTTCTTCTCGGCATTCCCGTTTGATGCTAGCGGGCCTCGATAAGTCATCCGGAATCGCATGCGAACCCTTGTCGACGACAATAAGTCGGCCAACGCTGGACGCAGCCGGTGGTTGTGTCAATATAGTAGCAGTTGCGCCACCGTTGGGGTTTTTGAAGTCCGGCCCCAGCCCGCTTTACGATATGAAGAAAAACAGCACTTCGACCCCCTGCTAACCCGATACTGCCCAGATTGTGTTTTGACTTGCAGCATTCTTTTGGGAGGGGGGCAGTGAAGTGAAGAGGCCAGCCTGAATTGGAAGGACATTTTCATGAGCTGGGATAGGGATCATGCGGCGATCCGGGAATTGGTCAGCGACTATCTGGAAGGAATGATTTGGGGTGATGAGACTCGATTGCGCCGCGCCTTTCATCCTGGCGCCCTGCAGATCGGTCACTTCGGTCCAAGCTACGAATTCTTCGCGCTGCAGGAGTTTATTGACTGGATAAAAGGCGAAAGGACCGAAACGCCCGGAACGCCTTATGTCGCGGAGATTCTGTCGGTGGAAGTTACCGGGACGGTCGCAATTGTGAAGCTTTCAGATAGCTGCTTTGGCACAGACTTCATAGACTACCTAATTATGGTGAAGGATCGTCCTCATGCCGATGGAAAATGGCAGATTGTAACCAAGACCTACCATGTGCTTTCTGGAACTGGATTGCCACCAGGGCCATAACCATTTTGGCTCGATTAATGGTTAACTGTCCTGCAGACCAAGACCCATCGCGCGCCGGACCCTGAGCGTTGTTGTGGCCTCATTGTCACCCAAGCGTCATCAAAATGAGGCCGAACGCTCCGCTCCTCAAGTCCTGTAACTTGTCTTATGGGTGTTAACGCCGGACACTCGAATCTATGGAGGCGCAGTAGAACAATCCGGTTTGATCTCTTTAGGTTCAAGCGATTATGAGAATGTTGTAGAGAGGCTGGCGGCGGCCTTCCAGTTATCGGTTTCGTCACTTTCGAGACGCCACACTCCCGCTCTATACAATTCAGTCGCTGCGCGGCCGCCCCTTGCTGCCTACCGCTCCGCCATTTCCCCCTTGAACCAGCCTTGTGTGGCGTTGGCGAAGGCCACCAGGGAGAGCATGACCGGCACCTCGACCAGCACGCCCACCACGGTGGCGAGGGCCGCGCCGGAGTTGAGGCCGAAGAGGCTGATGGCAACGGCGACGGCCAGTTCGAAGAAATTGGACGTGCCGATAAGGGCGCAGGGGGCCGCGATGTTGAAGGGAATGCGCCAGGCCCAGGCGCCGAGATAGGCGATCACGAAAATGCCGTAGGACTGGATCACCAGCGGCACGGCGATAAGGGCGATGAGCAGGGGCTGATCGAGAATGACCCGGCCCTGGAAGCCGAACAGCAGCACCACGGTGGCGAGCAGGCCGATCACCGAGACGGGTTTCACGGCACCGGTGAAGCGGCGGATGACGGCGTCCGGATTCTCGCCGCGGCGGGCGCGGGCCACCAGGCGCTGCCGGGTGAGGGCACCGGCTGCGAGCGGGATCACGACATAGAGAACGACCGAGAGCAGCAGGGTCTCCCACGGCACCACGATGTCGGTGACGCCGAGCAGCACGGCGACAATGGGCGCGAAGGCGAAGATCATGATGACGTCGTTGAGCGAGACCTGCACCAGGGTATAGGTCGCATCGCCCCGGGTGAGCTGGCTCCAGACGAAGACCATGGCGGTGCAGGGCGCAGCCCCCAGCAGGATCAGCCCGGCG
>JAEUKV010000086.1 GCA_016794165.1 Rhodospirillaceae bacterium
GTGCCGGCCTTCCGGGATGGGACCTGCATCTCGGCCAGGGTGCCGCCCTGAGGCGACCGGACTTCCTCGCCAATCTGCGCCAGCACCTGCAGAATCTGCCGCCCCACGAGCAGGTGGCGCTGAGCGTGAAACGCGCCGCCAACGATGGCGGTGGCAGGATCACGCTCCAGCTGTCACCCGCCGAGTTGGGACGGATCCACGTAAAGCTGGATATTGACGAGGAAAAGAACGTGCGCGCGAGCGTCGCGGTCGAGCGCCCCGCCACTCTTGAGCTGCTGCAGCGCGATCTGCGAGCGTTGGAACGCGCCTTGCAAGATGCAGGACTGAAGACAGATCAGCATGAATTGTCGCTCAGCCTCCAGGGTGGCGATCCGGAGGCGTTTGCGCGGCAGTTCGGTGCCGAGGGCGATGAGCGCGGCCCCGATGGCGGCCCTGATGGCGATGCTGGTGCCGATGCCGGCATGGCGAAAGCCCCCGGAATCGTTGCCACGGGCGACGGCCTGGTCGACGTACAGATCTGAGCCGGTTTGAACTGGAGACGGAAGCGATGGAAATCCCGAACATCAGCGACACGCTCGACAAGCTGCGCACGGAAAATGCCGCCGCAAACAGCAAGTCGACCGGAAATGCCCTGGGCAACCTCTCCGAAACCTATGACAATTTCCTGCTGCTGCTGACCAAGCAGCTGCAGAACCAGGATCCGCTCTCGCCGATGGACACGGCCGAGTTCACCCAGCAATTGGTGTCCTTCGCTTCGGTCGAGCAGATGATTCAGTCGAACGACCGCCTCGATCAGCTGATCTCGCTGCAGTCCTCGACCAACGCCTATGCCGCGGCAAGTTTCCTTGGTACCGAGGTGGCGGTAGCCAGCGACGAGGTGATGCTGACTGACGGCGAAGCGCGGTTCGACTACACCCTCGACACCAACGCCACCAAGGCAACCTTGAGCATCTACAACAGCAATAACCAGTTGGTCATGCTGATGGAAGCCGATCGCACGGTGGGCAACCACAAGGCACTGTGGGATGGCACCGACTATTTCGGCAACCAGTTGCCGGACGGCGAGTATCGTGTCGCGGTCGCCTATGAAGACAGCCAGGGCAAGAGCTACACGGCCGATGTCACCACCTATGGCGTGGTCGATGGGGCGGAGATCGTCGACGGCCAGGTCCTGCTCAACATCGGCACCCTGCGCATCCCGCTCGACAGCGTTACCCGGATTCTGAAGTCGGCGGCAGAACCCCCACCGGCCGAGGATGAGGCCGCCTGAGTCGCGGTTGATTTCAACTCATTGAATTTAATGAAAAGTTTTTTGGCTGGCGGAAACCCGGTAGCGGATTTCACCCGTGAGTTTAGGACTTTGTTAAATGGCCGTGACGTATGAATGGGACCAATCGACGCCGGAATTGTGGGAATCTCCGGCAGGACCGCCTCAGATGGCCATGGTGGACGTGAGACCTTCGCAGCACAATCCATTGGGCGCGACGCCCAAGACCCTCGACGAGCTACCGCCCCCCGGCACCAGGCGCTGGGTGATCCGGCGCAAGGCTGAGGTCGTGGCCGGGGTTCGCGCCGGTCTGATCACGCTCGAGGAGGCCTGCCAACGCTATTCGCTATCGGTCGAGGAGTTCCTGTCCTGGCAGCGTTCGATCGACCGGCATGGGCTTCGCGGCCTACGCACGACCCGGATTCAGGATTATCGATCCATCGACCGAGTGCCAGGAGACGAAAAATCCTCACACTCATGAGCGCTTCGGTTCATATTCGTTAATTTCTGTAGATATCTAAAATTCTATTAACCATATCAAAACGATAGCTAGGCAGATTCTGCTCTGTCCCTAGGCAAATTTTACCGCCATTAACCTCTCTTTAAAGCCTCCGACCTAAATTGGGGCCGTTCGGAAGGACGCCTTTCAGGGGGAAATCGCCCGAACATAAGCAATTCGTCGAAAATTTTAGTATATAAAATTTTAGTCGAATTCGTGCGGCCGAGTCGGCAAAAGCTGCCTAGAGGAGCGAGTGGCAACCGTGAACCCGCTGCTGGATACCTTACGCAATCTGGGCCCCCTGCGCCTCGCCGCCCTGGGGGCCACAGCCTTCGCGCTGATCGCCTTTTTCTTCTTTATCGGGGCCCGGCTCACCACTCCGGGCATGTCGCTGCTCTATGGCGGTCTGGATTCTACCGACTCCGCCGCCATCGCCGCCAAACTCGAGGAGCAGCAGACTCCGTTCGAGGTAAAGGGTGATGGCGGTCAGATCTATGTCCCGGCCGATCAGGTCGGCCGCCTGCGCCTCGTCATGGCCGGCGAGGGCCTGCCCAATGGCGGCACTGTGGGCTACGAGATCTTCGATCGCGCCGACGCTCTCGGCACGACAAATTTTGTCCAACAGATCAACCAGTTACGTGCGTTAGAAGGAGAGCTTGCCAGGACGATCCGCGCCCTTCGCCAGGTCAAGGGTGCGCGTGTTCATCTGGTGATGCCGAAACGCGAGCTGTTTTCCCGCGACCGCGCCGATCCGTCCGCCTCGGTCGTGGTGACGCTGCAGGGCAGCCTTGAGAAGGAGCAGGTGGCGGCGATCCAGCATCTGGTCGCCTCCTCGGTTCCGGGCATGAAGACCGGCAGTGTGTCGATCATTGACGACAAGGGCCGCCTGCTGGCGCGCGGTGGTTCGGAAAGCGAACTCAGCACCGCCAGCGCGGAGGAGATGCGCCGCAATTATGAACTGCGCATGACCCAGGCGATCGAGGAAATGCTGACGCGCACGCTGGGCCCCGGCAAGGTTCGGGCAGAGGTGACGGCGGAACTCGATTTCAACCAGGTCACTACCAACATCGAGAGCTATGACCCGGAGGGCCAGGTGGTTCGTTCCACGCAGACCGTGGAGGAGAACGAACAGAGCCAGGAGCGCCAGGGTCAGAACAATGTCAGCGTGGCCAACAACGTACCCAACCCGCCCGGTGCTCAGGGCGAGGGGGAAACTACCGCCAACAGTACGATTCAGCGCAACGAGGAAACGGTCAATTACGAGATCTCCAAGAAGGTCCAGACCGAGATCAAGCACAGCGGCGACGTCCGCAAGGTTTCCGCGGCGATCCTGGTCGACGGCACCTACGCCACCGACGCGGATGGCGTCACCACCTATCAGCCGCTGCCACAGGAAGAACTCGACAAGATCGCGACACTGGTTCGTTCGGCCATCGGCTTCAATGCCGAGCGCGGCGATGTGGTCGAAGTCATCAACATGCAGTTCGTCGAAGCCGAGGCTGTCGAGGAAGGAATCTCTGTCCTTGGTCTCGACAAGACCGACCTCATGCGTATCGCTGAACTGGTGGTGCTCTCCCTGGTCGCGATCCTGGTGCTGCTGCTGGTCGTACGGCCCCTGCTCAACCGCGTCCTTGCCATCCCGGGCGCGGCCCCGGAACAGTTCGCCATCGCCGGACCGGGTGGCGCGGCCCTGCCGCCGGGCGCTGCCGCAGCCCTCGCCTTGCCGGGCAGCGGCGACCTTGCCGCCCTCACCAGCGATCAGCCCGGCGGCATGGGCGATATCACCAACATTGCCAACGAAATCGAGCAAATGATCGACATCAACCAGGTTGAAGGCCGGGTTCGCGCCTCGTCCCTGAAGCGGATTTCGGATCTGGTTGACCAACACCCGGAACAGGCAGTGAATATCATGCGGCAATGGATGTATCAGGAAGCCTGAGATGCGGACCAAGGACGATTACAGGTCCCTGACCGGGACTCAGAAGGCCGCCCTCCTTCTCATGTCGGTGGGTGAGGAGAACGCGTCCAAGCTGTTCACCATGATGCATGACGACGAGATCCGCGAAATATCCCAGACCATGGCGAATCTCGGCACCGTCTCGGCCACCGTGGTCGAGCGCCTGTTCGTCGAATTCGCCGACAGCATTTCCTCGACCGGCACCCTTACCGGCACTTTCGAATCGACCGAGCGCCTGCTGATGAAGGTGCTCGACCGTTCGAAGGTCGACCAGATCATGGAAGAGATCCGCGGTCCGGCCGGCCGTACCATGTGGGACAAGCTCTCCAACGTGAACGAGAGCGTGCTCGCCAACTATCTCAAGAACGAATATCCGCAGACCGTCGCGGTGGTTCTATCCAAGGTGAAATCCGACCACGCCTCGCGCGTGCTGGCGTTGCTGCCGGAAGCCTTTGCCATGGAAGTCATCATGCGCATGCTGCGCATGGAATCGATCCAGAAGGACGTCATCGACGATGTCGAGCGTACCCTGCGCAACGAATTCCTGAGCAACCTCGCCCGCTCGTCCAAGCGCGATGCCCATGAACTGATCGCCGAGATCTTCAACAACCTCGACCGCAACACCGAGCAGCGCTTCATCGTTGCCCTGGAGGAGCGGAATCGGGATTCGGCTGAGAAGGTGAAGTCGCTGATGTTCACCTTCGAGGATCTGTCCAAGCTCGACCCGGGCGGCGTCCAGACCCTGATGCGCGGCGTCGACAAGACCAAGCTGCCGATCGCGCTCAAGGGCGCTTCCGAAGGCTTGCGCGATCTGTTTCTGTCCAACATGTCGGAACGCGCCTCGAAGATGCTGCGCGAAGATATGGCGGCCATGGGGCCGGTGCGCTTGAAGGATGTCGAGGAGGCGCAGATGTCGATGGTCAACCTTGCCAAGGAGCTGGCAGCCAAGGGCGAACTGATCCTGGCCGACAGCAAGGGCGAAGACGAGCTGATCTACTGATTGCAATCGGTACCAGGCGGGAGCGAACCCAGTTGACGACAGTGCGGAAATTCCTGTTCGAGAACGATTTCGACGTCGACCCGGAAGTCGAGGCGAAAGTCGCTGCTCGTGCCGCGCAACGCCAGGCCAGGGCGGCGGCCGAAGTGGCGGCTGTGGATGCGCCGGTCGAAACACCCGCACCGCCGCCGGAACCCACATTCAGCCAGCGCGATCTCGACGCCGCCAGCGCGGCTGGCCGCGAACAAGGGCTGAAGGAGGGCGAGGCCACGGCCCGGGCCGCCGCGAAAAAGGAAGTCGAACAGCGCATTGCCACCGCGCTCGGCACGATCGGCCAGCAGATTATCCAGTTGCAGACCGATGTCGCCATGGACCGCAGCGCCATTCTCGGCGACGCCGCCACGCTGGCCATGGCCATGCTGCGCAGGATGCTGCCGGAGTTTTCGCGGCGCGGCGCGCTCGCCGAGGTCGAGGCGGTGATCGAACGGTGCTTGATCGACCAACGGCGAGAGCCGCGCCTGGTCGTTCGCGCCGCCCCCGATCTGGTGCCGCTCCTGGAGGCGCGTATCGCCGGCCTCACCGCGGAGAAGGGGTTTGAAGGCCGCGTCGCCCTGGTTGCCGACGATCGGCTGAGCGAGACCGACTGCAGCGTCGAATGGGCCGACGGGGGCATGCAGCGCCATGCCGACAAGATCTGGCAGGACATCGCGGCGGCACTGGATCGCTGCCTGACCCTGCAGGGTGTTGCAACGCCATCGCTTGAGATCACAGCACCTGACCCAGCGGCGACAAGCGGGACCGACGGCCCGGCAGACCAGTCCATCAGCCGGCAAGTGGACGACGGCGCTGCGGCGCAGGACTATTCCAGCAATCCCGGCGCGACGAGCGACGCCGATGCATCGAGGAGCGAGTGATGGGCGACGAAGAGAACCTGCAGCTGCAGGAATTCGAGGAACAGAATGCCGGCACCGAAGTGGCCGAGGGCCAGCGCGGCCCCTCCAGCACCAAGGAACTGGACGCCGTCTATGACGTCCCGGTCCAGGTCTCGGCGGTGCTCGGTCGCGCCACCATGCAGGTGAGCCAGTTGCTCAAGCTGGGCCGCGGCGCCGTGGTCGAGCTGGATCGCAAGGTCGGTGAGGCGGTCGACATCTACGTCAACAATCGTCTTGTGGCGCGCGGCGAAGTTGTCGTGGTCGAGGATCGACTCGGCGTCACCATGACCGAAATCATCAAGTCGGATCGCGGCTAGGCCGCGGCCCGGGCAACGCCCAGGAACGATATCCAGGATCGAGCCGATATGTCCGAAACCGCCAACGAGCCAGTCCAGACCTTCACGGCCCGCAGCGATCTGCCGGTCCGGCTGGAGCCGCGCCGCCAGAGTTTCGATCTCGCGACCGTGCTTGGCCTTGCCGGCGCGCTGGCACTGATCAGCATCGCCATCTGGCTGGGCGGCAACTGGGCGGCCTTCATCGACCTGCCGTCGATTCTCCTGGTGATCTGCGGCACCTTTGCGATCACCACCGTCTCCTACTCCTGGGCCGAGGTGAAACAGGCACAGCCGGTCATGTGGCGGACCCTGTTCTCGCGCGGCCAGGCTCCCGATGCGGCCGCACTCAAGATTCTGCAACTGGCCGAGCGCGCCCGTCGGCGCGGCATTCTCGCCATCCAGGGCGAACTGCCGGCGCTCAAGGACGAGCCGTTCCTGCTGCGCGCGACCACGATGCTGGTCGACGGCATGCCGATCGAAGAGATCGAGCGCAACCTCGCCTTCGAGGTCCAGTCCATCGCCCAGCGCCACCAGCGCTCCACCGGCATCCTGCGCCGCGCCGCCGAAGTGTCGCCGGCGATGGGCCTCATCGGCACGCTGGTCGGGCTGGTGCAGATGCTGGGTTCGCTCGACGATCCGGACGCGATCGGTCCGGCCATGGCGGTGGCACTGCTGACGACCTTTTACGGCGCGGTCATGGCCAATGTCGTCTTCCTGCCCATCGCCTCGAAGCTTGAGCGCAACTCCGCCACCGAGCTGCTGGTCAATCAGATTTTCGTCCTCGGCGCCCTTTCGATCGGGCGCCAGGAAAACCCTCGCCGCCTGGAACTGGTCATCAACACGATATTGCCGGCCAGCCAGCGCGTTCGCTATTTCGACTGACGGAACGGGAGACAATTCGATGCGACTTCTCATAGTTGGGTCCTTGGACGGCCATATCACGGCCGCCGGCAAGATCGCCCTCAGTCGCGGTGCCAAGGTGGCGCACGTTCATGACGTCGAACAGGCCATGGCGGCGTTGCGCAACGGCCAGGGCGCCGACCTCATCATGTTTGACGTCAACCTCGACGTTCAGCAGATGATCGACAGCCTGAAACGCGAACGCATCAACCTTCCGGTAGTGGCCTGCGGCATCGGCACTTCGGCCGAGATCGCCGTCCGCGCGATCAAGGCGGGCGCCAAGGAGTATATCCCGCTGCCGCCCGACGCCGAGTTGATCGCCGCTGTCCTGGCCGCCGTCACCGAGGAAAGCTCGGCCTTCATTTTCAGCGATGCCAGCATGCACGCGACCATCAAGCTGGCGGACCAGGTCGCTCCCTCCGACGCCAGCATTCTCATTACCGGCGAGAGCGGTACCGGCAAGGAAGTGATGGCGCGCTACATTCACACGCATTCCAAACGTGCCAACAAGGCGTTCATCTCGGTCAACTGCGCGGCCATCCCGGAGAATCTGCTGGAATCGGAGCTGTTCGGCCACGAGAAAGGCGCCTTCACCGGCGCGATCGCCCGGCGTATCGGCAAGTTCGAAGAAGCCAATGGCGGGACTCTCCTGCTCGACGAAATCAGTGAGATGCATCCGCGCCTGCAGGCTAAACTGCTGCGTGCAGTGCAGGAACGGGTGATCGACCGCGTCGGCGGCTCGCAGCCGGTCAGGGTGGACATCCGGCTGATCGCCACGTCCAACCGCGACATGCAGGAAGAAGTGCGCAAGGGAACCTTCCGCGAGGATCTCTACTTCCGCCTCAACGTGATGTCGCTGGAACTGCCGGCTTTGCGCGATCGGCCGGGCGACATTCCCCAGCTGGCAACGCATTTTGCCAGGAAATACGCCGCTGCAAACGGCGTCAGCTTCCAGTCGATCGCCCCCGAGGTGATGGATCTGCTGCGGGCCCATGAATGGCGCGGCAATGTGCGCGAGCTGGAAAACACCATGCATCGCGCGGTTCTGCTGACTCAGGGACCGGTGATCGGCCCGGAAGCAATCATGCTGACCGGGGGGCGCGGCCTGCCGGTCGGGGCCGGACTGGTCGTCACGCCCGCCGACAGCGCGGTTGCCAAGGCGGCGGCGGTGGCGGCGGCCGGGACCGCGGGTCTGGTTGGCAAGACGGTGGCAGCGGTGGAACGCGACCTCATCATCGACACGCTCAGCCATTGTCTCGGCAATCGCACCCATGCCGCCAACATCCTCGGCATCTCGATCCGGACCCTGCGCAACAAACTCAAACAGTACAGCGAAGAAGGCATCGCCGTGCCGGCTGCGCATGGCGAAAACGAAGCAGCCAGCGCCTGACGTCGACACCGCAAGTGAACCGCAATAGGACTGCCTCGGCATGAGCGACACAGCGTCTGGCAACAGCATTCCCGGAACGGGCGGCATGATGGGGTCGCTCGACCGCGGCACCAAGTTCTTGCGCCGCGGCGAGATTGCCCTTGCCCTCGGCCTCGTCTGTGTCCTTACCGTTCTCATCTTCCCGATGCCGGCCTGGTTGCTGGACATCTCGCTCGCCTTTTCGATCACCGTCTCGGTTCTCATCCTGATGGTGGTTCTGTTCATCGAAAAGCCGCTCGACCTTTCCAGCTTCCCGACCCTGCTGCTCATCGTCACCATGCTGCGCCTGGCGCTCAATCTCGCCTCGACGCGACTCATTCTCACCTATGGGCACGAAGGCACTGCCGCTGCCGGCCATGTGATCGAGGCCTTCGGCGGCTTCATCATGGGTGGCAATTACGTCATCGGCATCATCGTCTTTGCCATTCTGGTGCTGGTCAACTTCGTGGTCATCACCAAGGGTTCTGGCCGCATCGCCGAGGTTTCGGCGCGGTTCAGCCTGGATGCCATGCCCGGCAAGCAGATGGCGGTCGACGCCGATCTCTCGGCCGGGCTGATCGACGAGAAGGAAGCCAAACAGCGCCGCAAGACGCTGGAGGACGAGAGCAATTTCTTCGGCTCCATGGATGGTGCCGCGAAGTTCGTCCGCGGCGACGCGATCGCCGGCCTGATCATCGTCTTCATCAACGTGATCGGCGGCATCATCATCGGCGTCGCCCAGCAGGGCCTCACCATGGGCGAGGCGGCACAGACCTACACCCTGCTCACCGTCGGCGACGGTCTGGTTTCCCAGGTACCGGCCCTGATCGTCTCCACCGCCGCCGGTATGCTGGTCACCAAGGCGGGCGTCGCCGGCTCCACCGACAAGGCCTTGTTCCGGCAGTTGGCCGGCTATCCCGCCGCCCTCGGCCTCGCCGCCTTTCTGATGATGATCCTTGCAGTGATGCCGGGCATTCCCACGTTGCCATTCCTCGGCCTCTCCCTGCTGACCGGCGGCATGGCCTGGCTGGTGATGCGCCAGCAGCGCAAGGCGGTCGAGGTGGCGGTGCAACAGGAGGTGACCGAGGCCGCCGCCGTGCCGATCGCCGAAGAACCGATTTCGACGGCCCTGCAACTCGATGCAATCCGCCTGGAACTGGGCTATGGCCTGCTCGGCCTGATCAACACGGAACGCGGCCACCGCCTGACCGACCAGGTAAAGGCCTTGAGGCGGCAGCTCGCGGGCGAGATGGGGTTCATTCTGCCGGCCGTCCGCATACAGGACAATCTGCAGATCAACGCCAACTCCTATGTCATCCGCATCAAGGAGATTGAGGCCGGTCGGGGCGATCTCCGCCCCAACATGATCCTGGTGATGGATCCGCGCGGCGACAAGATCAACATGACCGGCGAGGAAACGACGGAGCCCACCTTCGGCCTTCCGGCCATGTGGGTCGATCCCAGCTCTCGCGAGGAGGCGCTGTTCCGCGGCTATACCGTGGTTGATCCGTCGACAGTGATCACCACCCATTTGACCGAGGTGGTGAAGGACAACATGTCGGAATTGTTGTCCCATGCCGAGACACAGAAGCTGCTCGACGAGTTGCCCAAGGAGCATCAGAAGCTGGTGGCGGACCTGATTCCCGGCCAGATCTCGGTGGGCGGCGTACAACGCGTCCTGCAGGCCCTGCTGAGCGAGCGGATTTCGATCCGCGACCTTGCCAATATCCTGGAGGGTGTCGCCGAGGCGACGGGGTACTCACGCAATGTCAACGCCATCGTCGAGCATGTGCGTGCCCGTCTCGCCCGGCAGATATCGGATTCCAGCAGCGATGCGAACGGCGTGATCCCGCTGGTGACGCTGTCACCGGAATGGGAACAGGCCTTTGCCCGCGCCATTCAGGGCGACGGCGAGGAGCGGCAGCTGATCATGGCGCCCACCGACCTGCAGCAATTCATCCAGGGCGTGAGGCAGACCTTTGAGCGTTTCGCCATCATGGGCGAGAGTCCGGTCCTGCTGACCTCGCCCGGCATCCGCCCCTTCGTGCGCTCGATCGTTGAGCGATTCCGGCCGGCCACAACGGTCATGTCGCAGAACGAGATCCACCCAAAGTCGAAGATTCGGACCCTGGGACAGATCTGAGGGTGGGCTCTGAATGTCGGCAAGCCGGCGCCGGATTCGGCGACTCCGGGGCGTGATGTATAAGCCAAGGTGCCGCACGCGGTGATTCGCGGCGGATTGACAGGGGTAGAGATCTTCCATGCGGCTGCGCAGTTTCAACGCGCCCACGATGACCGAAGCCATGGCTCTGGTGAAGGCGGAGCTGGGGCCCGATGCCGTGATCCTGGCGACCGAGCAGGTCGGCAAGGCGGTCAAGGTCACGGCGGCGCTGGACCGCGATGCCATCCTCGGCGTGTCATTGGCCGACAGCACCCCGATCGACCCGCTGGACGCCATCGCCCGGGCGCTTGATTTTCATCGCGTGCCGGCACCGCTCGCCGATCGGCTCATCCAGATGTCGGGCAGCTATCTGCTGGAATGCCCCCGCCAGGCCCTGGCAGCGGCATTGCGCTCACGCTTTCCCATCCAGCCTTTGACCGACCGCCAGAAGCCACCCCGCCCGATCATGCTGGTCGGCCTGCCTGGGGCCGGCAAGACAGCGACGCTGGCCAAGCTGATCGCCCGCGCCAGGCTGCGCGACTGGCCGGCCATCGCCATCACCTGCGACCTGGTCAAGGCCGGCGCCGTCGAACAGGTCGGCACCTATGCCAAGGCGCTGCAGGTACCCGCCTACCGCGCCAAGGATGCCGAGATGCTGCGCCGCGCCGTGGCACAGGCCCCGGTCGATTCCTTCATTGTCATCGACACGGTCGGCAGCAATCCGCTCGACAGCGGCGATCTGGAGCATCTGGCCGGCCTGGCGGAGAGCGTGCGGGCGGAAATGGTGCTGGTGATGGCCACCGGTGGCTGCGTCGCCGAATCCGCCGAACTGGCCCAGCTCTATGCCGAGGGCGGGGTGAACCGCCTTATCGCCACCCGAATTGACGCCGCCCGCCGATTGGGTGGTATTCTGAGCGCCTGCGAAGCGGGAAGATTTACCTTTGCGGAGTTCGGCGTGTCGCCCGAGATCGCCAATGGCCTGGAAGCCGTCGCCGCCGATCGCCTGGCGGCATGGCTCTTGCGAAGTACACTTGAACCAGCAGGCCAGGGCGCGACCGGCATGGTGGTTAGCCCGCCCCGCCAAGCAACCGGAACGCATTCATGACTGAAACGACGATCGCAAACGGCAGCACCGCACCCCGCAGCGCCCCTCTCGGCAATGCGATCGCCATCGCATCCGGCAAGGGCGGGGTCGGGAAGACCTGGCTTTCCATCTCGCTGGCCCAGGCCCTCACTCAAGCCGGCGAACGGGTTCTGCTCTTCGACGGCGACCTCGGCCTCGCCAATGTCGACATTCAACTCGGCCTCACGCCGGCAATCGACCTCGGCACCGCGATCGAGCGCGAATGGCCACTCTCGCGCGCCGTAACCCCATCTGGCGCCGGATTCTCGGTCATCGCCGGACGATCCGGCTCGGGCGGCCTGGCGCATCTGCCAGCGCACCGCCTCGCGGCCCTGATCGACGGTCTGCGTCAGGTCGCCACCGGCTACGACCGGGTGATCCTCGATCTCGGCGCCGGGATTGATCGCCCCGTGCGGCAGTTGGCGTCCCTTTGCGCCACCGTCGTCGTCGTCGCCAATGACGAGCCAACCACGCTGACCGACGCCTATGCGCTCATCAAGATGCTTAAGGCGGACGGCGCGCCCGGGCGCGTGGGTATCGCCGTCAACTCCGCCCAGGATGTGGCCCAGGGCCGGCAGACCTTCGAGACCCTGGCCAAGGCCTGCCGCTCGTTCTTGAAATTCGACCCTGCCCTACTTGGCATCATTCGCCGCGACACCAAGGTGAAGGACGCGATCCGCGCCCAGACGCCCCTGCTGACCCGTCACCCGGCGGCCATCGCCGCCGCCGATGTCGAAGCCCTGGCGAGCCTCATTGCCGCCGAGACCCGCGAAGTCCCGCCGCGGCAAACTTCCCTGGGGACATGAGCGACTTTCTCAATCCCCTCGGTGGGCGCTTCATCGGCCTGACCAGCCCGGTGGCGCCCAGCTCGATCAGCGGCACCATCCCAGATCCACCCCGCGGCTTCCGGCTGCTCGACCCAGGCACCATCATCAAGGGGGTTGTCATGGGCCGCGAAAGCGATGGTCTCGTTACCATCGCGACGGACAAGGGGACGATACGGGTTGCCAGCAACGCAACACTGCCGCCCGGCACCCATGTCACCCTGGAAGTACGCCCCGCCGGCGATCGATTGCAGGTGCTGATCCTCGCCAATGACGCCGCCCGCCCGCCACCATCGCCGGGTGGGTCCAACGCCTCGCCACCAGCCGCCGGGGCCAATGCGGCACCATCACCGCCGCCACCCGCCGGCACGGGCGTCGGCAATGCGCCGCCCCAACCGGGGCCAGCCGCCCCACCGAGCGGCAGCGCCACCACTGGTACGCCATCGACCGGGCAAACGGGGAACCCCGCGGGCGGAACACAGGCACCCAGCGCGCCAAGCCCCGGCACACCGGCATCCGGCACGCAGCCACCCCCCGCGCAAACATTGCCGCCGATTCAGGTCATCGGCTCGACCCTTCGCGCGATCGTGTTGCATCCCCAGCCATTGCAGTCCCAAGCGTTGCCGCCCCAGGGCCTACAAGCCCAGGGATTGCAGGTTCAGTCAGGCACCGGCCAGAGTATCCCACCCCAGGCCGGGCCCGCAGCTGGTGCCGTGCCCGTGGTTTCCGGATCTCCACCGCTGCCGCCGCCCCAAGTGGTCCCCACTGCCCCCGGTGCGCCGGTCGTCCCGCCGGGAAGTGCATCGGCCCACCCGCCGGCACCGCTACCCACGGCGCCGGCAGCGCCATCGATTGCGGTTGTGACCTCTCCGGTGGAATCGGCGCCGGCGGCAAGCGCACTCTCGGCAGAAGCGCGGCAACGCATCCTTGCCCTCTTTGCCCAGGTGGGCGATATCGGCACCGCCTCGGGCTCAGGCAAGACTTTGCTGCCCGCCGACGCAGCCGGCCGAGGGGGGCAGATCCAGGCGAGCCTCGCACAAGCTCACCCGTCGCAACCTCCCCTGCCCCTCGGCGCCGCTCTTCAGTTGCGGGTGCTGGCAGTGCAGATCGGCGCCCAGCATGCCATCGAGATCGACCCCGCCGCGCAGATCAGGGCCGGTGGCAAGGACAGCCATATCGTTTTCGGTCGTGTCATCGCCGTGACTCCGGCCGGGCATCCGGTCATCCACACCCCGGCGGGCGACATTCTGCTGCAACAGCGTTCCAGCCTGCCGGTCGGGGCGCAGTTGGCATTGGCGCTGGACCAGGTGGAATTGGCGCCCCCGGTGGGCGGCGCCGTGGCGCCACCCCCGGTACAGACACCGCAGCAGGCGCTGCTCTCGCTGGCACGCGGCTGGCCGACCCTGGCCGACCTCATTGCCATTCTGCAGGGCAGCGCGCCGCATGCCGCGGGCAAGGCGGGAGGGGCGCTGGATCCCACCCTCGCCCGTCAGATCCTGGCGCAATTGCCTCAGGTCGGTCCACGACTGGCCGCTGGCCTCCTCGGCGCGATGGCGGCCCTGCGCAGCGGCGATCTCGGGCGGCTGCTGGGCCCGCTGCTGGCGCGCGGCCTCGGTCCGGAACGCGAGGAGATGATGCGGCGCCTGCGCACGGAGTTTACCCAGCTGTCGGCACTGGCGCAGGAACGCCCGGAAGGAGAGTGGCGCGCCCTCTTCCTGCCGCTGCTCGACGAGCATCAGCGGGTGCAGCGGATCAACCTGTTCTATCGCCAGCATCGCAAGGGCGATGGTGAGGAATTCGACCCTGAGGCCGGCACCCGATTCGTGGTGGAGGCAGAATTCAGCCGCCTGGGTCCGTTCCAGCTCGACGGGTTGATGCGCCAGCAGCGCTTCGATCTGATGATCCGCAGCCGCCAACGGCTCGACGAGCGCATGCGCCGCGATATCGAGGCGATTTATGAAGAGGCCCGCGGCATCACCGGATTTGCCGGCCTGATCGCCTTTCAGACCGTCGAGGAATTTCCCGTGTCGCCGCTTGAGGAAATGAAGCGCGACAGCGCCCACCTCACCGCCTGACCCAGCCGTTCTGCCGCCTCAGCGTTCCCGCCTCGCGCGGTTGCGTCGATGCTGTTCCATGCCGATCTCGTCGGAGGTGGTTTGTTCGCGCCGCGCTGTCGCCTGGCGCTGGCGTTCCAGTCGATTCTGAATGGTTTGCTCGGTTTTCTTGATATCGCTGAAGCTTTCGGCGATCTCGTCGCGCACGCGCTCAAGTTCAACGGTAACGTCAGCCACGGACTGCTCCAGCCGTTCGCGTCTTGTCGCCATCATGGCGCGGTAGGGCGGCAGCACGCGGCTGGCTTCAAGATCGTCGCGCGATGCCTCGATCTCGCGTGCCACCTCGGCGTCGAGCTTGACGATGTCACCCTGCAAACGGTCGATCAGCGCCTGCAGATCGGCCGCCTGCCGGCGTTTTTCGTCAAGGTTCCATTTCTGCAGGCGCAGGAGCTGATCGAGGCCGCTCATGACCGTGGCGCCTCATCGCGATCGGCTGTGTCAGGATCGGCCTCCGCCAAATCGGCTTCGGCTGGAGCGCTCGCGTCGCCCGCAGCCGCAGCTGGAGCGATACCCAGGATCGCCGCCAATTGCTGATAGCCATGGGCAAGATCGACCCGGTCGTTGCGCCCCTGCGCGAGGAAGGCTTCGATCTGGGGGTAAACCGCCATGGCGGCATCGACAGCGGCGTCAGAGCCGCGGCGGTAGGCGCCAAGGCGGATCAGTTCCGCCATGTCATCGTAAACGGACATGTGGCGCCGCGCCTCGCGCACGATCTCGTTCTCGCTCGCCGAATTGCAGGCTGGCATGGTGCGCGAGAGCGAGCGAAGGATGTTGACGGCGGGGTAGCGACCACGCTCGGCAATGGAACGCTCCAGCACGATATGCCCATCGAGGATGCCGCGACAGGCGTCGGCGATCGGTTCATTGTGGTCGTCACCTTCCACCAGGACCGTGAACAGGCCGGTGATCGAGCCAGAACCGGTCAAACCGGGCCCGGCGCGCTCCAGCAGACGCGGCAGTTCGGCGAACACCGATGGTGTATATCCCTTGGAAGCCGGCGGTTCACCGATTGAAAGCCCGATCTCGCGCATCGCCATGGCAAAGCGGGTGACCGAATCCATAAGACACAGGACGTGGTCCCCGGAATCGCGGAAGAACTCGGCCACCGCCAGCGTCATCTGCGCCGCCTGGCGCCGCAGCAGGGGCGATTCGTCGGAGGTCGCCACCACCACGACGGAACGGGCGAGCCCCTCCGGCCCGAGCTCGTCCTCGATGAATTCCTGGACTTCGCGACCGCGTTCGCCAATGAGGCCGATCACATTGACATCCAGCGAGGCGTAGCGAGCCATCATTGACATCAGCACGGATTTGCCGATGCCGGAGGCAGCGAAGATGCCGAGCCGCTGTCCGCGGCAAACGCTGGCAAAGGTGTTGATCGACTTGATGCCGAGATCGATCTTGCCGCCGACACGGGCACGCGCGTGGGCGGGCGGCGGTTGATTGCGAATGCGGCACGGTTCCGCGCCGACGGGAAGCGGCCCCTTGCCGTCGATCGGCTCGCCGAAGGCGTTGATGACCCGCCCGAGCCAGGCGCGCGACGGACGCACCACCGGCTCGCCATCCACCAGCAGCACCTTGGAACCCAGCCCGACGCCTTCCAGCGACCCGTAGGTCATGGCCAGGGCCCGACCCTCGCGGAAACCGACCACCTCGCAGGGCACCCTGCGATCGCTGCGATCAACCAAGGCGCAGCGCGCGCCGATCGATAGCGCGCTTTCCATCCCGGCGACTTCCACCAGCATGCCGACTACCGCGGCGACGCGGCCGTGCACATGCGTGTCGGGGACGCGCTCCAACTCGTGGAAGAACGGCTCCAGTCCCTGCACAACTGCGCTCAACGCCTTGCGTCCCCTTTTGGTGCCTCAAGTCCCCAATGGGGTCTCGGCGCCAGTTTTTCTGAACTTCCGCAGATTAGGCCATCCCCGTTAAATCGTCGTTAACAATAGGTGCTTTCTCCATTCCAGGAGATGTATTTATATTTTTCAATAGATTAATTGGTTAATAGGACGAAAAACCGAGGCGTCCGCCGCAGGCCGGTTCTGTTCAATGTTAACCTCAAGACCTTTACATAAGATCGCATTAATGATTAAGATTCCTTTGTCAATCGGCTGCGGTCGAGAACCGAACGGGGTCCAGGCCATGCGCGTGCTAGTCGTCGAGGACGATTCGAACACCGCTCAAAGCATCGAACTGATGCTGAAAGCCGAGGGCTATATTGTCGACACCACCAATCTCGGCGAAGACGGGCTGGAGATCGGCAAGCTCTATGACTACGACATCATCATCCTTGACCTGATGCTGCCGGATATCGACGGCTATGAAGTGTTGCGCAGGTTCCGGGCGGCACGCGTCAACACGCCGATCCTGATCCTCTCCGGCCTGAGCGAACTCGATTCCAAGATCAAGGGCCTGGGTTTCGGTGCCGACGACTATTTGACCAAGCCATTCGACCGGCGCGAACTGATCGCCCGGCTGCAGGCGATCGTGCGCCGCTCAAAGGGTCATTCGGATTCGGTCATCAAGACCGGCCGCCTCACGGTCAATCTCGACACCCGCACCGTTGAAGTCGAAAGCCAGCCGCTGCATCTCACCGGCAAAGAATACGGAATTCTCGAATTGCTGTCGCTGCGCAAGGGCACGACGCTGACCAAGGAAATGTTTCTTAACCACCTCTATGGCGGCATGGATGAGCCCGAGTTGAAGATCATCGACGTCTTCGTCTGCAAGCTCCGCAAGAAGCTCGGCCAGGCCACCGGCGGCGAGAACTATATCGAGACCGTCTGGGGTCGCGGCTATGTATTGCGCGATCCGGAGGAAAGCGGCCTCCCGGCCAAGACCGCAGAAAGCGCCTGAGTCCTGCGCGCTCGCCGCGCATGAGATCATGGCCGGACGGAAACGTCCGGCTATTTTCATTAGGCCATTTCAGGTTCCAGGGAAGAATCGCTGATCCGAGCCAGACAGGCCCTATTTTCGCGGCGTGGCGAAGCCCGGGGGGGTCAGCGATTGCGGTGTCTTGATGCCACCGGTCAGGCCATAGATGCCGCGCTGGCCGGGCAGAAGCTGGAACTTGTCGGATATCCCAAGCACGGTCTCGGCGCCACCCAGAAACAGATAGCCGTCCTCCGGCATCTGCTTGGAGATCCCTGCCAGGACCTTGGCCTTGGTCGGCTGGTCGAAATAGATCAGCACATTGCGGCAGAACACGATGTCGAACTTGCCGAGTGGCGCTGGGTCGTTCAGGAGGTTCCACTCGCGGAAATTCACCATTTGTCGGATCTTGTCGGAAATCTTCCAGCGGTCGCCGGTCTGCTGGAAGTATTTCACCAGCAGCGTGATGGGCAGGCCGCGCTGAACCTCGAACTGCGAATAGAGACCATCCTTGGCGCGCTGCAGGATCTCGTTGGATAGGTCCGTACCGACGATCTCAATCTTCCATCCGCTGAGCTGCGCACCCATCTCGGTCAGGATCATGGCGAGCGAATAGGCTTCCTGGCCAGAGGAGCAGGCCGCGGACCAGATGCGGAGCGTCTTGTTGCCGGCCCGCGCCTTCATCATCGCCGGCAGGCAGATCTGCTTGAACTGGTCGAACGGCTTGGTATCGCGGAAAAAGAAGGATTCATTCGTGGTCATGGCCTCGACCACGTCGCGGATCACCGCCTCGTCACTCTTGCTGCGGATCAGGCGCACCAGATCGTCGAAGGTGGCCAGCTTCCACTTGCGCGCAACCGGCAGCAGCCGGCTTTCGAGCAGGTATGCCTTGTCGTTGGTCAACACGAGGCCGGACCGCGTTTTCAGGATCTGACAGATGAAGTCGAAGTCTGTGATCGTCATCGACGTTCGCCTCATGCCACGCTTCGGGCAATCGCCTTTTTGACGAAAGGTCCGATCTCCGTCAAAGGCATGACGGCGGAACACAGGCCCGCAGTTGCGACCGCGCCGGGCATACCCCAGACAACCGAACTCTGTTCGTCTTGAGCGATCACCGTTCCCCCAGCATTGGTAAGTTCCGCAGCCCCCTTCAAGCCATCCTGCCCCATTCCCGTAAGCATGACAAACAAAGTCTTGGCACCGTAAACCTTTGCAATGGACCGAAGCATCGGATCGACGGCGGGACGGCAGAAATTCTCAGG
>JAEUKV010000099.1 GCA_016794165.1 Rhodospirillaceae bacterium
CGTCAGTTTCGCAGGGTCAGCTGCTGCGGGGGCCGATGGCGCCGGTGGCCAGCATCAGGCCCAGGGTTACCGTGGCGATGCCGAACCAGGCGGCGAGATCCGGGAATTCGCCCAGGATCGGAATGGCGAGGAGGGCACCCAGGGCCGGGACCAGGGAGGAAAAGGCGGCGGCGCGCTGTGCCCCCAGATGCTGGATGGCGACCCCATAGGCGGCCAGGGCCAGAATGCCCGAGGCCACGGCCTGGTAGAGGCCATGGAGGGCGATCTCGCTCCAGGGCAGGTCGAAGACCGCGAGGCCGGAGGTAAGGAGATAATAGGGGGCAAAGCCCAGAAACGAGCCCACCGCCACCACGGCGGTGGCAAGCCAGGGATCGAGGGCGGAGCGCTTCTGCGCCTGGGTGAAGGCTGCCCACATGGCGGCTGCCAGCAGCATCAGCAGGTAACCCACCCAGGCATGGCCCAGATCGTTTTCCAGGATGTGGAAGATGCCGAATCCACCCACGGCGATGTCGCCGAGAACGATCAGGCCGAGGCCGAGATAGCGCCATTTTCCAAGGCGCTCGCCGAACAACAACAGGCCGTAGAGGGCGACGAAAAGCGGCATGGTCCCGGGCATGAGCACGCCGACATGGGCGGCCGGGGCATGCTGCATGGAATGGGCGGCGACCAGCATATATGGGGCGCCGGCACCCAGGATCATGAAGGCGTATTGCGGCCAGTTGGCGCGGCGCAACTGCCCGCGCCGCAGCCACAGGACGGGAAGCAGCAGGACGGCGCTGATCAGGAACCGCAGAAAGACGATGTCGTCCGGCGAGAACGCCGTGGTGACGCTGAGGCGGGTCAGCACGATCCAGCCGCCCCAGAAACCGACCGCGATCAGGGCGCCGGCGACGCCGATGGCGATGTTGGCCTGAAAAACCGGGCTGGGTCGGGCGGTATCGGCGGCTGCGGTCATCACGGAAGGTCCGAAAGGGGCGATCACGGGTGGCGATACTAGGCCAGGGAGGGGCCGGGCTTCATTGCAAAAATTGCGCGTTTTCAGCCAGTTGACGCATAGCCCCCAGGCGGGGCAGGTCAGCCCGCATAGCCGCAGGCCCGGAGGGCGGCCAGCATATGGGGCGGCGGCGGCGCTTCGGCGCGGATCGGGTCCTTTTTGGGATAGAGCGGCAGCACCAGGGCGCGGGCATGGAGGTGCAGGGGCTGGGTCGGCTTGGGCGAATGGGGTGGCAGATATTGCGGCTCGCCCAGGATGGGGCAGCCGAGATGGGCGAGATGGACCCGGATCTGGTGTGTCCGCCCCGTGCGCGGCCTAAGTTCCAGCCAGCAGAGCCCGTCCGCCTGGCCCAGGACCCGGTAATCGGTAATGGATTTTTGCCCCTCCGGATCGTCGGGGTCGGTCACCACCATGCGCCAGCCGCCGGCACGGGTGGTGAGCTTCTTCAACGGCGCATCGATGGTGCCGGATGCCGTCGGCGGGGCGGCGGCGGTCACCGCCCAATAGGTCTTTTCGACCCGCCCTTCCTGGAACAGCTTGCCGAGGCGCGAGAGGCCCTTGTGCTGGCGCCCAAGGGCCAGGCAACCGGAGGTGTCGCGGTCGAGGCGATGGGCGAGGGCCGGGGCCTTGGGCAGGCCGAAACGCAGATGCGCGAAATGACGCTCGAGATTGTCGCCGCCGCCGGGACCGCCATGGACCGGCATTCCCGCCGGCTTGTCGAGGATGAGAACGAGGCCGTCGCGATAGAGCAGGCGGGCCTGGATTTCCTCGGCCTTCATGCCCCGGCTTCGGTGGCGTCGGATTCACGCGCAGCATCGTCGACGCCGTTCCCGGGCTGGTCGGAATCCGGCTGTTCGGCGAGGGCCGAAATCGCCCAGGCGCGGAAGGCGGCGATGCGCGCCAGTTCGGTTTCGTCGGGCCGGCAGACCATCGTATAGGTGCGCCCGGTCAGCATGCTGATGTCGAAGGGTGCCACCAGGCGCCCGTCGGCGATCTCTTCCTGGCAGAGACGGTAATCGACCTCGGTGACGCCGCCCCCGGCAATGGCGGCCTGCACCGCCTGGTCGGCGGTCTCCACCACCAGCCCGCGCTCGACCGGCAGGCCGGCGAAACCCAACTGGCGGGCGAGCAGGCGCCAATCGAACCAGGAATCGTTCCCCTGGCGGACATGCAGCAGGGGCGCCTTGGCGATCATGGTGCGGAGGTCGGGCCAGTTCGACTTTGCGATCAGGCTGGGTGCCGCAAGTGGTCCGGAACGTTCGCGCATCAGCACATCCGCGACCAGCCCGTCCGCTTCCGTCTCGCCGAACAGGATGGCGATGTCATGGCCGGAATTGCGGAAATCGGGATTGACCGGTGGCGTCTCGATGCGGATTTCAAGATCCGGATGCATCGCCTGGAATTCCGGCAGGCGCGGCAGCAGGATGCGTCGGGCGAAGGTGGGCGGAACGGCGAGGCTTAGGGGCGGCTTCTTGGACTGCCGGCGGAACGAACCGATCACCTGATCCATTCGGTCAAAACTGTCGGTGAGGACCGGCAGCAGGCGCTTGCCTTCCTCGGTCAGTTCCAGCTGTGCCTTCCGGAGGATCAGGGCGACGCCGAGAATGTCCTCCAGGTTCTTCACCTGGCGGCTGACGGCGCTCTGCGTGACCAGCAATTCGTCGGCAGCCTTGGTGAAGCTGAGGAACCGGGCCACTGCTTCGAAGGCGCGCAGGGCGTTGAGCGGCGGCAGTTGGCGGCGGATCTTGGTGCGGTTCGAACTCATCTTGCATGCCAGATGGTCATGCCGGCCGGCATGACGGGGTGGGTTGAGCTAGCGGGCGGCCGGTGCCCATCCAATCGCGGCGCAATCTATCAGCGCCGTGGAAAAAGCGCGCGCCCGAAAATGAACCTGAACGGCACACATACCGCCGTTCGCTGCCGAGGCATCAGCCGCTCCGCAGGCCGTTAACCAGAACAGGCTGCTGGCTGGATGCGGATCTCCCGTTCGTCGTATAATTCAACGCGCAAGAATCCTGCGCAGCGACGTTCTGTCAATGGATGTCGGAATCAGGCCCATCTGTCCCAAAATGAATGTTTCGGCAGGCAGTTTCATTTTTCTGCCACGCCGCGATTGACCTTCGCCACCGATTGCCTAAGCTGTCGACGCGCAAAATCCTGGCCGCCAAAGAGGCCAAGCCTTTGTATTTCAGGGGTGGATGGCGCCAATGAGGCATGGGGGCGTAGATCGTGTCGACTGCTGCTGCTGCTGTCGAGGCCAAGAACGTAAGCAAGATATTCGGTGCCGGCGTGGGCGAGGTGCGTGCCCTCGACAATGTGTCGGTCACCATCCGCCAGAACGAGTTCTTCACCCTGCTGGGACCATCGGGCTGCGGCAAGACCACCCTGCTGCGCCTGATCGCGGGATTCGAGATGCCGACCGAGGGCAGCATCCTGCTCGAAGGCGAGGAGGTGGCGCACCTGCCGCCCTTCAAACGCCCGGTCAATACGGTCTTCCAGAACTACGCGCTCTTCCCGCACATGTCGGTGGCGGAGAATATCGGCTTTGGCCTTGAGATGCTGGGCAAGCCCAAGACCGAGGTGCAGCAGACCGTGGATGCGATGCTGCGCCTGGTGCGCATGGAAGAGTTGAAACATCGCAAGACCAGCCAGATCTCCGGCGGCCAGCAGCAGCGCGTGGCGCTGGCCCGGGCGCTGGCCCCCCGCCCCAAGGTGCTGCTGCTCGACGAACCGCTCTCGGCCCTGGATTACAAGCTCAGGAAGGACATGCAGCTCGAATTGAAGCGCATGCAGCACGAAACCGGCATCACCTTCATCTTCGTCACCCACGACCAGGAAGAAGCGTTGACCATGTCGGACCGCATCGCGGTCATGTCGCAGGGCAACATCCTGCAGATCGGCTCACCCGACGAGATTTATGAGCGTCCCGCCGATCGCTTCGTGGCCGATTTCATCGGTGAGACCAATTTCATCGAAGCGGAAGTGATCGAGCGGATCGGCGAGGATGGCAGGATCCGCCTGCCGTCCGGTGTCGCAGTCTCGCACAAGCTGGCAAGCAATGCCGGGGTGGGCAGCCGCGTCACCCTGGCGATCCGCCCCGAGCGGATCGACCTGGTCCGCGCCGATGGCGAGACGCACCTCAAGGGCAAGGTCGATAACATCGTCTATTTTGGCACCGACACCACCTTCCATGTCGGACTCGATTCCGGTCAGTCTGTCACTGTGCGGGTGCAGAACCGGCGCGGCCACCAGGAAATCCTGCAGGTAGGCGATGTGGTCGGTCTCACTATCGCGCCTGAAGCCATGCAGATCCTGAGGGACTGAGCGCATCATGGCCATTTCCGGAACCCAATCTCAACGCGGCGGCACGCATGTGAGCGCCGCCGAGGCAGCCGCCGCCTTCGAGCGGCGCGAGACCCGCACCCGCTGGCTGCTCTCGGCGCCTGCCCTCATTACCCTGGCGGTGGCCTCGATCGGGCCGCTGCTGATCGTGCTGGTCTATTCCTTTTTGCAGAAGAACCCCAATGGCGGCGTCTTCTGGCAGTTCTCGACCGATGCCTGGTTCAACGTCATCCTGCAGCGCGACATCTTCGACGACACGCTGCAATTCGCCGATGCGCATCTGTCGATCTTCTGGCGTTCGGTCAAGCTTTCCATGGGCACCACGGTGCTGGCGCTCATCTTCGGATTTCCGACCGCCTATTTCATCGCCACGCGGCCGGAGCGCACCCGCGAGTTATGGCTGTTCCTGATCACCATCCCGTTCTGGACCAACCTGCTGATCCGCACCTTTGCGATCCAGGAAGTGATCCGCAACGAGGGTATCGTCAATTCGCTGCTGCTCTGGGTCGGCATCATCGACGCCCCGATCCAGATGATGTTCACCGATTTCGCCATCATGATGGGCATGCTTTACGTCTTTCTGCCGCTGATGGTGCTGCCGCTTTACGCCTCTATGGAAAAGCTCGACTTCCGCCTGGTCGAGGCCGGCTACGATCTCTATGCCACGCGGTTGCAGGTGCTGCGTCGGGTGATCATCCCGCTGGTCAAGCCGGGCATCATCGCAGGCTCGATCCTGGTCTTCATTCCCTCGCTCGGCGCTTATGTGACGCCCCGGGTGCTGGGCGGCGGCAAGAGCCTGATGCTGGGCAATCTCATTGAACTGCAGTTCGGCCAGGGCCGCAACTGGCCGCTCGGTGCCGCTCTTTCGATGACCCTGCTGTGTATCGTGATGGTGGCGCTGCTGGTTTATGTTCGCAAGACCTCGCGGCAGGGTGGCGCCCATGGCTAAGGCAACCTTCTCCGTCCGGCGCCAGACCGGCTTCGCGACCATCGCCCTGGTCTGCTTCGTCATGCTCTATGCGCCGATCCTGACGCTGATGATATATTCCTTCAACGACGGCACCTCGGTCGCCATCTGGGAGGGCTTCTCCTGGCGCTGGTACGAACGGGCGGCCGCGAACGAGCAGGTGCAGGAATCCGCCCTGCTGTCGCTGAAGATCGCCAGCATCGCGGCGGTGCTGGCCACCATCTTCGCCACCATGGCGGCGCTGGCGACGACCAGGACGCGGCCCTACCGAGGCCTGACCGCGATCTTCGCTGCCATCAACACGCCGCTGATGGTGCCCGAGATCGTCACCGCGGTGGCGCTGCTGATCTTCTTTGCCTCGATCAAGGTGGCGACCGGCTATACCGGAATCGCCTATCTGGTGGCGGCGCACACCGCCTTTTGCATCCCCTTCGCCTATCTGCCGATCCGGGCGCGTCTGGAGAGCATGGACGCCACGCTGGAGATCGCCGCCGCCGATCTCTACGCCACCCCCTGGCGGGCCTTCCGGCGGGTGACGTTTCCCCTGCTCTGGCCCGGCATCGTCGCGGGACTGATGCTGGCCTTCGTCATCTCGCTTGACGATGTTGTGATTACCGAATTCGTGAAATCGGCGGGACAGGACACGCTCCCGACCTATATGCTGGGACAGCTTCGCCGCATCGTGACGCCGGAAATGAACGCCATTTCGACCGTGTTCCTCGGCATCTCCGTCATGGTCGTGGCATTGTTCTTCTTCATGACCCGGAAGAAGAACTGAGGTGGCAACGGGTGTGAAACAGGGAGTGGACTCATGAAGAACAAATTGTATGGCGCCGCTGCAGCAATTGCCTTGATGGCAATGGCCGCCCCGGCCATGGCCGAAGGCGAACTCAACCTCTACAACTGGGGCAACTATACCAACCCGGACCTGATCAAGAAGTTCGAGGAAACCTATAACGTCAAGGTGACGATCACCGACTACGATTCGAACGACACGGCGCTGGCCAAGATCAAGGCTGGCGGCCATGGCTTCGATCTCGTGGTGCCATCGCACAGCCATGTCGGCATCTTTATCGAGGAAGGCCTCCTGATGGAAAGCCGCCCCGACCAGATGGAGAACTTCAAGAACGTCGACGAGCGCTGGGTCGATGTGAGCTGGGATCCCGGCCGTCACTACACGGTTCCCTGGCAGTGGGGCACCACCGGCGTGGTCGTGAACACCAAATACTACAAGGGCGACATCAACACCGCCGCGATCTTCATGGATCCGCCGGAAGAGTTGGTCGGCAAGATCAACGTCGTGCCGGAAATGATGGACGTCATGTCAATCGCCATCCCCTATATGGGCGGCCAGCCTTGCACCACCGACCTCGAAGTACTGAAAAAGGTCCGTGACAAGCTGCTGGAAGCCAAGCCGAAATGGCTCGGCCTCGACTACGGCAATATCGAGAAGTTCGCCAAGGAAGACATGTGGGCGGGTGTGAACTGGAACGGTTCGACCTTCCGCATGCGTCTCGCGAACTCCAATATCGCCTATGGCTATCCCAAGGATGGCTTCCCGATGTGGATGGACTCGGTCGCCGTGCTGAAGGACGCCAAGAACGTCGAGAACGCCAAGCTTTTCCAGAACTTCATCATGGATCCGGAAAATGCCGCGCTGATTTCGGCCTTTGCCCGCTATGCCAACGGCATCAAGGGCTCGGACGCGTTCATGCCAGCGGACATGTCGACGGCACCGGAGATCGTCATCCCGGATGAGTTCGCCAGCAAGGGTACGTTCAACATCTGCTCGCCCGAAGCGATCGAGATCTATACCAAGATCTGGACCGAGCTGCAGAAGTAAGCCGACAGAGCCCCGGCAGCCGCCCAGGCTGCCGGGGTTTTTTCTGCCATGAGCAACATATCGCAAGAGAAACCCATCACACGCGGCGATGTTCCGCGCGAGGATTGGGATCGCGCCCCCTGGAACCGCTGGTCGTTCCAGCATCTCAGGGAGATCCTGCCCAGCGCCGAAGTGTGGCGCGGCACCGGCCCCGTGGCGGAACTGCCGCGCCGGCCGCAGGCCCTTGATGGCCTCCGTTTCACATGCGCCCGCGGCGACGTGTCGATCGCCGACTTCCTCGATCATTCCTTCACCGACGGCTTCGTCGTGCTGCACCGCGGGGCGATCGTCTTCGAGCGCTACATGAACGGCATGACCGAGCGCTCGGCGCATCTCTCCCAATCGGTGGCGAAATCCTTCACCGGCGCGCTGGTCGGCATCCTGGCCGGGCGCGGCCTGATCGACCCGCAGCGGCCGGTCACGCAGTATTTGCCTGAATTGAAGGCCACCGCCTATGACGGCGCGCTGATCCAGCACATCCTCGACATGGGCTCCGGCGTCGCCTATGACGAGACCTACACAGATCCCTATTCCGATGTCGGCCGCACCGACGTCGCCTCCGGCTGGAAATCGAAACCAGTGGGGGATACCCGCGATTGGCCGGGCTCGATGTGGCAGCAGGTGCTGTCGCTGAAGACCAGGGAGGCCGAGCACGGCAGCCGCTTCCTCTACCGCTCGATCGAGACCGACGTGCTGGCCTTTACCCTGGAACGCATCACCGGCCTGCGCCTGCCCGAACTGCTCAGTCGCGAGATCTGGCAGCCGATGGGCATGGAGGAAAACGCCTACTACACAGTTGACCCAACCGGCTATGCGCTGGCGGATGGCGGGCTCAATGCCTGCCTGCGGGACTATGCGCGCTTCGGCCAGATGATCGCCCAGGATGGATTCTTCAACGACCGCCAGATCGTGCCGGCTTCATGGGTGCAGGAGACGAGGCGTGGCAATCACGCGCTCTTCGGCAAGGATTACCGCGCGACGATGCCCAAGGGTGCCTATCACAACCAGTTCTGGATCGAGGATCACGAAAAGCCGGTACTGGAATGCCTGGGCGTGTTCGGGCAATGGATCTACAGCGATCCGGCGCATGATTTCGTGATCGCGAAACTCTCTTCCTGGCCCGACTTTCTCGACGACAAGCAGTCCCTCGAGGCCAATGCCGCCGCCCACGCGATCAAGCGGGAACTCTGCCATGGTTGACCACAGCCATCTCGTCTCGCCGCCGCGCGACGGCTGGGATCGGGCGCCCTGGAACCGCTGGTCGTTCCAGCATGTGCGCGAGATGATCCCGACGGCAGAAGTCTGGCGCGGCCACGGCCCGGCGCGCCCGCTGCCCCGGGCAACGCACAGTCTTGATGACCTCGCTTATGTTGGCGAGAGCGGCGCGCGCACCATCGCCCGGTTCCTCGACGAGACCTATACCGATGGCTTCATCGTGCTCCACCGCGGCGCCGTCGTCTTCGAGCGCTACATGAACGGCATGACCGAGCGTTCGCTGCATCTTTCGCAGTCGGTGGGGAAATCGCTGATCGGGATCCTGGTCGGCATCTTCGTCGGGCGCGGATGGATGGACCCGGACGCCCCGGTGACCGCCTATCTGCCGGAGCTTGCCGCCACGGCCTATCGCGGAGCGACCATCCGCCAAATCCTCGACATGACCTCCGGCGTCGCCTTCGACGAGACATATACCGACCCCTTTTCCGACATCGCCAAGATCGATGTTGCCGGCGGCTGGCGGCCGCGGCCGGAGAATGACGGCCGCGACTGGCCGCGCACCGTGTGGGATGTCGTGCTGACCCTGACGAAGCAGGAGGCCGAGCATGGGGCAAGGTTCTCCTATCGCTCGATCGAGACCGACGTGCTGGCCTTCGCGCTGGAGCGCGTCTCCGGCCTGCGCCTGCCAGAACTGGTCAGCCGCGATCTGTGGCAGCCGCTGGGGGCGGAGGAGAGCGCCAATTACACGGTTGACGAATCCGGCTATGGCCTCGCCGATGGTGGCTTCAATGCGACCCTGCGCGACTATGCGCGCTTCGGCGAGATGCTGACCCGGGACGGGCTGTTCAACGATCGCCAGATCGTGGCTTCCGAATGGGTGCGCGGCTGCCGCCATGGAGATCATGCGAAGTTCACCGGCGATTATCGCATCGCCACGCCGCACGGTGCCTATGCCCGCCAGTTCTGGCATGAGGATCACCGGACGCCGGTGCTGCTCTGCCGCGGCGTGTTCGGCCAGCTGATCTACAGCGATCCGGCGCATGATTTTACGGCGGTCAAGCTGTCGTCCTGGCCTGACTTCCGCAACAATGCGCTGCTCAAGGAGACGCTGGCCGCCTTGAACGCGATCAAGCTCGCACTGCACCGGAATTGATTCGAGGGGGAGACGATGGCTAACGACGATCTGGTCTACAAGACGGCGACGGAGATCTCGACGCTGTTCCGCAAGCGCAAGCTGTCGCCGGTGGAGTACATGGCCGCGGTGATCGAACGCGCCGAGAAGGTACAGCCCAAGATCAACGCCTTCACCTTCACCCATTACGACGAGGCGATGGACCTTGCCAAGGCGGCGGAAGCCAAGTTCATGAAGCGGGACGGTCGGGTCGGTCCGCTGGAAGGCTTGCCGATCGCGGTCAAGGACGAGAGCTGGATTGCCGGCAAGCCGACTTCCTACGGGTCGCTGACCACCGGCAAGTTCATTCCCAAGACGACCTCGCCCAACAACGAACGCATCATGAAGGCGGGCGGCATTGTGCATGCCCGCACGGCGACGCCGGAATTTTCCTGCGCCTCCTACACGCATTCGCGCCTGTGGGGTGTGACGCGCAACCCGTGGAACCGGCGCTTCACGCCCGGCGGTTCATCGGGTGGGTCGGGCGCATCGCTTGCCGCCGGCACGGCGCCGCTGGCGACAGGCTCCGATATCGGCGGCTCGATTCGGATTCCCGCTGGGGCCTGCGGGGTGGTGGGTTACAAGCCGCCCTATGGCCGCAACCCGGACGATCCGCCCTTCAATCTCGATCCCTATTGCCACACCGGGCCGATGGCACGCTCGATCCAGGATGCCATTCTCCTGCAGAACGTGATGTGCGGGCCGAGCCCGACCGACATCGCCTCGCTGCGGCCGAAACTGCGCCTGCCCACCGACTACAAGCCGATCAAGGGGTGGAAAATCGCCTATTCCTACGACCTCGGCATCTACGAAGTCGATGCGGAGGTCGCCGCCAACATGAAAAGGGCGCTGCGGGTGTTCAAGAGCCTGGGCGCCACCGTCGAGGAGGTGGATCTCGGCTGGAACCGCGATACCATCGACACGCCAATGCGCCATCTCAACCATTTGTTCGGAACCCAGCTGGCGCTGACGGCGAAGAAGCACGCCAAGATCATGACCACCTACGCCCGCAATTTCGCCCGCAAGGGTGCTAAATCCTCGGCCGCCGATTTCTTCAAGTCGATGGAAGGCGCGGTGCGCATGTACCAGACCTTCGGGCCGATGATGGAGAAATACGATGTCTTCATCTGCCCGACCAACGCGCTGCCGGCGGTCAAGGCGGATTTCGACGAGAACAAGGACGAGGTGCGGATCAACGGCAAGATCTCGTCGCTGCCCAAGGTGCTGGCCTGGTGCATGACGCCGCCGTTCAACACGCTGTCGCGCTGCCCGGTTCTGGCCGTGCCGACGGGTCATGCCGGCAATGGCGTGCCGACCTCGATCCAGATTGTCGGCCGGACTTATGCCGACGCCGATGTGTTCCGCGCCGGCATCGCCTTCGAGACCGCGCTTGGCGGCTGGTACGGCACGCGCCGGACACGGCCGGACCTCTGATGCCGCCGGGCGTTGGACAAAGGCGTGGATCGGAAAGAGCAATGAGATGAGAACGGTCTTCAGCGAGGACCACCGCTTGCAGGACGGGCGCAGCGAACTGATCGAGGGTCAGTTCGTGCCGGTGAACGAGATTCCGCGGCGGGCGGAAATCGTGATCGACCGGGTGCGCGCGACCCAGCTTGGCGAGGTGCTGCCGGCGCGGGAATTCGGCCTCGATCCGATCCTGCGCGTGCACGATGCGGGCCTGGTTTCCTTCCTGCAGACGGCGTGGGACGAATGGGCGGCGACCGGGCGGACCTTCGACGCCCTGCCCCATGTCTGGCCGGTGCCGGGGCTGGGGCGGCGCCTGTCGGAGTCGATCGACGGCAAGCTCGGCTATTACGCCATCGATGCCGGAACGCCGATCATGTCCGGCACCTGGCGCGCGGTGCTTGCCTCGGCCAACGTGGCCCTGACCGCGCAGAAACTGGTGGCCACCGGCGAACGCGCCGCCTTTGCCCTCTGCCGGCCGCCGGGACATCATGCCGGCAGTGATTTCTACGGCGGTTACTGTTTCCTCAACAATGCCGGGGTCGCGGCGCAGGCCTTCCTCGACCAGGGCGCCAGGCGCGTGGCCATTCTCGATGTCGATTACCATCACGGCAACGGCACGCAGCAGATGTTCTACGCTCGCGACGACGTGCTGACCGTCTCGCTGCATGCCGATCCGAAACAGGAGTTCCCGTATTTCCTCGGTTACGCCGACGAGATGGGTGCCGGTGTCGGCGAAGGCTATCACCTCAACCTGCCGCTGCCCTGGGGCACCGATTGGGCGCACTACGCCGAGGCACTGGAAGTGGCCTTGAAGCGGATCCGGCAGTATTCACCCGACGCGCTGGTAATCTCCCTCGGCCTCGACACTTTCGAGGACGACCCAATCTCGCGCTTCAAGCTGAAGCACGACGACTACTTCCGCCTCGGCGACCGTATCGCCTGGACCGAACTGCCGACCCTGTTCGTGATGGAAGGCGGCTATGCCGTGGAGGCCCTCGGGGTCAATACCGTCAACGTGCTCATGGGTTTCGAGCAGCGGCGGTAACGCCGGCCTAGCTGCCTTTCTTGAGATAGGCCGGCCCGCCCAGCCGCTCCAGATAGGCCCGCGCGATATCGAATTCGAGGAACTGGCTGAGGTCCATCTTGACCGCCTGCTCAAGCAGCGCGCGTGCGGTTTTCTCGTCGCCAGCGATCAGGGCCGCAATGCCGAGATAGAAGTGCCGGTCGAATTCCTGATAGGCGCGCAGGATATCGTTGCCGATCGCGGCGCGCTCCTTGAGGGCTGCCGCGTCCATCTCACCCAGCAGGTGGCGGGCAAGCGGTGCCGGCCATTCGTCGGCCGGCCAGCGGGCCAGCAGCTTCCGGAGCTCGGCGCGGCCTTCCTCGGCGCGGCCCGCTTCGCCGAGGGCGATGAACAGCAGCATGGCATCGAAAGGCTCGCTGGGGTCAAGCTCGCTGGCCCGGCGGTAGTCCGCGATGGCGCCTTCGAGATCGCCCAGAACATGCTTGATCGACCCGCGCAGGGCCACGGCGGGGCCGCTTTCCGGGTCGAGCGTCACCGCGCGGTCCGATTCCACCAGCGCCACGTCGGCATCGCCGCCGTGGAGATAGATGATCGCCCGGGCATTGATCGCCGAGGGCATGTCCGGCTCGATTTCCAGCGCCCGCTCGATATCGGCGAAGGCCGCCTCAATCCGCTCGATCCGGGCCAGATAGTGTGCCCGCTGCACGTAGACAAAACCGAAATCCGACCTTGCCGCCACCGCCGCATCGTAATCGGCGCCGGCGCCCTTGATGTCGCCCAGTTCCAGGCGGGCATGCGCGCGCGAGAGCAGCGCCAGTGCATTGGTCGGCTCGGCCTTCAGCACGGCGTCGAAATCCAGGATTGCCGGGGCGAAATCGTAGCTGCCGGAAAGCAGTCCGCCGCGTTCGATGCGCAAATCTGCGAGATCCGGAAAGCGGGCGATCAGGCGGTCGAGATCGGCCTTGGCCAACGCGGCGTCGTCTTGCATCTTGTCGTCGCGCGCGGCACGCAGCAGGGCGCGCCCGCGCAGGGCCGGGGAAAAATTGGGATCCGCCTGGAGCGCCGCGTCATAGTCGGCGAGCGCCGCCACCTGGTCATCAGCCGCTTGATGCCATTGACCGCGGCGCATCAACAGCATGGGATCGTTGGCCTGACGCTCAAGCGCCAGCGAGATGTCCTCGATTGCCGGTCCCGGCTCCTCGACGTCATAGCCGCGATCGCCGGTAGCCAGGTCGTCCCTGTGTTGGGCAAGGTAGGCGGCGATCCGGGAATCCTCCGGCAGATAGGGCACGATTTCGGGCAGGAAGGCCGATACCGGCACCGCCGTCGCCAGAAGATCGAAATAGTTGGGCGCCACCGGGTCGATCAATTGTGGCGTCATCCCGCCGTGGTCGCTCTCCGCCGCGGCGACGCTGGCGACCGTGATGGCGAGAACGCGCGGCCATTTCTCGCCAGGCTCGTTGCGCGCGGCCAGAACCGGGCCGCCGGAGTTTCCAGGCATGGTGGTGCAGTCGTGCTGCCAGCCGGCCGCCTCCACCTGTCCCAGCAGGGTGCAGGCGGGATCTACCGTCAGGGTGTCGTTGGCGCGGTCGGCCGGCATGCCGACGGCGGTGACAGCGCGCCTGCCGCCCTGTCGCATGAAATCCCCGGTGGTGATCGGCAGCAAGCCGAGATAGCCGAACCCCTCGTCGCCCACGCAGCGATCGAGCTTCAGGAGGGCCCAGTCATTCCAGCTGTTGCTGCGGAAGGCTGCGATCCGCTCCGCAGTGCTGCCGGTATCGCCTTCCCGATAGTCGCCCCAGACCAGGGGGCGCGCCGGCGAAAGCGCCCCGAAGAAGTCGGCGCGCAGCTCCCGGGGTCCGAGATTCCCGCTGCCGGCGAAGAACAGCAGCACCTGGCTCTCGGAGATGCCGTCGCGACCGGCCACCACATGCGCGGCGGTGAGGATATGACAGGGGGAAACCAGGAAGGCGGTGCCGGCCTCGGCACCGTCGCCGTCGAGGCGCAGCACCATGCCGATGGCACCCATCGGCGTTCCTTTCAGGCGCTCCTCGGCAACACGATCATCCGTCGTCTTGGCCAGGGCCACGGGCGTCGCCATCACGCTGGCCGCCGCGATTGCCAGCAGGCCCGCGGCCAATGATGCCATCTTGTTCAATCCTGAGGCCATGTCTTCATCCGAGATGGTTCATATCTGGGGCGCCGGCGCCGGGCCCGTTTATCCTAGCAGCGAATGCCGGCCAGCGGCACGGGATTGGTGCGCCACCCCAGCGGCGCTCGAACCAGCGTCCTCATGCCATGCGCTCGGCCATGAAATAGCGGCCCGGCTTCACGCCGGCGGGCAGGGGCAGGGGGCGCAGGTTGGAATCGCTCATCGGCTGATCGCTCACCAGTACCGCGCCTGGCGTCATCAGGGCTGCGACGTGAGGTGCGATACTGTCCGCGAGGGCGCGGCTCGCCGTGGCGTCGCCGCTGCCCAGATCGACGTGGACGAAACAGGCGGCGCCCGGCCCAAGCTGCAACAAAGCCCGTGGCAGGGTCTCGGCAAAGTCACCCAGAAACAGGCGGTCGGCCGCCGGGATGCAATCGGGATGCGCCGCCACCTGGCGCTCGAAGACATAGATATCGCGCCCGCGGCAGATCTCCCTGAGGTGGTCGAAGGTTCGACCATTGCCGAGGCCGAGTTCCAACACCACGCCGGCCAGGCCAGCACTCCGCTCCACGCCGAAGCCGAGGCAAAGGCGCTGTGCCTCAAGTCGGCGAATGAAACTGTCAAGGCGGCTCACGCTGCGGTCTTCACTTGCGGGCCGCCACGGCTTCGCGCAGTTGTACGTTCATATGCTCGATACGCTGTGCCAGTACGCGCATGACCTCGATCCCGATCGAGGGAAAATCGGTAACCATGCGGAAGAACAGCTCCTTGGTGATTTTCAGCGTGGTGGTCGGTTCGGTGGCGCGGACGGTAGCCGTGCGCGGCACGTCGCATAGAATACCGATCTCGCCGACGAAAGCGCCAGGGCCGACATCAGCCACCTTGAGTGGCCCGTTCGGCGTTTCCACCAGAATGTTGGCGCCGCCGGCCAAGACGATATAGGCCGCGTCGGCGGCGTCGCCCTGGTTGAACAGCAGGTCGCCCGCCTGGTACTGCGCCCGCTCGCTGGCAAAGGCCATCAGTTTCAGCTTCGCCGGTTCGACCTTGGCGAAAAGGGGGATGCGCTTCAGCGCCTCGACATCTTCCTGAATACTCATCTCATCCATCCCGATGATATGTGCCGAAGAACGTGCGGCAGCCGCCGTCCAGGCTGCCATTTCCACATGATTACGACACCGCCTCGCCGAGGGCCCGGAATCGCGAGTCCGGTCGGTCGAGTTCCGACGGTCTGCCGAATTCGGCAATGCGCCCGTTCACCATCACGGCGACGCGGTCGAAGCTGCGCGCCAGCGCCGGGGTATTGGTGACGCAGATCACCGCGGCATCACGCAGATCGTCCCGAACCCGCTGGATCAGCCGGCGCTGGCTCGGCTCGTCGAAGGCCGAGACAGTATTGTTGAGAATGACAAGCTGCGGCCGTTTCAGCAAGGCGCGGATGATTCCCACCTTCTGGCGTTGGGCGATGGCGAGTTTCTTGCCGGCGGCGCCAACATTGTAGCCAAGGCCGACGGCAATGACCCGGGGCTTCAAGCCCAGGTTCTCGATGACCTCGGACAGGACGGCGCCGACCTTCTGTGCCGATTGTGCCTGGCCGAAGACCAGACGGCCGAAGAGGATGTTGTCCTGCACCGAGGCAGCGGTGTTGTAGCGCTCCGGATCGTAGAATTCGATGGCGTCGGCATGGGCCTTCGGCAGGTCGTCGCGGAAGGCGCGGCGGGCCACCAGCAGGCGGTTCTCGACCGCGTCGTCGATCAGCCCCAGGCGGTGGCGCGCCTCGATATAGGGAAAGGTCAGCGCAATGAGGCGTTTCCTGTCTTCGGGGGAGGCGCCCTGGCTGCCGCCCTTCTGCAGCCGGGTTACCAATTGCTGATAGAGCGGCAGGTCTTCGGCGGAGATGAAGCTGAACTGCTCGAAGAAGGGGTGTCCGGCGGGTAGATCGGCAAACAGCTCGACCATGGTGCCGGCGATCTTGGTGCCGAGCTGCACGAGATCGTCGGCGACGCCGGATTGCGTCAGGATGGCCGCGAAGTAGGCATTCTCGCCAAGCGTCCCGGCTGCGAATTCGGGCTTGGTGGCGGTGCCGAACAGCACGTTTTCGGCTACCGTCATGTTGCGGTTGTAGCGATCGGGATCGAACGGCTCCACCAGCATGGCAAGGCCGGGCTCGAGGAGGCGTTCATGCATCGCCGCGCGCGCCCGCAGGAACAGGGCGCCCAGGTCGCGGCCATGCCCGTTTTCATGGGCCAGAGTCGGATCGATCCGGCCGCGCAGGCCGAACTGATAGACATCGTCATCCAGCTCGACCAGGCTGAGCAGCTCGCCCAACCGCGCTTCCAATGCGTCGCGGTCTGTCACCCCGGCACCTTCCAGATCCAGCCAGTCGGCATCAATGTCGAGCTCCGGATTGCCGGCCCGCCGCGTTTCCAGCAGGTACCTCTCGTGCCGCGCCAATGCGTGGCCGTCATGGGCATAGGCGGGCGGCCGCACCGGTCGATGCTTGAGACTGTAGAGCAGGTTGTCGATGAGCGAGAGCGGCAGCAGATAGGTCTCGTCGCCGATATAGGCGAAGCGGCGGCCGGTCACCGCCTCGGGCAATGACATGAGATCGCGGCCGCCGTAACTGACCTGCCCCGAACTGGGTGCGACCAGGCGGCCGATCAGGGCCGCGAGCGCTTCCTTGCCGCTGTTGTTGCCGCCGACAATGGCGACATGTTCCCCGGGCGCGAGGTCGAAACTCACCTCGTCGATCACGCGCCCGCCGGATTCGTCGATATAGGCCACCCGCTGCACCGAGAGCGGTGCAGGTGCAATCGTGGGATCGGCATCCACCGACTGCAGGTCGGGTGGCAGCATGCCGGGCGGCGAGAACTGCTCGATCACCTGGTCGTATTTGATCTGCACGTCCTGGCGCTGCTGATCCCAGTCGATCAGTTCCTTGATCGGGGAAGGGAGGTCCTTGTAGGCGCTGATCACGGCCAGCAGGGTTCCCACATCGAACTGACCCTTGAGCGCGAAATAGCCACCGATCATGAAATAGAGAAAGGGCGTGGTCTGGGCCAGCATGTTGTTGATGTACTTGACCAGGAACTTGCGCTTGTAGAGCTCAAAGCGGATCTGGAAGATCCTGCCGAGGCGCGCCACGATGTCGGCGCGCTCGTAATTCGAGGTGTCGTGGGCGTGGATTTCGACAGCGCCGTCGACCGATTCCGCGATGCGTCCCGCCAGCTGTCGCGCCGTAATCTGCCGCTGCTTGCCCAGCATCAGGATCTTGACGCGCAGTTTCGGGATGATGGTGAGTTGTACCGCCAGCATGGCGACGGTAACCAGGCCCATATAGACGTTCTGCATGAAGATGAAGATCAGGGCTGTGGCAGCCATGCCACCAAGATAGGCCGGGGTGATGAAGGCGTCGCCGATGAAGCCGCCCAGGGGCTCCACCTCGTCCTTGATCATGGTGGCGATCTCGGCCTGCTTAACTTTGCGGAAATGCAGCAGCGGGAATTGCAGCACCCGGTCGTAAAGCTCGAAACGCAGGCGCCGCAACATGCGCTCGCCCAGGCGCCCCTTTTCCGTGTTGACCAGCTGCTTCATCCAGCCGTTCAAGACGACGAAGAAGAGATAGGAGAAGCACAGGGCGAAGAGGTACTGGACATTGTCGAGACCGAAACCGGCGAAAAGCGGCACCGGCCCACCCAGGAAATCCGGCAAGGGCAGGGTCAACTCCAGGAAACTCGCCGTGGTCGAATTTTCGAAGGCGCCGCCCTGAATGGCGTCGTTCACGATGCGTTTGGGCAGTTCCAGGGAGACGAGATAGATCAGCAGGCTGGCCACGACGATGACAAGGATGACCACCTGGTCACGCCGGGAATGGCGCCAGACATATTTAAAGAGATTAGGCTCCATCGCCCGCGGCGGCCCCCTGGCGTCTTGTGCAAATTTCTCGTCGCCCACTGCCAACGGAACCGAAAAAGCACCAAAAGTCAATGCCTTGGACGGTGCCGGGTGGCGCCGAGTCAAGAAACTTTGACTTTCGGTCCGCAAATTGGATGTGCCATACTCCGGGCCGATCAACCACTTCGGCGCTCGCGACGTATCGGGGGATGGCCCGCGTGCAACTGGAAGACAGCATGACCCGGGGCGCCCGCGTCCTCATCTATTCCCATGACACGTTCGGTCTCGGCCATTTGCGGCGTTGCCGCACGATCGCCCATTGGCTGGTGGAGCAGAACAAGGACATGTCGGTCATCATTCTGACCGGCTCGCCCATCATCGGCAGCTTCAATTTCCGTGCCCGGGTCGATTTCGTGCGCATTCCCGGCGTCATCAAGCTGCGCTCGGGCGACTATACCTCGCTCTCGCTGCTGATCGACACCGAGGA
>JAEUKV010000145.1 GCA_016794165.1 Rhodospirillaceae bacterium
GCCGTGCTGTTCGGCATCTTCGACTATTCCACCGTGCCGCCCACCGCCAGCCTGGTGGCCTCGCATCTCGGCCTCCGCGTCATGGGCCTCGCCATGGGCCTGATCTCAGCCGGCCATTCCATCGGTGCCTCTTTCGGCGCCAGTTTCGGGGGCTATCTGTTCGACAATATCGGGACCTATGAGTGGATCTGGCTGTCCTCGATCTTCCTTGCCATCCTCGCCGGGCTGATGGTCTTCCTGATGAAGGACCGGGGCACCGGCGGCCGCCTCGCCCCGCTGCCGGCCGGCTAGGTCACCTGGCAGCCCAAAGGAGCGGCCCTGGGCCGAAATTCCGAGACGATAAATAGCATTGGCACATCGGCGCCAGTTCGGCTAAATAACAGGCGTTCCGTGGTGATTTGGCCGGCCGGCTTGCAGCCACGTAAAAAAACTCGCTAAAGGGCCGCCTGCGGATTTCAAGACCAGAATCTCAAGGCAGCGGACCCAGGGCGAGACATCTGCCAATCCTTGGGTGACCGCACATGCCGATCAAGATTCCCGACAAGCTCCCCGCCTTCCAGGCCCTCCAGAACGAGGGCGTGCGCGTGATGACCGAGACCGCGGCGATCCGCCAGGACATCCGCCCGCTGCAGATCGGCCTCCTCAATTTGATGCCCAACAAGATCAAGACCGAGCTGCAGATCGCGCGCCTGCTCGGCGCCACGCCGTTGCAGATCGATCTATCCCTGGTGCGCATCGGCAACCATGTCGCCAGGAATACGGCGGAGGACCACCTCAGGACGTTCTACCAGACCTGGGAGGATGCGCGGCATCGCAAGTTCGACGGCTTCATCATCACCGGCACCCCGGTCGAGACCATCCCCTATGAGGACGTGACCTACTGGTCGGAAATGCAGCGGATCTTCGACTGGACCACGACCCATGCGCATTCGACGATCAATGTCTGCTGGGGCGCCATGGCGGCGCTGTACCACTTTCATGGCGTGCCGAAGCACCAGCTGGCCGAGAAGGCCTTCGGCGTCTACCGCCAGAAGATCATGAAGCCTTCTTCGCCCTACCTGATCGGTTTTTCCGACGAGTTCATGATCCCGATCTCGCGCTGGGCTGAAATCAGGATGGCCGATGTGGCGGCCTCACCGGATGTCGACGTGCTGGCCTATTCCGACGAGAAGGGTGTGTGCATCGCCCAGAGCCGCGGCACGCGTCGCCTTCATGTGCTCGATCACATGGAGTATGACGCGACTTCGCTCGGCGACGAGTATGCGCGCGATATCGGCGCCAATGTCCCGATCAAGCTGCCGCACAACTACTTCCCGAACGACGATGCCACGCAGCCACCGCTCAACCGCTGGCGTCCTCACGCTCACCTCTTCTTCTCGAACTGGATCAACGAGATCTACCAGACCACCCCGTTCGAGATCGAGAAGATCGGCCAGTAGGTTCGGCGACGGCCTGGAACGCCCCCCGCACCCATCGCACCTGAAACGAGAACGGCGCCGCTGTCCTCGCGGGCAGCGGCGCCGTTGTTTAATGTCGGTCTCAGTTCTTGGTCGGGAACAGGGCCGAGAGGTCGCCCCAGCGGGTGCTCTGGCCCTGGTCGTCGCCGCTGTGCTGCGGCTCCTCATGCGGCTCGGCGCCGGGCAGCGGATCGAGGGTCGCGGGCTTGCCGGCCGCCTTGCGCGCTTTCAGGATCGCGGCGTTGAGGTCGGTCTGGGTGCAGAGGCCCAAGAGCACCGGATCGCGCGGGCGGAGGTTCGCCGTGTTCCAGTGGCTGCGGTCGCGGATGGCGGCGATGGTCTGCTTGGTGGTGCCGATGAGGCGCGAGATCTGCGCGTCACTGAGTTCCGGATGATGGCGGATCAGCCAGGCCACGGCGTCGGGCTTGTCCTGCCGCTTGGAAACCGGGGTATAGCGCGGGCCCTTGGTGCGGGTGAGCGGCTGTGGGATGTCCGACTTCGCCATCTTCAGCTCGGCCGCGGTGTCGCCGTCGCACCGCGCGATCTCCTCGGCGGTGAGCTGGCCGTTGGCGATCGGGTCCTGGCCGACGATGCCGACCGCCACCTCGCCATCGGCGATGCCCTGGACTTCGAGCGGGTGCAGGCCGCAGAAGGCGCCGATCTGCTCGAAGCTCAAACCGGTGTTGTCGATCAGCCAAACGGCGGTCGCCTTGGGCATCAGAACCTGGGTCATGACAAATCCTCCTTCGCCAACGGGGCGGCAACCCCGATGGACGGTCAAGCAACGACTTGACCATGTTGGGAAAACGACCGCCCG
>JAEUKV010000169.1 GCA_016794165.1 Rhodospirillaceae bacterium
GTAGAAAAAAGTGTACTCCTTGGTCGCCGAAGCCGCCATCGAGCCGCTCTTGAGCAGTTCGGTGATGGCGCCGGTGACGCTGATCAGCGACGCGTCCTTGGTGGCGTTGAGCCAGATATTGCCCATGCCGGGCAGGGCGTAGCGGATCATCTGCGGCAGCAGAATGCGGCGCAAGCGCAACCCGAACGGCATGCCGAAGGCCTTGGCCGCCTCCATCTGCCCCTTGGGCACGGAAAGGATGGCGCCGCGAATGACCTCGGTAAGGTAGGCCCCCATGATGAAGCCGAGGGCGGCGACGGCCGCGGCGAACGGATTGATGTCGAAGCTGTCGTCGACCAGGCCGATCCCCATCAGCAGTGCCTTCACCTGGCTGGTGCCGGTGTAAAAGAGGATCAGCAGCAATAAGACTTCAGGCAGCGCGCGGACAAGCGTGGTGTAGAGATCGCCCGTCCACATTAGCCAGCGATTGCCGGACAGTTTGGCACCGGCACCGAGAAGGCCCAGGCCGAAGCCCAGGGAGTATGAACAGAAGGCAATGGCAACCGTCAGCCAGGCGCCCCACAGCATTTCGTCGCCATAGCCGGTGTCGCCATAGGCAAGCAGTGAAAACAGCGATTGATCGCCGGCCATTCGAGATCCCTCTGCCCCACCGTTCCCCGCTGACCACCCGATCGCCGCCGGCTGGCCGACCCCGTTGCATACGAGGCTTCTATCTTCACGTTATCAAACGACAAACACCGCCCGGACGCAAGGTCCGAGCGGTGCCTGTCATGTCGAGAAACCGGCTGCTGGCTTAGGCGCCGGGCTTCACGAGCTCGCCGACATCCGGCCATTTGGCGGTGATCTCGTCCCACTTGCCGGAGGCCACCACCGCACCGATGGCGGCGCTCAGGCGGTCACGCAGGGCGGTATCTTCCTTGCGCACGCCGCCGCCAACGCCATAGCCCATGATCGAATCCTGCGGCACCGGGATCTTGATCTCGAAATCCTTGCCGCGGTCCGAATTCAGAAACTGCTGGAAGGACGACTTGCCCTCCTGCAGATAGTCGACAGCGCCAGCCGCCAGATCGGCAATGGCGTTATCAAGGGTGTCATAGACCTTCACCTCGGCGACGCTGCCGAACTTGGCCGTGACGAAGTCGGCGTGGATGGTCGAGGTCTGCGCGCCGAACACCTTGCCCTCGGCGCTGGCCGGATTGTTGACGTCGAGCTGGGTGGTATCGGATTTGGCGCCGATGATGACCGACGGCGAATCGTAGTAGAAGGTGGTGAAGTCGATTTCCAGCTTGCGCTTGTCGGTGATGGTCATCGAGGACCAGATCACGTCGATCTTCTTTTCCTGCAGCGAGGGAATGATGCCGTCCCAGGCGGTCTCGACCAGCGTGCAGGTGGTGGCCGCGTCGGCCTTCTTCAACTCGTCACAGACTGCATTCATCATATCAATTTCCCAGCCGACCCAGGTGCCGGAGGCATCCTTGGAGGACATGGGAGGATATGGTTCGGCAGCGACGCCGAACTTGATCTCTTCGGCCTGCGCGCCGACCGCCATGGCGGTAACGAAGGCACCGGCAAGGATGCTTCCCAGAATGGTTTTCTTCATGATCGTTCCCTGGTCAAAGTTGATGCTGGCCGATCGGGCTTTTGTGGCCGTCCCTGAATGACGTTCTTGCGTCGACCGTTCTTCCTGCGGTTCGATCGGCTGCGGGGAGCCTAGCACAGGAATTTTACGCTTGGGTAGCGGCGTTCGGCGACGCCTCGGACAATTCACCGTGATTTCGCCATGCCAGCCGGCGCTCCGACGGCACCTGGCCAACCATCTGGGCCAACCATCTGGGCCAACCGTCAGGCGGTCTGGTTAATTTTTCCGCAGAAAGGTTTCGAACCGGTCCATGGCGACGGCCAGGCGTTCGTTCGACTGCGCATAGCAGAGTCGCAGATAACCTTCGCCGCCGGCGCCGAACGCAGTTCCCGGCGCGAGGCCGACCCGGCCCTCGACCACCAGGCGTTTGCAGAACTCCAAGGCGCTGCCCATGTCGGCCACCTGCAGCATCAGATAGAACGAGGCATCGGCCGGGATGACGCTGACCCGGTTCATGCCGGCGAGGCGCTCCAACACCAGATCGCGCCCGCTTTTGCAGCGCGCCACCATCCACTTGACCCATTCTTCGCCTTCTTCCACCGCCTTGACGCAGGCCGCCTGCAGGAAGGGCTGGCCGCCAGACGTGTTGAACTCGATCAACCGGTCGAGGGCTGGCGTCACGCGGCGCGGCATCACCATCCAGCCCACCCGCCAGCCGGTCATTGCCCAGGTCTTGGAAAAGGAGTTCACCACGAACACCGGATCTTCCGGCGTCGCGATCTCGAGAAAGCTGGGGGCTACCAGCCGGTTGTAGACCAGCCGGTTGTAGACCTCGTCGGAGATGAGCGCGATGCCGCGACTGCGGCAGAAGTCGAGCACGGCATGGCGCTGGTCCTCCGGCATCATCCAGCCGGTGGGGTTGCCGGGGGTGGCCACGTAGATGGCGCGGGTGCGCGCGTCGCAGGCGTCGAACAACCGGTCGAGGTCAAGATGCCAGCCATCTTCGCGACCCTGCATCGGCACCTGGCGTGCCTCGCCGCCCATGATCTCGACCGCCCGGTAGATATTGGGCCAGACCGGGGAGACGCAAACCATGTTGTCCCCGGCCGAGATCAGCATCTGCACGATCAGCATCATCGCGTTCATGCCGCCGGAAGTGACGGCGATGCGGTCCTCGGTGAGCTCGATCCCATAGAGCTTGCGGTGATAGTCAATGAGCGCGCGCTGCAGTTCGGGGATGCCGCGCTTGTAGGTGTAGAAGGTCTTGCCGGCGGCGAGCGCCTCGGCGGCCGCATCGCAAATGAATTTCGTGGTGGGAAGATCGCCCTCGCCCACCCAGAGACCAACCACGTCGGGGGTGGAGAAACCCATCTTCCAGACATCGACGATCTGGGAATCCTCGAGATGCTCGATGGCGGGACGGATCTTGCAGGCGGCGGTCATCCGGCAGTCTTTCTCACGTTTCAGGTGGGTTGAACGGTCTTGGGCAGGACGGCGAGCGGCGAGCGGCGGCGCGTGAGTACCAGCAAATTGCCGGCCAGCACCAGGGCGACGCCGGCCCCTGCCAGGGGCGACCAGTGATAGTCCTCGAGCCAGGTCGAAAGAGTAAGAGCGACCACCGGGAACATGACGGTGGCATAGGCGGCCCGGGCGGCGCCGATCCGCTGCACCAGGCTGAGATAGCAGCCGAAGCCGATCACCGTTGCGAACAGCGCGAGGCCGATCAGCGACACGGTGTAGGCGGGCCGGAAATCATAGATAAAGGGCGCCCCGGCGGTGAGGGCCGCCGCCACGCAGAACAGCGCGCCGAAACTCATGCCGATCGTGTTCGACTCGATCACCGGAATCTCCAGCGCTTTCAGCCTCACTGAAACCATGTTGCCGAGCGAGGCAAGATATGTTGCCAGCAGCGAGAGGCCAAGGCCCAAACCGGGTGCCACACCGAGATCGCCGGCAGTGAGTTCGGGATAGAAGACCAGACCGAGGCCAGAAAGGCCGATCAGCGCCGCCAGCAGCGCGCGCCGGTCCACTTGCTGGCGGAACAGCAGGCTGAGATTGACGATGTTCATCAGCGAGATGGTCGAGAAGCACACCGCCATCAGGCCGCTTACCAGATGCACGCTGGCGAAATAGAAGAGAATGTAATTGCCGCAGAACAGGAACAGACCCTGCGCCGCCATCAGGCCCCAGGCCGGCAGGGGAAAGCGCAGGCGACGACGGGTTAGGAAGCAATATCCGATCAGGATCGCGGCCGAGAGCGCGAAGCGGTAGGCGAGCGACACCTGCGGGGCCACCACACCGATCTGTTGTTCGATGCCGTACCAGGACGATCCCCAGATGGCGACCACCAGCGCATAAAGAGCCCAGACCGGCATGCAACACCTTGGCGGGCACGAAGCCCCGTGTGGGAAATGAGCGGAGCGAAGCTAGAACGGCCTTGGCTGCAGTGCAATCGGCCTTGATCGCATGCCGGTCATGCGCGGAATGTCTCGATACAAGACCCGGCCGTAACCGAAATCAGTCGCGCTTTACGGCAAAGACGATCCGGGTGTTGTCGTAGCCGGCGACAAGGTTGAGGACGTCGCCCGGTTGCACGGCAATCGGCTGGTCGAAGAAATGCATCGCCTGTTTCCAGTGGTTGGTCCGGCTGGAGCTGGCCGAGTGGTAGCGCGTGCGCTCATCCATCTCGAGATCGAACCAGAAGGCGACTCCGTGGCAAGTCCCAGCCGCGCTCGCGGTGACCATAAGCGCGTGGCTGTCCACTTCCTTGAGATCGGCGCGAAAGTCAAAATGCAGGGCCTCGAAATCCGCCGACAGCCGCTGGTGCGGATCGGCCGCGAGGTCGATCTGGGCGTAGCCGGGCGAGCGCAGCCGGTCCATCGGCGACATGTCGAAGCCGGCGATCTCGCGCACCGGGTTGATGCGCGCCAGATGATCGCATTGCAGCAGGACGGCATGCACCGTGGCCGCCTGCGGGATGATGCGGCCTTCCGGCTTCACCAGGTTTTCCCGCGCATGGCGGATGGTCGAGATCATGTTCGGTGCCAGCAGACCGACATTGAACAACTCCGAAACGAAGACGTCGGCCTTCTCCGGCAGGTCCTCACCGACGCGCAGCTGAGTCGACTTCTTGACGATCACGTCGATACGGTCGTCATAGCCATTGCGTGCGATCACTTCCTGCGCGATCTCGGCCATGGCCGGCAGCACCTCGCAGGTCACGACCTTGCCCGCGCCAGCGCGCGCCGCCATCATCGCCACGATGCCGGAACCGGTGCCGATCTCCAGCACCAGCTGACCGGGCTTCACAGCGCGTTCCAGCGCGCGCTGATAGGCGACATTGCGCTCGTCGTCGTTGATCATCGGCAGGTGCCAGGCCGGTACCACGCTGGAAAGCTGCAGGCGCAGGGAGAAATTGAGGTCGGAATCGTCCGGCATGCGCGCCAGGCCCTCGCGCAGAACCGCCAGCGCCTCATCCGGGCGGTGCAGGTCATGCAGGACCTGCGCCAGCGAGGCATAGGCCGGCGCGCAATCGGGATCGAATTCGATCGCACTGCGGAAGCTCGCCTCCGCCGTCGCCACTTCGTCCATCTGGTAGAGCAATTCACCGGCATTGAAATGAGCATCGACAAAGCCGGGATCGTGCAGGATTGCCTCGCGAAAGCAGATCAGGGCCTTGTCGAACTGGCCGCGGCGTTTAAGGGCGATGCCGAGATTATTGATCGCCACGACCGGGGCGGGTTGCCTGGCGAGCGCATGGCGAAACGCCTGTTCGGCATCCTCGACATGATCGAGCCTGAGCAGCACGTTGCCGAGATTGTTCCACGCCATGGCATCGTCGGGGGTGAGCAGCGTCGCTTGCCGAAAATCGGCGGCGGCCTCGCTGCTGCGACCGAGATCGAAATTGATCACTCCGCGGCTGTTGTAGAACCGCGCCTGATGAGGATCGAGGTCGATGGCGCGCTCGATCAGATCGAAGGCCGCCGCATGACCGGCGCCACCCTTGTAGGCGATGACACCGAGCAGATGGACGGCGGCGGCATCCTGGGGATTCTTGTCGACCAGATCGGCGCAGATCCGGCTGGCATCGTCGGCGCGCCCCTCGGTCAGCGCCGTGATGGCGTCTTCCAGGGTTTCCCCGGTCGACGAGACGGTGTCATTGGGCGTGAGGTCGTCGTCTGCCACTTGGCCCCCGATCTGGCTGGACTGTGCCACGCGACTCAGCGCGGGTCGCAAGGGCGCAGTCTATCTCGACCCGGCGCAAGAGCGCCAGTTCCGG
>JAEUKV010000210.1 GCA_016794165.1 Rhodospirillaceae bacterium
GGAACACAAGGGCGTGCCCTTCGAGGCCAAGCGCCTCAGCTTCGACAATGACGACACCAAGACGCCGGCTTTCCTGGCGATCAATCCCCGTGGCCGCGTGCCGGCGATCCTTGATGATGGTTTTCCGCTCTGGGAATCGGCTGCGATCATCGAATACCTCGAAGAGCGCTTTCCGGAACGGCCGCTGTTGCCCAAGGACATTCACGCCCGTGCCACCGTGCGGCGGATGGTCAATGAGGCGGACAACTATCTTGCCACCATCAGCGGCGAGCTGGTCGAGCAGGCGGTCTATCTCACAGCGGCGGAACGCGATCCGGCCAAGAGTGCGGCATCCCGCAAGCAGATGATGGACGAACTGATGCGCCTCGAAGGGTGCTTCAATGGCGACTATCTTCATGGCACCCTTGGCCTTGCCGACTATGCCGCCTATCCCTATGTACGCATGGCGCAGCGTGCCGACGAGCGGGCGCCGGGCCTTGGCATCGCGCGGGCCGATATGCCGCCGAAGGTCCGCGCCTGGATGGAGCGTATCGAGGCCTTGCCCTATTATGCGCGGACGATCCCGCCACACTGGAAGGCATAACCGCTACCTCGGGGAGTGACAGCGATGCGTGTAGTAGGTTTGGTCATACTGGGGCTCCTGGTCCTGGTTGCCGTCTGGGCGGGCGCCGGCATCAATGCGATCCCAACCAAGGAAGAAGGCGCCAGCGCCGCCTGGGCGCAGGTCTTGAATCAGTATCAGCGACGGGCGGACCTGGTGCCCAATCTGGTGGCGACGGTGAAAGGCGCCGCCGATTTCGAGAAATCGACGCTCGAGGCCGTGGTCCAGGCAAGGGCCAAGGTCGGCACCATGCAGATCCCCGGCGATGTCCTCACCAATCCCGAAGCGATGCGCGCCTTCGAGGCGAACCAGGGGTCGCTCACCTCGGCGCTTTCAAGATTGATGGTGGTGGTCGAGCAATATCCGCAGCTGCGCGCCACCGAGAGTTTCCAGACCCTGCAGGCGCAGCTGGAGGGTACCGAGAACCGCATCGCAGTGGCACGACGCGACTTCATCGAGGCCGTGCGGGACTACAATACCGAGCTGAAGACCTTTCCCGGGCTGATCTGGAAGGCGCTGCTCTATCCTGACCGTCAGCCCATGCAGCAGCTTGAGGTCGAGCCGGCGAAAATGGACGTGCCGAGTGTCGACTTCGGCACGACAGGCAATTAGGCGATCCGGCCGGCGTCGATGCCAATGCCGCGTTTGCCCCTTGTCTTTGGATGCCTGGCGTTAGTTGCCCTGCTGGTGACCCTGCGGTTGCCGGCGGCGTGGGCCGAACCGACGGTGCCACCCCTGACCGGCCGGTTGGTTGATCTTGCCAATGTTCTGAGCAGTGCCGCGGAACGCGACCTCACGGATCAGTTGGCCCATATCGAGGCGGACACCGGAGCCCAGATCGTTGTCGCCACGTTGCCGACGCTGGCGGGGTATTCGATCGAGGCCTGGGGCCTTGCCCTGGGGCGGGGGTGGAAGATCGGTCGTGCCGGGCGCGATGATGGTATCGTGGTGGTACTGGCTCCCAACGACCGCGAGATCCGGATCGAGGTCGGGTATGGCCTCGAAGGCCGGATACCGGATGCGACAGCGCACCGGATCATCAATTCCTATATGTTGCCGGCGGCGCGAGAGGGGAAATATGCCGACGGCCTCAAGGCGACGGTTGACGCGCTGCGGCGGGTCATCAAAGATCCAGCCGCGCCCATAGGCCGGCA
>JAEUKV010000240.1 GCA_016794165.1 Rhodospirillaceae bacterium
CAGCATCCCACGTTTGCGGCTTGCCTCGCCTTTGACCGCGCTGCCTGCGCCACCGTGCTGGCTGACCAGCCCGGGAACCTCACGGCCCGGTTCCTGCGCGGCCTTGCCGCCGAACGGGACGGCGATTCCAGCGCGGCCTTCGCCGATTTCGACCAGGTGGTGGTGCGCGAGCCGCGCCATTTCGGCGCCCAGCTCTGGCGCTATGTCACCGCGCCATCGCGCACCGACGCCGCCGAGGCCTTGCGCGCCTATCTCGATGGCGCCGGGTTGGGTCCCTGGCCAAGCGCCCTCGGCCAGCATTACCTGGGTGAGGTGGAGGCGCCCGCGCTGATCGACCTCGCCGCCGCGCAGCCCGCTACCGCCCGGGCCGAAGCGCTTTGCGCCGCGCATTATCATGCCGGCCGCAAAGCCCTCCTGGCCGGGGACCGCGCTGCCGCCCGCAGCCAGTTCGCGGCCGCGCTGGCCACCGGCGCACGCCATGTTTTCGAGTACCAGGCGGCCGAACGGGCCTTGCGCGAACTCCCCTGATCGGCGGCAGCGACCGAACGCCGCTATCCGGCGCTGGTGTCAGGCCGGAACCCGGCCCGGCCTTGCCACAGATGGCCGTTTCCCCTAGGTTCCGGCCGCTTTTCATTCGATGAGGAATGCCCATGTCGCGCGATATCAAGAAGGTGGTTCTGGCCTATTCCGGCGGCCTCGACACCTCGGTCATCCTGAAATGGCTGCAGGAGACCTATGCCTGCGAAGTGGTCACCTTCACTGCCGATCTCGGCCAGGGCGAAGAACTGGAGCCGGCGCGCAAGAAGGCCGAGATGTTCGGCATCAAGGACATCTTCATCGAGGATCTGCGCGAGGAATTCGTGAAGGATTTCGTCTTTCCGATGTTCCGCGCCAACGCGCTCTATGAGGGGCAGTATCTGCTTGGCACCTCGATCGCCCGGCCGCTCATCGCCAAGCGCCAGATCGAGATCGCGAAGCTGACCGGCGCCGATGCGGTGGCCCACGGCGCCACCGGCAAGGGCAACGACCAGGTGCGCTTCGAGCTTTCCTATTACGGCCTCAACCCGGACATCAAGGTGATCGCCCCCTGGCGCGAATGGGACCTCACCTCGCGCACGCGCCTCATCGAATATGCCGAGCAGCACCAGATCCCCGTCGCCAAGGACAAGCGCGGAGAGGCGCCGTTCTCGGTCGACGCCAATCTGCTGCATTCTTCCTCCGAGGGGAAGGTGTTGGAGGATCCCTGGCAGGAGCCCGAGGAGATGGTCTATCAGCGCACCATCTCGCCGGAGGAAGCGCCCGACAAGGTGACTTATATCACCGTCGGATTCGAGAAGGGCGACGCGGTCTCGATCGACGGCATCCGCCTCTCGCCGGCAAGCCTGCTCACCAGACTGAACGAGCTCGGCAAGGCCAACGGCATCGGCCGCCTCGACCTCGTCGAGAACCGCTTCGTCGGCATGAAATCGCGCGGTGTCTACGAAACGCCGGGCGGCACCATCCTCCATGCCGCTCATCGCGGCATCGAGAGCATCACCCTCGACCGGGGTGCCGCGCATCTCAAGGACGAATTGATGCCGCGCTATGCCGAACTTATCTACAACGGCTTCTGGTTCAGTCCGGAGCGCGAGATGCTGCAAGCCCTCATCGACAAATCCCAGGAACATGTCGAGGGCGATGTGCGCCTGAAGCTCTACAAGGGCAATGTCATCGTCGCCGGTCGCCGCTCGCCGAAATCTCTCTACAGCCTGAAGCACGTCACCTTCGAGGACGATGCTGGCGCCTATGACCAGCGCGACGCCCAGGGCTTCATCAAGCTGAATGCCCTGAGGCTGCGCCTGCTCAAGCACGGGCGCGGCTGAACCCGGGCGGCCTTGCCGCGGAATGTAACGCAGTAAGGGACGTTGCACCCATGGCCGCCAGCAACGAGGAGAAGATCATGCTGACCATCCTACCGGCCGCCCGCGGCCTGGTCTTCGGGCTCGTGGCGGCAATCGCCCTTGCCCAACAGGCAGGTGCCGCCGATTCGCTCAGGCCCGGGCAATGGGAAGTGACGACCACCGGGACCATGACGCAGGAAGGCCAGACCCAGGATCTTCCCGCCGATGTGGTCGAGATGTGCCTCTCGCCGGAACAGGCCCGGGCGGCTGTCACCGCCGCCCCGCCCGGGGATAGCGGCTGCAGCGTGGCGACGATCTCCCAGGGTGCCGGCACGCTGGTGACCCGAGTCACCTGCGGCGAGAACGTCATGGACAGCACCATGACCTGGCAGGACGAGTCCTATGAAAGCGTCAGCCACATGGTCATGGCGAGTGGGGGAAAGGTCATGATGACCAGCGACATGGTCGCGCGCGGCCGCTACGTCGGCGCCTGCACTCCCTGATATTCCGCCGCCCGTTCCGCCCCCCGACACCAGCCCCCAATCGCCTGCCTGCCAATTGGTTGCGATCACGCCAATTTGTTACGGCTGACGGCACGATTCCATGACTCTTTTGTTAAGTTCGGGTAGAAATCCGGCCGGTTGGCAATGGGTGCGGCTTCTGCGCGGGCAAGGGTGCCATGGTGGGCTGGCGAAACATCGGCGAGAAATCGATCTGGCGTCGCAGCCTCCCCTGGGCCGCGCCGGCGCTGCTCTACCTCGCGGCCTATGCCGTGGCGGACCTGGCCTTCGGCATCGCCGTCTCGCCCTTGGCGGCGGCGATTGATCTTGCCGCCTTCAATCTGCTGGCGGCCCTTTTGTTCCTCTGCGCCCGGCGCCACTGGGCTTGCCTGCTGCTGCTGGCCTTGCTTGTGGCCGTGTTCTTCGTGGGCTCCGGGGCCAAGATCGCGCTCCTGGGCCGGCCGATCATGCCCGAGGACGTCCACAGCGTGGTGGCGCTGGTGCGCATCATGGGGCCGTCGGGCTGGCTGCTGGTGGTACTGCCCCTGGCGCTGATGGCCCTGTTGTTCCTCGCCAATCTCCATCTGCGCGGTCGCGTGGCCGCCATCGCCCTTGCCGCTCTGTGCCTGGCACCGCTGCTGGCCGGGGCCTTCCCCGCCGAGGCGCTGCGCCTTGCCGACCGGCATATCGGCAACCGGCCCTGGGACCAGCGCGAAAACTTCGTCGAACGCGGGCCCATGCTCCATATCCTCCAGGAAAGCTTGCGTGCCTTTGCAACGCGGCGGCCGGCGCCGAGCGAGGCCGAGATCGCGGCCGCCCTCGCGCGCCTGCACCGGAGTGCCGGGACCTTTCCGCATACCCGCGCGGGCATCGATGCGCCGCTGCCCATGCCTGCGGCATACCAGACCGCATCCGGGCGCAACGTCCATGTCCTGCTGCTGGAGAGCTTCTGGGACCCCACGCCGCTGCTGGATCCGACAAGGCCGATCCTCGATCCGCGCTTCTATGCGCTGTGGGACGAGACCGCCCGCTCGACCGCGCTCTCGCCCACCTTCAGCGGCGGTACCGCCAATGCCGAGTTCGAGCTGCTGTGCGGCTTTCCCATCGACAGCTGGGCGGTGAAGTTCGAACTGGGCTTCAACCAGTCACCCTGCCTGCCATCGCAGCTGCGCGATCGCGGGTATCGTACGGTCGCCTCCCACCCCAACGACGCCGGATTCTGGAATCGCCTCAGCGCCTATCCGCGCCTCGGCTTCGAGACCTTCTGGGCAAAGCCGGATTTTGCACCCGACGAGATGATCGCCTGGATGCTCTCCGACCGCTCGCTCTATCGCCAGATCGACGCCCGGCTCGCCGCGGAGGCGGATGGCCGGCCGGTGTTCAACTATGTGGTGACCCTCTATGGCCACTGGACCTACGAGATGGTGGCCGAGCGGCCGGCGGTGGTGCCGATCGATCCCGCGCAGCCGGAGTTGGGCCAGTTCGCCACCGCGATGTACTACAAATCCGTCGAGCTGATGGACGAGATCGAGCGTCTGCGCGCCGCCGATCCCGAGGCGCTGATCGTCGCCTTCGGCGATCATCTCCCCAATCTCGGCTACAATTGGGGCGGCTACAAGAATAACGGGTTCTTCAAGGGCGGCTGGGGCGATTTCCCGGCCGAGATGTATCTCCGCTCGCGCGAGACGCCGCTTCTGGTGATCGACGGCAGCGCCGGCCCGCTCCGGCTGGGGCGCCAGCCGCTTTACCGCCTCAATGCGCTGGTGCAGGAACGCCTCGGGATCGAGAATGCCGGCATCGCCGCGCTGGTGCCGCCGCCCGAAGGCCTGACCGTGCGCCCGGTACCGGATTCGGTGATCGGCCTTGATGAATCCGGGGCTCCCTTCCTGTGCCAGCCGCAGCAGGTCGACGGCATCTGCGCCGCCGTGGATCGCTGGCTTGCCGACGTCAAACTGGTCGCTCACGACATCTTCGACGGCGACGCCCATGCCTTGGCCCTGCCGCCGCGCCAGCGCCACGCGGTCACCGCCGCGGCCCGATGATGGCACGCAGCCGCTGCTTGGTGCCCCTGCTCAGCACCGTCCTCTTTTACGCCCTGGCCTGTGCCGGCCAGGCGCTGCTGTTCGACATCGCCATCGTGCCGCGGCGCATGCCGGCGGACCTGGCGCTCCTCGCCGCGGTCTCGCTGCTGCTCTTCGCCGTCGCCCGGCGCCTTTGGCCGTTCCTGCTGCTGCAGGCGCTCCTGGTGGCAATGCTCTATCTCGGCAGCGCCGCCAAGATCGCCCTCGCGGGCCGGCCGCTGATGCCGGAGGACATCTACAGCCTGGAGGCCTTCATCCGCCTGATGGGCCCATTGGGGTGGCTGCTGGCGGGACTGCCACTCATCCTCATGGCGCTGTTGCTCATTTGCAATCTGCGCCTTGCGGGTCGCTACCGGCAGGCGGCGCTCTCGGCCCTTGTCATGCTGCCGATCGGCGCCGGCGCCGGCGCCTCGCCGCTCATCGGCTGGATGGATGCGCTCTGGGGCGACAAGCCCTGGGACCAGCGCGAGAACTATGTCTGGCGCGGCGGCACGGTGCACATGGTCCAGGAACTGCTGCGCGCAGCGGCCGTCAGCCAACCAGCACCGTCGCGCGACGCGGTGGCGGCAGCGCTACACCGTCGCCAACCAGCCCCAATGCCGGGCGGCCTGCCAGTGATGCCCCCACCGGTCACACCCTTGCGCAATGTCCATGTGGTGCTGGAGGAAAGCTTCTGGGACCCGGCACCGCTGAGCGCGACCGGTCTTGAGCATTCGCCCCTCGATCCGCGTTTCCTGGCCCTGTGGGATGCCGCCGGCCGCTCGACGGCCCTCTCGCCCGCCTTCGGCGGCCAGACCGCCAATGCCGAGTTCGAGGTGCTGTGCGGCTTCCCGCTGGCGCAGGGGGCGGTGCGGTTCGAGCAGCCGCTCAATGACGATCTCCCCTGCCTGCCGCGGCTCCTGGCGCGATACGGCTATCGCAGCGTGGCGTCGCACCCCAACACGCCGGGATTCTGGAACCGGGCAGCCAGCTATGACCGGCTCGGCTTCGAGACCTTCTGGTCGATCGGGGATTTTATCCAGGACGACATGACCTCGATCTTCCTTTCCGACGCCTCGCTGCATCGCCAGGTGAGGGAAAAGATAGCCGCATCCCATGATTCGCGCCCGGTCTTCGACTACACCGTGACCTATTACGGCCACTGGCTCTACGATCTCGACGAGAAGCGCCCGCAGGTGTTCGAGACCGCGACCGGGATCGACGACCTGCACCGCTATGTCAGCGTGATGCACTGGAAGTCGCGCGACATGATGGATGCGATCGCGCATTGGCAGCGCACCGATCCCGATTCCCTCATCGTCGTCTTCGGCGATCACCTGCCACTGCTGGGACGGAACCTCGCCGGTTATGCCGAATCGGGTTTCCTGGGCGGTGCCGGTGATGGCGAGGATGCCAAGGCCCAGATGCGTGGCGCCGAGACACCGCTACTTATCATCGATGGCCGCAACGGGCCGATGCAGCTCGGCCGCGTGCCGATGTACCGCCTTCCCGAACTGGTGCTGGGCCTGCTCGGCATGCCCGATGCCGGCATTCATGGACTGGCCGCGGCCCCTGACGGCCTCGTGCTGCGGCCGCTGCCCGGCAAGGTCGTCGGCACCGACAGAGAGGGCCACGACTTCCTCTGCCAGGGCGGCAATGTTGCCGCGCCCTGCGACCGGGTCGCCGCCTGGAAGGCAGATATCGATCTGCTGGCGCGGGACATCTTCAGTGGCGACGGCCATGTCCTGGACCAGCACGACCGCTTGCGCCCGCACCCGCCGGGTGTTCACATTTCCGCCCTGTCGGAATAAAAGCAATGTCATGACAAGCGTCCGGAAACTTGCGGCAAGGGATGTCGACACCGTCCAGGCGATGGTGCGCGATTTCGGCGCCTATCTCACGGCGCTGGGGGATTCCTGGCAGCACAATTTCACTGCCGCGCGTTACCTCGAAGACGGCTTCGGCCCCAACCCGGCCTTCCACGGTCTCATCGCGGAGGATGAGGGCGGGCCGCTCGGCTATCTCCTCCTGTCGCCCAGTTACGATGTCGATCGCGGGATCAGGATCGAGATCGTGGTCGATCTCTGGGTCAACGAGCGGTCGCGCGGCAGGGGAGTCGGCAAGGCGCTGATGAAGGAAGCGGCAGAGCTGGCGCGCACGCGCGGTGCGCGACAATTGCTCTGGGCGGTTTTCAAGCCCAACAAGCTTGCCGCCGATTTCTATCGCGGCATCGGTGGCAAGATGGTGGACGACCTCGACTGGATGTATCTGCCGCTGGAGTGAGGGGGCGACTGAACGCGCCGCCGCCCTACATGCTCAGCGTCTTGCCGGTGACGGCGATGGCTGCTTCCTTGATCGCCTCGTTATGGGTGGGATGACCATGGAAACAGCGGGCGATGTCCTCGGCCGAGGCCTGGAATTCCATCGCGGTCACGATCTCCTGGATGAGCGTGCCGGCGCCGGGCCCCAGGATATGGCCGCCCAGCACGCGGTCGGTCCGGGCATCGGCCAGGATCTTCGCCGTGCCGTCGGTCTCGCCCGCCGCCTTGGCGCGGCCGTTCGCCATGAAGGGGAACTTGCCGACCTTGTAGTCGATGCCAGCGGCCTTGAGCTCTTCCTCGGTCCTGCCGACGCCCGCAAATTCCGGGCTGGTATAGACGATGCCTGGGCAGGTCTCGTAATTCACATGGCCCTTCTGGCCGGCGAGGATCTCCGCCACCGCAAAGCCTTCCTCCTCGGCCTTGTGGGCCAGCATCGGACCGGCGATGACGTCGCCGATGGCATAGATACCCTTGACGTTGGTGGCGAAATGGCCATCGGTCTTGACGCGACCCTTTTCGTCGAGGGCGACTCCCGCCTTCTCCAGGCCGAGACCCTCGACATAGGGGCGGCGGCCGATCGACACCAGCACCACGTCGCCGATCACAGTTTCCGCGGCCCCGCCTTTTGCCGGTTCGACGCTGAGTTCGACCTTGGCGCCCTTCGCCTTGGCGGCCGTCACCTTCTGGCCGAGGCGGAATTCCATCCCCTGCTTGGCGAGGATTTTCTGGAACATGCCGGCCAACTCGCCATCCATGCCGGGGACGATGCGCTCCAGGAACTCGATCACGGTCACCTTGGCGCCCAGGCGCCGCCAGACCGAACCCAGTTCCAGGCCGATGACGCCGCCACCGATGACGACCAGATGTTCCGGCACCTTGTCGAGCGCCAGCGCGCCGGTCGAGGTGACGATCTTCTTCTCGTCGATGGTAAGGCCCGGTAGCGGCGTCGAATCCGAGCCCGTGGCGATGACGATGTTCTTCGCACTCACCACCTGGTCCTTGCCATCGGCGCCGGTCACCTTGACCTTGCCGCCGCCGAGCAGTGCGCCGGCACCCTTGAGATGCGTCACCTTGTTTTTCTTGAACAGGAATTCGATGCCCTTGGTGAGGTCGCCGACGACCTTTTCCTTGCGGGCCATCATGGTCTTCAAGTCGAGGGAAACGCCGCTCACCTTGACGCCGTGGGCGCCGAGGTGATGCGCCGCCTCCTCGTATTTCTCGGAGGAGGCGAGCAGGGCCTTCGAGGGGATGCAGCCGATATTGAGGCAGACGCCGCCGAGGCTCGCTCGCTTCTCGACGCAGGCGGTCTTGAGGCCGAGCTGCGCCGCCTTGATGGCGCCGATATAGCCACCCGGACCGCCGCCGATGAATACCACGTCGAAGCTCTCTTCGGCCATCGTCACTACTCCGTTCAAAGCTTGAATCTAGACCTGCGGTCCACGGATCAGGACCACGGCGCGTTCGGCGCGCGGGCCGCATTTCGCCATGTCCATAAAGGCGGCATGGGTGGCCGGGCGGCCGGTCTGGAACTTCGCCGTCTGGCCCTTGTTGCGCGAGATCCAGGGATCGTTGATATAGACCTGCGCGTCGTCGCTGCCGGCAAAGACCACCCAATGCGGGGTATTGTCGCCGTGGAAGGCGCGGGTGCTGACCAGCACGATCGGCACGGCACCTTCGGCGCGGGCCGCGGCGAGATCCGCCACCCCCCATTTGCGCCGGGCAATCGGCATGCCGATGTCGCGCACCATTTTTTCGTCGGCTTCCTGCACCAGGCGTCCCGCCTTCAGCCAATCGGGCTTGCTCTGGTAATAGGCGAGGATCGGGCCCTTGTGGCTGAGCCAGATCTCGGCATGGAAGCCGCGCCGCCAGGCGGCGAGCGCGATGCCGTAGGGCGAGGAGCCGGCATGGCCCTTGCCCATGAACACCGTGTTGGCCTCGCGCCAGACCTGCAGTTCATGAAGCCGGTCGAACGGCGTCGCCTTGTCGAGCGACTTCATCGCCATCAGCAGCGAGGCGGCACCGCAGGTGAAATCGGTGCTCTGGTTGTAATAGGGCATCGGCTTGGGCTTGCCGCCGGCTTTCCGTTGCGCGGTCTTCGTCCGGGCGGGCGCCTTGCGCGTCGATTTTCCGGCCGCCTTCGCGGTCGTCTTCGTTCTGGATGCCATCGCCTTAGAGCTCGATCAGCAGGCGCTGTGGGTCCTCGAGGCATTCCTTGATGCGCACCAGGAAAGTCACCGCCTCGCGCCCGTCGATGATGCGGTGGTCATAGGACAGGGCCAGATACATCATCGGCCGGACCTCGATCTTGCCGTCGATCACCATCGGCCGTTGCTGGATCTTGTGCATGCCGAGGATCGCCGATTGCGGCGGGTTGATGATCGGGGTCGACATCAACGAGCCATAGGTGCCGCCGTTCGAGATGGTGAAGGTGCCGCCGGTCAGCTCTTCCATCGACAGCTTGCCGTCGCGCGCCTTGCGGCCCAGTTCGGTAATGGCGGCCTCGATCCCGGCAAAACTGAGCGTGTCGACATCGCGCACCACCGGCACCACCAGGCCCTGTTCGGTGCCGACCGCGACGCCGATGTCGTAATGGTTCTTGTAGATGACGTCGCCGCCGTCGATCTCGGCGTTGACCGCCGGAATCTCCTTCAGCGCCTGCAAGGCGGCCTTCACGAAGAAGGACATGAAGCCCAGCTTGACCTTGTGCTTTTTCTCGAAACCTTCCTTGTACCGGTCGCGCATCGCCATGACCGCGGTCATGTCGACCTCGTTGAAGGTGGTCAGGATGGCGGCGGTATTCTGCGCCTGCTTCAGCCGCTCGGCGATGCGGCGCCGGAGGCGCGACATCGGCACGCGTTCCTCGCGCTCGCCCAGGGCGCGCGGCACATGGGGAGCCGCCGGTGCCGGTGCCGGTGCCGGCGGCGCGCTGGGTGCGGGCGCTGCGCTGGGTGCGGGCGCTGCGCTGGGCGTTGCCTTCTTCTTCTCCAGATGCTCCAGCACATCGCCCTTGGTCAGGCGGCCGTCCTTGCCGCTGGCGGCGATCGCGGCCGGGTCGAGGCTGTTTTCCTCGACCAGCTTGCGAACGGCGGGGGCGAGCCGGTCATCGGCGGGCGCCTCCGCGACCTTCGCAGCGGCCGGTGCGGCCGCGGCCGGCTTTGCCGCCGGCGCAGCGGCGGCGGCGCCTTCCGAGATGTTGCCGATGAGGGCACCCACCGCGACCGTGGTACCGGCCGGGGCGACGATCTCGCCCAGCGTGCCGCCGACGCTGGCGAAAACCTCGACCGTGACCTTGTCGGTCTCCAGTTCCACCAGCGCCTCGTCCTTTTTCACCGGGTCGCCGACGTTCTTCATCCATTTGGCGACGGTGGCCTCGGTGACCGATTCGCCCAGGGTGGGAACGGTGATCGCGGTCGTCATGCTCTACCTCCAGATACCAGTTCGTTGTGCCGTGCCGTGCGGGGCGATCAGCCGAGGCTGATCGCTTCGTCCACCAGCTTGGCCTGTTCCTTGATGTGACGCTTGTAGAGACCGGTGGCCGGCGAGGCCGCCGCCGGACGGCCGACATAGCGCACGCGGCGTTGCTTCGCGCCCAGCGCCTCCAGCACATTGTCGATTTCGGGGGCGACGAAGAACCAGGCCCCCATGTTCTTGGGTTCCTCCTGGCACCAGATCACCTCGGCGCCGGGAAAGCGCTTCAGTTCCGCCGTCAGCGCCTTCTCGGGGAAGGGATAGAGCTGTTCGGCGCGCATGATGTAGACGTCGTCGATCTCGCGCTTCTCGCGCTCCTCGAACAGGTCGAAATAGACCTTGCCCGAGCACAGCACGACACGCTTGATCTTCTTGTCCTCGAGCTTGAGGTTGTCGTCCCACAGCAGGCGGTGGAAGGTGGTGTCGGGCCCGAACTCGGAGAGTTTCGAGACGGCGAGCTTGTGCCGCAGCAGCGATTTGGGCGTCATCAGGATCAGCGGCTTGCGGAAGTTGCGGTGCAGCTGGCGCCTGAGGGCGTGATAATAATTGGCCGGGGTGGTGAGGTTGGCCACCTGCATGTTGTCCTCGGCGCAGAGCTGCAGATAACGCTCGAGCCTCGCGGAGGAATGCTCCGGCCCCTGGCCCTCATAGCCATGAGGCAGCAGCATGACGAGGCCCGACATGCGCAGCCATTTCGATTCGCCCGAGGAGATGAACTGGTCGATGATGACCTGGGCGCCGTTGGCGAAGTCGCCGAACTGCGCCTCCCACAGCACCAGGGTCTTCGGATCGGCAAGGCTGTAGCCGTAGTCGAAGCCGAGCACGCCGGCTTCCGAAAGCGGGCTGTTGATCACCTCGAAAAATGCCTGGCCATCGCGGATATGGTTGAGGGGGACGTATTCCTCCTCCGTCTCCTGGTCGGTGAAGACGGCGTGGCGCTGGCTGAAGGTGCCACGCTTGCAATCCTGGCCCGAAAGGCGGACGCCGAAGCCCTCGTCCAGCAGGGTGCCGAAGGCGAGCGCCTCGCCGGTCGCCCAGTCTATGCCCTGGCCCGATTTGAACATCTCTTCCTTCTGGGTCAACTGCCGGGCGATCTTGCGGTTGAGGTTGAAGGTGCCGGGGACGGTGGTGAGCGCCCGGCCGATCATCTGCAGCTTGTCGTCCGAAACGGCGGTGTCGCCGCGCCGCTCGTCGCCCGAGGCGATGCCGAGCCCGGCCCAGGCGCCTTCCAGCCAGTCGGCCTTGTTCGGCTTGTAGGAAACCGAGGCTTCGAATTCCTGTTCCAGGCGCGCCTGGAAGGCGTTCATCACGCCGTCGACGTCTTCCTGGGTAAGCGTACCCTCGTCGACCAGTTGCTGGGCATAGATCTGGCGCGTGGTCGGATGCGTCGCGATCTTCTTGTACATCAGCGGCTGGGTGAAGGCCGGCTCGTCGCTCTCATTGTGACCAAAGCGGCGATAGCAGAACAGATCGATGATTACGTCGTGGTTGAACTCGTGACGAAAATCCATGGCGATGCGGGCCACATGCAGCGCCGCCTCCGGATCGTCGGCGTTGACGTGGAAGATCGGCGCCTGCACCGCCTTGGCGATGTCCGAGCAATAGGGGCCGGAGCGCGAGGCCGTGGGGCTGGTGGTGAATCCGATCTGGTTGTTGATGATGAAATGGATCGTGCCGCCCACCTCGTAGTCGAACAGCTGGCTGAGCTCGAGGCATTCCGGCACCAGGCCCTGGCCGGCGAAGGCGGCGTCGCCGTGCAGCAGCAAACCCATCACCTGCTCGCGGTTCTTGTCCTTGCGCTGGTCCTGCTTGGCGCGGACCTTGCCGAGGACGACCGTGTTGACGCATTCCAGATGCGAGGGATTGGCGGTCAGCGACAGATGCACGACGCGGCCGTCGAATTCGCGGTCGGCCGAGGTGCCGAGGTGGTATTTGACGTCGGCCGAGCCCTGCACGTCCTCGGGGTTCGAGGCATTGCCCTGGAACTCCGAGAAGATCGCGGCATAGGGCTTGTTCATGAAATTGGCGAGCATCGAGAGGCGCCCGCGATGCGCCATGCCGATGACGACCTCCTTGAGGCCGAGCTGGCTGCCACGCTTGATGATCTGCTCCAGGGCCGGAATGGTGGTCTCGCCGCCGTCGAGGCCGAAGCGCTTGGTGCCGGTGTATTTCTTGTCGAGGAACTTCTCGAACATCTCGGCTTCGGTCAGGCGCTCCAGGATCGCGCGCTTGCCGCGCTCGGTGAAGTCGCGGTGGTTGCGGCTACCCTCCATGCGCTGCTGCAGCCACTTGCGCTGGTCGTTGTCCTGGATGTGCATGTACTCGACGCCGATCGAACCGCAATAGGTCTGGCGGAGCGCATGCATCAGCTGGCGCAGCGTCGCCGTCTCGAACCCCATGGCGCCGTCGAGGAAGATTTCGCGGTCGAGATCGGCGTCGGTGAAGCCGTGGGTGCGATAGTCGAGCTCGGGATGCTTGGCGCGCGGTTTCAGATCCAGCGGGTCGAGATTGGCCTCGAGATGCCCGCGCACCCGATAGACGCGGACCAGCATGATGGCACGCAGCGAATCCCGGGCGGCGAGGCGCTGGTCGGCCGCGGTGACGGTGCCGCCGCCATAGCTGCCGCGGGTTTCGGCCAAGGCGGTGGCGCCGTTGCCGCTGCCGTTGCCGCCGTCCAGGCCGCCGCGCCCGATCTCGATCGAGCGGTCGCGCGGCGCCCAACTGGCGCCCTTGATGTCCTTGAGGGCGATCTGCGCCTCGTCCTTCAGATCCTCGAAGAAGCCGCGCCAGGACCCGTCGACCGAATTGGGATCGGCGAGGTACTTCGCATAGAGCTCCTCAATGAAGGGCGCGTTGGGGCCGGACAGGAAGTTGGGTTGTTGCTGGTCCATGTTACACCCGTTTGGGGTTCCACCCGTTTGGGCCATCGGCCCGAAAAAGGTCAAGCTAGCAAAAAGTCGGTCTTCGACGGTTTTGGCGCCCGGCCCGGACCCCGCGAGGGAGGCAGGCTGCGCGCGGAAAAACCGCCCCGGAAACCATCCTGGCGCTATCGGGTCTGTTAGATGGCAGGCCGAACGTCGGGATACACGCGCCATTTGCGCATGGGATGGTTACCCAATCGTTACCGCTGGCCCAACTCGCGACCATGCGCGGGTCCAGTCTGGGTGGCATTCTCGGGTCGCTGTCTGGTTTCGGCGCCGATCCGGGAGGGAAGGCGGGTTCCGGGAGGAAATCCCGGAACCCGGTGCGTCGGTGATCGAGCTGTCGGTGAACGCTCAATGTCCTGATCTGCCGCCCGTGGTTGGTTTGCCGGCCGTGGTTGTTTGCCGGAGGCTATTTGCCCATGGCCTTGAGCATGGAGGAGCCCAGGCTGGCGGGCGAATCCGCCACCAGGAACCCAGCCGACTTCATGGCGTCGATCTTGTCGCCGGATCCGCCCTTGCCACCGCTGATGATGGCGCCGGCATGGCCCATGCGCCGGCCCGGAGGGGCGGTGACGCCGGCGATGAATCCCACGATCGGCTTCTTCTTTTTCGAAGCCTTGTAGAAATCGGCCGCGTCCTCCTCGGCATTGCCGCCGATCTCGCCGATCATCACGATACCCTGGGTCTCGTCGTCGGCCAGGAACAACTCCAGGCAGTCGACGAAATTGGTGCCGTTGACCGGATCGCCGCCGATGCCGATGCAGGTGGTCTGGCCGAGGCCGGCTGCGGTGGTCTGCGCCACTGCCTCATAGGTGAGGGTGCCGGAGCGGGAGACGATGCCGATCCTGCCCTTGCGGTGGATGTGGCCCGGCATGATGCCGATCTTGCATTCTTCCGGCGTGATGATGCCGGGGCAGTTGGGGCCGATGAGGCGCGTGCCGGAATTGGCCAAAGCGCGCTTGACGCGCACCATGTCGAGGACCGGGATGCC
>JAEUKV010000321.1 GCA_016794165.1 Rhodospirillaceae bacterium
TGGAACTGGCGATTCGGGTATCTTGACCGGCAGGTGGATGATGCGCCTTTTCGTGGCTATTGCCCTGCCCGACCAGGTACGCTGGCAGCTGCGAATGCTTTGCGGCGGCCTGCCGACGACCAAATGGGTGCCGCCGGAGAATTTCCATATCACGCTGCGTTTCCTCGGCGAGCTCGATGGCCGGGAGATCGACTATGTCGATGCCGCCCTCGCCGGTATCCGGGCACCCACCTTCACGCTCAGGCTGCAGGAAGTCGGGCATTTTGCCAGCGGCGGGCGCGTGAAGGCGATTTGGGCCGGGGTGGCAAAGGAGCCGGCGCTGATGCATCTCCAGGGCAAGGTGGAGTCAGCTGTCGTGCGCGCCGGACTGCCGCCCGAGGGCCAGAACTATCGCCCGCATGTGACGCTGGCCCGGCCCAAGGACCCGCCGCCGCACAAGCTTCAGCAATATCTCGCCATGCACAACCTGTTCCGCTCGGAACCCTTCGAGGTGACGCATTTCACCCTGTTCTCCAGCCATATCGGCAGCGAAACGCCAATTTACCACGCCGAGCGCTCCTACGATCTCTCCCCCAGCCTGGTCTACCGTACCGCCACAAGGTAGCTGCGCCTGGAAATGGCGCCCGGTCGGGGCTCAGTGCGCCTCACCACTGCGGCCCCATTCGGCCCAATGGGTGACGCCGAGCGAGAAGACGCCGAGGATCGCAAAGCCGATGACCAGCGGCAGGATCGTGCCCTGATAGGCAGCGCCGATCACGGCGCCGCAGCCCACCGATACAAAAGTGGTAAAGGCACCGATCACCGCCGCGCCCACGCCGGCGATATGGCCGAGCGGCGCCATCGCCAGCGCGTTGAAATTGCCGAACATAATGCCGACCATGAAAAATGTGACCATCATATAGGCCACGAAGAAGGACAGCGGCGGCTGCCCGCTATAGGCGACGGCGACAATTGCGAACGTCGCCGAAAGCAGCGTGTGCGCCCATTGCGCCCGGTTGGAGAGAAGGCGCATGCCAAAACGCATCACCAGCCGGGCATTCAGCAACGAGGCCGCCCCGAAGGAAATGGCAAGGATGCCAAAATAGATCGGGAACAACTTGCCGGCCCCATACATCTCCTGGAAGATCTGTTGCGAGGAGGCGAGATAGCCGACGAAGGCGCCGAAAACCAGGCCGGTCGCCGTCATGTAGCCGAGGGCCGTACGGTTGCGGAACACCTCGACGACGGCACGCAGGATGCGCCCCAGCGACAACTCGCGGCGGCGCGAGAGATCGAGCGTTTCATCCTGCCGCAGGGTGAACCAGCCGGCGGTGAAAAGACCGAGGATCAGCAGCATCCAGTAGATGGCACGCCAATTCGCGAGCAGCAGGATGCCTTGCCCCAATGACGGCGCCAGCACCGGCACCAGGATGAAGACCGATGTCACCAGCGACATGATGCGCGCCATGGCGCGCCCTTCGTAGCGGTCGCGGACCATCGCCACGACCACGGTACGCGGCCCCGCGGCACCGAAGCCTTGCAGGAAGCGGCCGACCAGCATGGCGTTGAAATCGTCTGCCAGGATGCAGATGACGCTGCCCAGGATGAACACGAGGAATCCGGCATAGATCGCCGGCTTGCGTCCCACGCTGTCGGAAATCGGACCATAGAGAATCTGGGCGATCCCGAATCCGGCGAAAAGGATCGTGATCACCATCTGCCGGTCGTTGGGATCACGCGCACCAAGATCGGCGGCGATCTCCGGCAGGGCCGGCAGCATGGAATCGATGGAGAGCGCCACCAGCGAGATGGTAAGTGCCAACAGCACCACGAACTCGACGCCGGGTGCGGCCACCGTCTTTGTCGTCGATTGAGATGCCTGCATGACCGATTGAAACCCCATCACGGCGAAGGGGCGATGCCAGTGGGGCATCTCGCACTTCGCGCCGGAACAAGTGTGGACCTATAGCCCGATGCAGCACTTGTGTACCACCGCCGTCACCGAATGGGTGCCATGCGGAACCCGGGCCTATTGCTCCGGGTTCACCCGACGCATGCGGTAGATCATGTTGTCGAGGGCAAAGACGATAAGATCGTCGTCGATCAGGCTGAAATCCATTGATATGTCGGCGTTGCCGTTGGCGCAGGTCATGGCGAGATTCCGGATATCCGCGCCGTTGTGGCCCAGCGCCGCGGCCTGACGGGCCGGATCGTTCAACCCACCCTGGAACAGGAATTCCGGTGGAACGGTCGCGACCTCGAACGCGGCCTTGTCACAATCCAGCAGGCCCGGCGCCTGAACGGAACTCGCCATGAAGGTGATACGGCCCTTGGCGATGTCATCGTGAATGTAGGGTTGATAGTCACCCGCGAGCCAGGGTGCAGGCTGCACGTCGAACACGTCCCAGGAGCCGGCGAAGGGTGCCTGCGCATCGGCGAGACCCGGCCGCAGCAGGGCGCCGCCGCCGGCGCCGAGGATCGCCAGAATGGCCGCCGCCAGAAAAAACTGCTTCTTCGTCATTGCCCAACTCCGGTCGCGCCCCGAGGAGTCGACCCAGTCTCGGTTGCCACGGCTCTACCTATCGCGGTGAGACGGATTAGGCAATGCCACGGGGTGTGAGCGGCGTCACGACTCAATCACAATCGCGCCGGGTTCCATCCCAAGCTGCGCATGCCTCAGACGCGTTTGCGGCCGAGATCCGGCAAGAAGATCGCAAGCACGCCGAGTGCCGGCAGGAAGGCGCAGATCTGATAGACAAAGGTGATGTCGGTGAGATCGGCCAACTGACCGAGCACGGCGGCACCGATGCCGCCAAGGCCGAAGGCAAAACCGAAGAACAACCCGGCCACCATGCCGACCTTGCCGGGGATCAGTTCCTGCCCGTAGACGACGATGGCCGGGAAGGCCGAGGCCAGGATGAGACCGATGGGAACCGTCAGGATCACCGACCAGACCAGATCCACATGCGGCAGCGCCAGCGTAAAGGGCAGGATGCCGAGGATCGATCCCCAGATCACGCGCTTGGCGCCGATGCGATCGCCAAGCGGCCCGCCGAGGATGGTACCCAGCGCGGTGGCGCCGAGAAAGACGAAGAGATAGATCTGGGCATCGGGCAGGGCCACAGCGAAGCGTTCGATCAGGTAGAAGGTGTAGTAGCTGCTGATGCCAGCCGTGTAGAAGAACTTCGAGAACAGCAGCGAAAGCAGGATCCCGAGCAGAAAGACGACACGCGCGCGCGGCAGGGATTCTCCGAGCGGTATCGGCCGCGGGCGGCGCGCCAATTCGGCGCGATGATTTTTGTACCAGCTGCCGATCCCGGCCAGCAGCATGATCCCGATAAGGGCGAAGATCGAGAACCAGCCGATGGCATCCTGGCCATGCGGCACGATGAACCAGGCCGCCACCAGCGGGCCCACCGCCGACCCGACATTGCCGCCGACCTGGAAGAGCGACTGCGCGAAGCCGTGGCGGCCGCCGGAAGCGAGCCGCGCGATGCGGGAGGATTCCGGGTGGAAGATCGAGGACCCCATGCCGACCAGAGCCGCGGCGCACAGTACCAGCGGATAACTGTCGGCAAAGGCGAGCAGAAGCAGGCCGGAAAAGGTGAATCCCATGCCGACCGAGAGGGCGTAGTTCTTGGGTCGATGGTCGGTATAGAGACCGATCATCGGCTGCAACAACGAGGCCGTGACCTGGAAAGTGAGCGTGATCAGCCCGATCTGTCCGAAGTCGAGGGAAAGATTGCTCTTCAGCATCGGATAGATCGCCAGGATCAACGATTGCATCATGTCGTTGAGCATGTGGCAGCCGCTGATCGTCACCAGGACCAGGGTGCTGGCGCGGTCGACCGATGGCTGCGGCGACTCCCGCCCGATACTGCCCGCCCCTGTGGTCACGATATCTCTCCTCAATCAGACGGGGCGAGGCTAGGGGCGAGGCGCCGACCGGTCAAATGCCATTGCCGTAGAGAAGGGTTGCAATTTTCGGCGGTGGCCGCCGGGCCCATCGATGCCTGTCAGAAGCCCCGCAATGGCAGGTGTTCTCTGCGCCGCAGCCAGTTGTCGGCGGGATAGTCGGTGGTCCCGTCGATCACATGCAGGGCATAGGCATGGCGCGATCGCGGCGAACGATTGGCGCTGCTGTAATGCGGCAGCAGGCCATCGAGGATCACCAGCGAGCCCTTGCGCGCATCGAGCGCGACCGGGGGCGTTTTCGGCCAGGGCGTTTCGTCGAGTGTCTGCGTGACAAGCCCGTCGCCCACGCGCCGGAAGCGCTTGCGCAACGGACCGCGATGGGCACCCGGTATCGCCAGCATGCCGCCGTTCGAGGAATCGGCATCCTCAAGCGCGAACCAGAATCCGATACAGCTCATCGGCTCGGTGTAGAGATAGGTCGAGTCCTGATGCCAGGAAACCTCGCCGCCGATGCCAGGCTGCTTGAAGATGTACATCGACTGCAGCAGCAGGGGGTCTTTCACCAAACCCCTCGCGAGATCGGCCAGGCGCGGCTGGCGCGAGAATTCCGAGAATACCGGGTCGAGGTCATGCAGGGCGTGGCCGATCTTGTTGACGGCGAGATTCTTCGGTCGGGTGAGATTTCCAGCCGTGTCGACGGCTTCCTCCTCCAGGAAGAACCGGATCTCACCCCCCGATTCCTGGAAGTAGCGGTCGGCGGCATGCGCCACCGAGCTCGTCGAGAATACGGTGCGGTGCGATTCCGCATCGAAGCCTTCGACCAGTTCATTGGCGCGCGCAATGAGGCGATCGCACATCGCCGGCGCCACGAAATCCTCGATCAGTAGATACCCGTCCTCAACAAAAGCATCACGCATGGCTGCGGTGAATACACCCGTGGCGGGAAATCGACGCGCCAACATCAGAAGCAGGCCTTCCCATGCCTGAGCGGCGCGATGCCAAGATGCCCGGCCAGCGTCTGGCCCATATCGGCGAAGCTGGCGCGGCGGCCGAGCGAACGGTCCGGCGCTGCCGGGCCGAAGAACAGCACCGGCACGAACTCCCGGGTGTGATCGGTGCCGCCGGCGGTCGGGTCGCAGCCGTGATCGGCCGAGATCAGCGCCAGATCGCCCGGCCGCAGGGCGCCGATCATCTCCGGCAAGCGCGCATCGAAGGCTTCCAGTGCGGCGGCATAGCCAGGCACATCCCGGCGATGGCCATAGAGCGTGTCGAAATCGACGAAATTGGTGAAGGTGAGGCTGCCATCCGGTGCCTCAGCCATCAGCTTCAGCGTGGCATCGGTGAGCGACGCATTGTCCGCCGCCTTCACCCTGCGGGTGAGACCGCGGCCGCCAAAGATGTCGGCGATCTTGCCGACCGAGATCACCTCGCGCCCGGCGTCCATGAGCTGATCGAGCAGAGTGGGCTCGGGCGGTGGCGTGGTAAGATCGCGCCGATTGCC
>JAEUKV010000332.1 GCA_016794165.1 Rhodospirillaceae bacterium
AAGCTGGAAGTGGAAGGCCTGTTCTAGGAACCTTGCATTGCTGAGGAAGACGGCCGGCACATTCGCTTGTGCCGGCCGTTTTCTTGCTGACGCGCCCGCAGCCGAGGTCAGGATTGTCGCCGGTCCCTGACAAGATGCTTTCATTTTACTGTTGCCAATGGCATAGATAGCGCCGGACACAACCCTACCGACCGTGGCGACATGCGCGTCCGCACCTTTCCACCGCCTTTACCCGGTATCCGCCCGGCTCATATTCGTAACGGACCATTGGGCGAGGTCCGGCGCTATCACATGCGGGCGGTTTACTGGTTCCTGCCCTGGTGGGAGATCGTCAAACGCATGCTGGCCGCGCTGGCCTGGCCGTTCATCGCCGCCTGGCGTGCCATCTTCGTCTTCACGCCGCGCTGCGGGCCGTCGATCAAGCGGCAGTATGGCATTCCCTATTGGCGCCAGGTGCTGGCACAGATCCGCATATCGCTGACAGCCATGATGCTGCCGCAACACTATTATCTGTTCGAACTCTATCGGCCGGAAATGCGCCACCGCTACCACGAATATCTGGTGCGGAACGAGACAAAGGCCGGCGTCTTCTCGATCCTGAAATTTTACGACGGCCGGCCGCACGTCTTTCGCAACAAGCTCAACTTCGCGCGGGAGTGCGCCCGTGCCGGCCTGCGTCACGTCCCAGTGCTGGCCTTCTTCAAGGACGGGGCCGCCGCCTATCTGGCGGGAGACGGTCTGCCGCCGCAGGATCTTTTTATGAAGCCGTTCAACGGAAAGGGCGGACGGAACGCCGAGCGCTGGAACTGGAACGGCACCGGATATATCGGGAAGGATGGGGCCATTCTCTCGCCGGATGCGCTGTTGGCGCGTCTTGCGAAAATGTCGGCTGATGGCAAGGAGGACATGATCGTCCAGCCGGCGCTGACGAATCATCCAGCCTATGAGGGCCTCTCGAACGGTGTGCTTTCGACCATCCGCGTCCTCACCTGTCTCAACGAAGAGATGAAGGCGGAAGTCATCACGTCGGCGGCGCGCGTCGCCGTCCTGCCAGGCAAGGTGGTCGATAACTTCCACGCCGGCGGCGTCGGCGCCAATATTGATCTCGCCACGGGACTTCTGGGCCCGGGCTCGAACATGGGCCTCAAGGGTGAATCGATCTGGCACTACACCCACCCGCGAACAGGCGTTCCCATTGCCGGATTTCAGGTGCCGTTCTGGCCCGAGGTCAAGGAGTTGGCGACGACCGCGCATGAAAAGATCGCCGACCGGATCGTGGTCGGTTGGGACATCGCGGTCCTGCCCGATGGCCCCTGCCTGGTGGAAGGCAACGGGCGTACCTCGGTCGATCTCGTGCAGCGGGCCCGGCGTGGCCCGCTGGGCGAAACCCGCCTGCCGGAACTGATGGCGTTTCATCTGCGGCGCATGTACCCCGAATGGCAGAAAAAGCGTCTCGCGCGCCGGGCAAGGCCCGGGATCTCGATCGGCGAACCTGCCGCCAGTGAGGTCGCTCAGAGCGAGTAGCCAGTCGTGGGCTCAGTGCCCAACAGCGCAAACGGCCCGACGCGCACGGATTGTCAGGGAAAGATGGACAGTCTGATATCGGTCGCAGTGGTTGTCTCGACCGCGGCGAGCGCCCAGATTACCTCGCATCCGAGCGCCATTCCCGGCGCCTCGCGTGGAGGAGCCGAAAATGGGCATTGTCCGCCGGGCCGCGAGCGAGCGTGGCCATATCAATATCGGCTGGCTTGAGAGCCGCCACAGCTTTTCCTTCGGGCAGTACTACGACCCCCGGCATATGGGTTATCGTACCTTGCGGGTCATCAACGAGGACCGTGTGCGGCCCGGAGAAGGCTTCGGCCGGCATGGCCATCGCGACATGGAGATCGTTTCCTATGTCGTGAGCGGCAACCTCGCCCATGCCGATACGCTGGGCAGCCGCGGCGAGCTGAAGCGCGGCGACGTGCAGGCGATGTCGGCAGGTACCGGCATCGAGCACAGCGAGTTCAATGGCTCGGACGTGGATGACGTTCACTTCCTGCAGATCTGGATCCTGCCTGGGGCGCCGGGGCTGCCGACCGCCTATGCGCAGACCCATGTGCCCGATGACGCGAAGCGCAACCGTCTGAAACTGCTGGTCTCGCCGGACGGCGCGGACGCCTCGCTCAGGATCAACCAGGACGCCCGGCTCTATGCCAGCCTGCTCGCCGCGGGAAAGAGCCTCGTGCACCGGCCGGCGCCGGGCCGTGGCAGCTGGGTCCAGGTCATCTCGGGCCGTGTCGAGGTGAACGGGCAGATGCTGCTGGGCGGCGATGGTGCCGCTGTTGACGACGTCGCCGACGTTACCTTGGCAGCGGCCGAGGATACCGAACTCCTGCTGTTCGATCTCGCCTGACAGTCCGTCGCAGAAACCCTCTCAACCGGTACGGCGGCGGCCGATGCCGACACCGAGGGGCAGGACGAAGCGCCGTGACGGTTCGGGCTGGAAACTGCGATAGGATACCGGCCCAGGTTGCGCGACCAGCGGATCGAGATCCCGCAGCGATGCC
>JAEUKV010000003.1 GCA_016794165.1 Rhodospirillaceae bacterium
AGCCAGTCCTGCGCAGCGCGGATCCGGGCATTGACGGCAAGCTGGCCGGCATGCGGCGGTGTCACGCCGGCGAACGTCCAGAGCGCCGAGCCGGCATCGAGATACATTTCAAGCGAGCCGCTGGGTGGCGCGCCTTCGGCCACCATCGACATCGCGATATCTCCAGTTACCCGCGCCAGATTGCCCGGCTCGGTCAGGTCGAAGCTGGCGATTACCGCCTCGTTGTCGAGGGTTGCCCGACCATCGCCTCGAATGAGCCCGGCCGGCGACATCAGTGCCACCTCGATCGATTTCACGATCACTGTCGGCAGAGGTGTCGACGGCGCCTCCGGATCGCCCGATCCCGCCCCCGCAAGCTCGCGCAGGCGCGCGATCAGCGGGTCGAGTTCCCCCAGGCTGAAGCCCGAATCATAGTTGACAGCGAGCGTGACGCGATCGATTTCCACCCGCTCCAGCCGGGTGCCGAGGGGATCATAGGCCAGCTCGATGCCGTCGAGTGACAGGGCGCCGTCACTGCCCAGCTGCAAGTGATCGATCCGCGCCCGCCGCCATTCCAGCGCACTCAAGGCCAGTTCCGTGGGTGTGCTGAGCGATTCCGTCAACAGCGGCGCGCCAAACCGATTGACCAGATCCAGCCGAAACAACAGGGCGCTGCCCAGCACGACGAACAGCAGCACGGCCAAAGATCCGATGAGGCGCCTCAGGAAGCGCCAGAACCCACCCTTGCGCACAGGCTTGCCGGGCGCCGCGCGGACGGTTTCATCGTTCTCGGTCGGGCTTGTCGCGGGCTCGTTCACCGGGTCGTCCATCCGGAAATGGGTGATGACGGGTCAGGTCGCCGTCGCCCACTCTATCGAGCAGAGGAACACCTGGCGAGCAGCGAAACGCCTGGCCGCCGGCGCCGTTCCAACCTGGCCGGCGAACGTTCCGGGAAGCTGGCTAAAGAGCGAAGGGCCGTCGCATTCGTGACACCGGTGTCCGCTAGCTCAACTCCGCCCGGCCGCCGTGATTGTCGAGATAGTTGACCAGGGCGGCGACGACGCGGCGGTCGAACGCCTTGCCGGACCCCTTCATCAAATTCTCGATGGCATCGTCCATGCTGAGCGCCGAGCGGAAGGCGCGGTCGCTGGTCATGCCGATGAAGGCATTGGCGGCGGCGATCACCCGCGCGGTGACGATGATGGCGTCGCCAGCGAGGCCCGGCGGCTGCCCGGTGCCGTCCCAATTGGCCTGGGCTTGGCGGAGCGTCTCCACCACCGGTCCGTCGAACTCGATCCCCTGCAGCAGATCGGCGCTGGTCTGGATCGAGTTCTTGATCATGTCGCGCTCCGCCTCGGTCAGCTGTCCGGTCTTGGAGAGCACGTTCTCGGGAATGAGAATCTTGCCGAGGTTGAGGAGATTGCCGGCAATCTCGGCGGTCTCGACCTCGACTTCGGTGAGGCCCATCTCGCGGGCGACCGAGCCCGCCACCCGGGCCACGCGCGAGGAGTGCTGGGCGGCGAAGGGGTCGCGCTTGTCGACCACGTCGACCAGCGTCTTGACCAGCTGGTTGAGGGTGCGGGCGCGGCGCTCGCGCTCGGTCACCACATCGGTGATGTCGCGTTCGACGGTGAGGACGCTGTGGGCGCTGCCGGCGGCGTCCTTGAGCGGGATGTGCTCCGACTGCACCACCTTGACCTTGCCGTCCTCCTCGGAGCGCGAGACGTCGGAAACCTCGTGCTTCAACTCCAGGGCGGCATGGCTGAGGGTGACATAACGCTTGGCCAGCGCCGGCCCCAGCACATTGACGATCGGCTTGCCGATCATCTCCGAGGTGGGAATTCCCGCCGCCTTGGCCGCCTGACGGTTGGCGAACTGATAGCGGTCCTGCTGATCCAGAATGAAGATCTGGGTCGGCTGATGGTCGGTCACCACCTGGAGGAGGTTCTTCGGGTCCTCGACCTTCGCTGCCATGCGCTGGAACTGCTGGGCGGCATGGCTGGCGCGGCGAGA
>JAEUKV010000089.1 GCA_016794165.1 Rhodospirillaceae bacterium
TCATGACAGATCCGCGTCTCATCCATGACGCCCCCATGAAATCACTGGCAGATTCGGCGTACCCGGCTCGGCGTCATCACCCTGCAACAGCTTTGTCGTTAAGAGCGGTCGCAGTCGCAACAGCGCGCGAATCGGACGCAAGCCATGAACGCCATGTCGCAGATGGGAGATGTATCAAATCGCTACCGGGCGATCTTCATTTCCGACGTGCATCTCGGCACGCGCGGCTGCAAGGCGCAGTACCTGCTCGACTTCCTCAAGGCGAACGACGCCGATTACATCTATCTGGTGGGCGACATCATCGATTGCTGGCGCCTGTCCAAGGGCTGGTACTGGCCGCAGAGTCACAACGACGTGGTGCAGAAGCTGCTCAGGAAGGCGCGCAAGGGCACCCATGTGGTCTATGTGCCGGGCAATCACGACGAACCCTTGCGCGACTATGACGATCACGCCTTCGGCGACGTCAGGGTGATGAACGAGGCCACGCATGTCACCGCCGACGGCAGGCGCCTGCTGATCATCCATGGCGACGCCTTCGACGGGATCGTGCGCTACGCACCGTGGCTTGCGAAACTGGGCGACTCCGCCTATACGGCGGCGCTGGCGCTCAACCACTGGTTCAACCGCGCGCGCGTCGCCTTCGGCTATCCCTACTGGTCGCTCTCGGCCTGGCTCAAGTCGCGGGTCAAGGACGCGGTCAAGTTCATCGGCGATTTCGAGCACACGGTGGCCGCCGAGGCGCAGCGGCGCGGCTTCGACGGCGTCGTCTGCGGCCACATCCACCAAGCGGCGCTGAAAGAAATCGACGGCATTCTCTATGCCAATGACGGCGATTGGGTGGAAAGCTGCACCGCGCTGGTGGAGCATCGCGACGGCCGGCTGGAGATCATCGAATGGGCGCGGCAGCGGCAGCTGTCGATGCTGCCGCCGACATCATCTTCGTCTTCCGTCGCGGCGCCTGTGGCCGCTGAATGAGTCGTTCCCTCAACATCGCCATCATCACCGATGCCTGGGCGCCGCAGACCAACGGCGTGGTACGCACCATCGGCCGAACCTGCGACGAACTGGTGGCGGCCGGTCACCGGCCGACGGTGCTGGCGCCACCGTCTTTCCGCTCGCTGCCCTGTCCGACCTATCCGGAAATCCGGCTCGCCCTCTTTCCCTATCTGCGATTGGCCGCCCGGCTCGATGCGCTCCGCCCCGATGCCATCCATATCGCGACCGAAGGACCGCTGGGCCTAGCAGCACGGCGTTATTGCCTGAAGCGCCGCCTGCCCTTTACCACCGCCTATCACACGCGGTTTCCCGAATACATGGCAGCGCGGTTCCGCCTGCCGCTCTTTCTCACCTATGCCTGGCTGCGGCGTTTTCACCGGCCGGCGCAGGCGATCATGGTGGCCACCCCCTCGGTCGAGGCCGAGTTGCGGGCGCTGGGCTTCGGGCGCATCAAGCGCTGGTCGCGCGGGGTCGATACCCTGCTGTTCCGGCCGCGCCTCCAGGCCAATGTCGACCCGCCGCTCAGGGATCTGCCGCGGCCGATCCATCTTTATGTCGGGCGCCTCGCCGTGGAGAAGAACATCGAGGCCTTCCTGGCCCTCGATCTCCCCGGCAGCCAGGTGGTGATCGGCGACGGTCCGCAGGGTGCCGATCTCAGGGCGCGGTTTCCCAAGGCGCATTTCCTCGGGAAGAAGCTGGGCGAGGATCTTGCCCGGCACTATGCCGCGGCGGATGTGTTCGTCTTTCCCAGCCTCACTGACACATTCGGCCTGGTCGTGCTCGAAGCGCTGGCCTGCGGTGTGCCGGTCGCGGCCTATCCGGTGGCCGGGCCCAAGGACATCATCCGTGACGGTGTCTCCGGCGCGCTCGATTCCGACCTTGCTGCGGCGATCGCGCGGGCGCTGCGCCTGCCGCGTGCCCCCTGCCGGGCGGAGGCGGAGAAGTTCTCCTGGAGCGCCGCCACGAGGCAGTTCCTCGGCAATCTCGCCCTGGTGCCGGCGCGCCTCTTCGGCTGATTCCTATCCCGCCAGCACGGCCCGCGTGTGCTGGGCGATCATGCGTTCCTCGTCGGTGGGGACGATGAGCGTGCGCGCCCTGGCGCCGGGGGCGGTGACGTCGAAGGAACCCGCCCGGTTGGCGGCGTCGTCGAGATCGAGGCCCAGCCAGGCGCCGGCGACCGCGATGCGGCGCCGGAGGTCGACCGCGTTCTCGCCGATGCCGGCGGTAAAAATCAGCGCGTCGATGCCTCCCAGCACGGCGGCAAGCGCTCCCATTTCCTTGGCGATGCGATAGACGAAATGATCGAGGGCGAGGCGCGCCAGCGGTTCGGCGCTGGCTTCCAGCACGCGCACATCGTTGCTGATGCCGGAGAGGCCCTTGAGCCCGCATTCGTGGTAGAGAAAGCGCTCCAGCCGC
>JAEUKV010000165.1 GCA_016794165.1 Rhodospirillaceae bacterium
TCATCGGCGGATCCACCGCGATCAACGCCATGGCCCATGTGCGCGGCCATCCCAGCGATTTCGACGGCTGGGTGACAGATGGCTGCACTGGCTGGGGTTATGCCGACCTGCTGCCCTATTTCATCAGATCGGAGACCTACACGCCCGGCGCATCGGCCTATCACGGCGATGATGGGCCGCTTTATCTCATCCGGCCGTCCGATCCTCACCCGATCACCAGCGCCTATATGGCGGCCGGTACCGAAAGCGGCCATGCCCCGAGCGAGGACCACAACGGGGCGCAGATGAGCGGTCCCTGCCTCAACACCCTGACCATCAAGGACGGCAGGCGTCAGACCATCGCCGATGCCTATCTCACCGCGGACGTCCTCGCGCGGCCGAATCTGCGCCTGATGGACGGGGCTGAAGCCGGCACCCTCATCGTCGAGGACGGGCGCTGCCATGGCCTTCGGGTGCGAATCGGCGGCGCGGCCCGGGAACTCCGTGCCGCACGTGTCGTACTGTGCGCCGGTGCCATCGGGTCGCCGCTCCTGCTGTTGCGCTCCGGTATCGGCCCGGCGGCGGAGTTGCGCGCGCTCGGCATTCCGGTCGCAGCCGACCTGCCGGGGGTAGGGCGCAATCTTCACGATCACCTGCTCTCTGGCGGAAATGTCTATCGCGCGCGCCGGCCAGTGCCGCCCTCGAAATACCAGAACTCGGAATCGCTGATGTATCTGCCGCGCGCGGGATCGCGTTCTGCGGCGCCCGAGATGGTGCTGGCCTGCGTGGTGGCACCCGTGGTGACCGAGCAGTTCGCGGCACCGCCAATGGGCGAGGCCTATACGCTGATGTTCGGCTTCACCCATCCGCGTAGCCGCGGTGCCATTCGCCTGGCCTCGGCCGATCCCAACGTGGCGCCGCTGATCGACCCCAACTATCTGGCAGAGGAATACGACCGCGCGGCTTACATCGACGCGCTGGAGACGGCCCGCGCAATCGGCGCCGCCCGGGCGCTCAACGACTGGCGGGGGGCGGAGGTGCTGCCCGCCGCGCGGCTCGCGACCAGGGCGGAGAAGCTAACCTTCCTCGAGAAGGCCGCCTTCACCCATCATCACCCGGTCGGCACCTGCCGCATGGGCGGCGATGACGGCGCGCCGGTCGACCCCATGCTGGGCCTGCGCGGCATCGACGGTCTTCATGTCTGTGATGCCTCGATCATCCCGCGCATCACCACCGGGCCGGTCAACGCCGCCATCGTCGCCATGGCCGAGCGCGGCGCTGATCTCCTCATGGGCCGAGCGGTGCTCGCACCCGGCCTGCCGCCGAAGATGGCTGAGGCGGCGTCCGTTGCTTGACAGAATCGGTCGTCGCGGACGTCATGCATCTCCCTTCGCAAACTGGAAAACAAAGCACATGAAACCTGGCACGATGATCCTGTCGACGGCGCTGGTTGTGCTAGCGGCCTGCAGCGGCGCCGGCCATCGCGCGGATGCGACACCGGTCACCGTCAGTCTTCGCAATGGCGGTGCTGCCCCGATCGACTGTCGCCTCATCTTCGGCCACTGGGTTGAGCGCGATCTCGGCACATTGAAACCGGGCGAGAGCGTCTCGTTTCCGGTCGAGCAGCAGCCGAGCGACGGCGCGCTCTTCGTCATGCGCCCGGATGGTGGCGCTCGCATGATGATCGAGGTGATTCAGTGCGGCCAATTTCCGGATTGGTTGACGAGTGTCGGCCAGGTGGACTTCACGCCGGCGCGTCGCCAGCGCGTGTCGGCGATCACCGCCACTTGCAGTCTTCCACCTGCGGGTGGCAGGATCGTCTGCCCGCCGGCGGAGCTGTCGCCGGTACCGTGAGCGCCGAAGAGTTGGATCCACGACACCACAGCAGATAAGCGAAGCAGAGAGGATCTTGAGGATGAACGCGTATTCCGGCATTGCCGACATGATCTCCGGCGGCGATCCGCAGGCACCGGCCATCGGGGCGCCGGATCGACACATCCTGTCGCGCGGCGAACTCGCAAGATTGGTTGCGCGCACCGGTGCCGCACTGCGCGCAATCGGCATCGGCCAGCAGAGCGCCGTCGCCATCGTCATGCCGAACGGGCCGGAAATGGCGACGGCCTTCCTCGCGGTCGCCGCCTCCGCCGTTGCAGCTCCGCTCAATGCCGCCTACCGCGCCGATGAGTTTGATTTTTATCTCGCTGATCTCAATGCCAAGGCGCTGATCCTCCCTGCGGGCGCCGATTCGCCGGCGCGTGACGTTGCCGCCAAGCGCAGCATTCCGGTGATCGAACTCGCGCCCGACCTTGCCGCTCCCGCTGGCGCCTTCACTCTCTCCATACCCTTCGTCGAAGGTGCCGCGCCCAATCCGTCGCCGGAGGATGTCGCGCTGGTGCTGCATACCTCGGGCACCACATCACGGCCCAAGATTGTTCCGCTAACCCATCGCAACCTCGCTACCTCGGCCGGCAATATCGCGCGCACGCTGAAGCTGACGCCTGCCGATCGCAGCCTGGTCATCATGCCGTTGTTCCACATCCACGGCCTGGTGGGGGCGCTTCTCTCCTCGCTCCACGCGGGCGGATCGGTCTATTGCCCGGCTGGCTTCAACGCGCTCAAATTCTTTGCGCAGCTGGATGAAAGCGAGGCCACCTGGTACTCCGCCGTGCCCACCATGCACCAGACCATCCTGGCGCGCGCCAAGGTCAATGCCGAGATCATCGCGCGGCGCCGGCTGCGCTTCATCCGTTCCTCCTCGGCGTCTCTGCCGCCGCCGGTGATGAAGGAGCTGGAGGAGGTGTTCGGCTGCCCAGTGATCGAGTCCTACGGGATGACGGAGGCGGCGCACCAGATGGCCAGCAACCCCCTGCCGCCGGCGTCCCGCAAGCCAGGCTCGGTCGGCATCGCCGCCGGGCCGGAGGTCGCCATCATGGCGCCCGACGGAAAGCTGCTGAAGGCGGGCGAGATCGGCGAGATCGTGATCAAGGGTGCCAATGTGACGCCGGGTTATGCCAACAACCCGAAGGCCAACGAGGAGGGTTTCCGCGACGGCTGGTTTCGTACCGGCGATCAGGGGATCATGGATGCGGAAGGTTATGTCAGCCTGACCGGCCGACTGAAGGAGATCATCAATCGCGGTGGCGAAAAGATCAGTCCGCGCGAGGTCGACGACGTGCTGATGGAACACCCCGCCGTGGCGCAGATCGTCACCTTCGCCCTGCCGCATGACAAGCTCGGCGAGGAGGTGGCGGCCGCCGTGGTGCTGAATGAGGGGGCTCAGGCAAGCGAGCGCGATCTGCGAGATTTCGCGGCGAAGCATCTTGCCGATTTCAAGGTGCCGAAGAAGATCGTGTTCCTGGCAGAAATTCCCAAGGGCGCCACCGGCAAGCTGCAGCGCATCGGCCTTGCCCAGAAGCTCGGTCTCGTCTCATGAAGATCGCGGTCTATGGCGCTGGCGCCATCGGCGGGCTGATGGGCGCGCATCTGGCACGCGCCGGCGAGGAGGTGACGCTGATCGCACGCGGCGCCCATCTCGCCGCCATGAAGGAACACGGCCTCACCGTGCGGAATGCCGCGGGCGAGTTCACCGTGCGGCCGGCCGCCACCGATGATCCGTGGGCGGCGGGCATCCAGGACTACATCATCATCGCCTTGAAGGCACAATCCGTGCCGGCGATTGCCGACAAGCTCGCTCCCATGATCGGACCGAAGACCGCCGTGGTGATGGCGGTCAACGGCGTGCCCTGGTGGTACTTCCATGGCGTCGAAGGATCGCTCAGGGACCGGCGCCTCGCCAGCGTCGATCCCGGCGACCGGCAATGGGACCTCATTGGCCCCGAGCGCGTGATCGGCTGCGTGGTGTATCCGGCGGCCGAGATCGTCGAGCCCGGGGTGCTGAAGCATGTCGAGGGCGATCGCTTCACCCTGGGCGAACCCGGCGGCGAGAAATCACCCCGCGTGCTGGCCCTTAGCCGCGCCCTCATCAATGCGGGGCTGAAGGCGCCGGTCCGGCCCGACATCCGCACCGAGATCTGGGTCAAGCTCTGGGGCAATGTCGCCTTCAATCCGCTGACGGCGCTGACGGGTGCCACGCTGGATGTGGTCTGCGCCGATCCCGGTACCCGCGCTGTCGCCAAGGCGATGATGCTGGAGGCGGAAACCGTTGCCAATGCCCTGGGTGTGAAGATGCCTGTGGATATCGAGCGCCGCATTGATGGCGCGGCCGCCATCGGTGCCCACAAGACCTCGATGCTGCAGGATTTCGAGCGCGGCCGCCCGATCGAACTCGACGCCATCGTCGGTGCCGTCGCGGAGCTTGGTCGGCTAGTCGCGATGCCGACACCCACCATCGACATGATCTATGCGCTGACGCGGCAGAAGGCGACCGTGCTGGACCTCATCTAGGCTCGGTCAGTACCTCACCCTCCCCCTGAAGAGGGGCGGGATGAGCGACTACATCGTCGCCCCGATCTGCCAGGGCACGAATTCGTTGTCGCCATAGCCGAGCAGTTCCGATTTCGACTTCTCTCCCGAAGCCACGCGCAGGATCAACTCGAAGATCTGGCGGCCCTTCTCCTCGATCGTGACGCCATCCAGCACGTCGCCGCAATTGATGTCCATGTCCTCGACCATGCGTCGGTACATGTCGGTATTGGTGGCAAGCTTGATCGACGGCGTCGGCTTGCAGCCATAGGCGGAGCCGCGCCCCGTGGTGAAGCACAGCACATTGGCGCCGCCCGCCACCTGGCCGGTGGCGGAGACCGGGTCGTAGCCAGGGGTGTCCATGAAGACGAAACCCTTGGCGGTTACCTTTTCCGCATATTCATAGACGGCGGTGAGGTTGCTGGTGCCGCCCTTGGCGGCGGCGCCGAGGGATTTCTCCAGAATGGTCGTAAGGCCGCCCGCCTTGTTGCCGGGCGACGGGTTGTTGTTCATCTCACCGCCGTTGCGCGCGGCGTATTGCTCCCACCATTTGATGCGGGCGATGAGTTTTTCGCCCACGTCGCGGCTCACCGCGCGGCGCGTGAGCAGATGCTCGGCACCGTAAATCTCCGGCGTTTCGGAGAGGATGCCGGTGCCGCCATGTTTGACCAGAAGATCCACGGCAGCACCCAGGGCGGGATTGGCGGTGATGCCGGAATAGCCGTCGGAGCCACCGCATTGCAGGGCGAGGATCAGTTCCGAGGCCGGGATCGTCTCGCGCCGGACGTCATTGGCTTTGGGCAGCATCTCCTTGATGGCCGCGACACCCGCCTCGATCGTCTTCCGGGTGCCGCCGCTGTCCTGGATTGTCAGGGTGCGGAAGGTGTCGCTCTCGACGATGTTGTAGGCTTCCTTCAGGCGGTGGATCTGGAACACTTCGCAGCCCAGGCCCACCAGCAACACCCCGGCAAGATTGGGATTGGTGGCATAGCCCCATTGCGTGCGCTTCAGTATCTCGAAGCCTTCGCCCTTGGCCGCCATGCCACAGCCGGTCCCGTGCACGAAGGGAATGATGCCGTCGATCTTCGGATAGGCGTCCAGGATGCCGGATTTGGTAACGGCCTCGGCCATGAAGCGCGCGACCGAGGCGGAGCAGTTCACCGAGGTGAGGATGCCGATATAGTTGCGCGTGCCAGCCTTGCCGTTGGCGCGGCGATAGCCCTGGAAAGTGGCGCGCTCCTGGACCGGCAGCGGCGCCTCGTTGCGGACACCGGCGCCGAAGGCATAGTCGCGCTCGAACTCGCCCATGGCGGTGTTGTGCTCATGTACCCAGTCGCCGGGCAGGATGTCGCCGGTCGCGAAGCCGATGATCTGGCCGAACTTCAGGATGGACGTCCCCTTCGCAATGGGGGCCACCGCCATCTTGTGGCCCTTGCCGATGCGAGCATTGGCGGCGATGCCGTCTCCGGCCAGCGTGCCTTGGGCGACTTCGTCGACCGCAACCACGACGTTGTCGCGGGGCGAAAGGCGGAGGGTGCGGGGTTCGGTCGCGACGGGTCTCAGCGAGGTCATGGAACGGGTCCGGTTCAGGCTGCGAATGTTGCCCGGATACTAGCATCCCTGGTGGAAATCTACAGCCGAGGGAATGGGCGACTTTCCTGCTCCAGCGGAATCTGCTTTGATGCTCCAATCCATCTGATCACGTAAGGACGATCCGTCCAATTTCCGAGGAATCCCCATGAAACTTCTGCGATACGGTCCGCGCGGCGCCGAAAAGCCCGGCATGCTCGACAAGGACGGCGGCATCCGCGACCTGTCCAAGGTGGTGGGCGATATCGCGGGCGACGTATTGACCCCGGAGGGGATTGCGAAGCTCCGGGCGGTCGACCCTGCTGGCCTGCCCAAGGTCGCGGGCCCTGTGCGCTATGGCCCCTGCGTCGCCGGTACCGGCAAGTTCGTCTGCGTCGGCCTCAATTATTCGGACCATGCCAAGGAGACCGGGGCGGAACCGCCCAAGGAACCCATCCTGTTCATGAAGGCCACCAGCGCCATCGTCGGTCCCAATGACGACGTGATGATTCCCCGCAAATCCGTGAAGACCGATTGGGAGGTCGAGCTTGGCGTGGTGATCGGGCGCGAGGCGCGCTATGTCGACGAGAAGGACGCGATGGACCACGTCGCCGGCTATTGCGTGGTCAACGACGTCTCCGAGCGCGAATTCCAGGCCGAGCGCGGCGGGCAGTGGACCAAGGGCAAGTCGGCCGACACCTTCGGCCCGATCGGTCCCTGGCTGGTGACACCGGACGAGGTCGACGACCCGCAGGACCTTTCCTTGTGGCTCGAGGTCGACGGCCATCGCTACCAGAACGGTACCACCCGAACGATGATCTTCGGTGTGCGGCATCTGGTGCATTACATCTCGCAATTCATGAGCCTGCAGCCGGGCGACATCATCTCCACCGGCACGCCGCCCGGTGTCGGGCTTGGCGTGAAGCCGAACCCGGTCTTCCTCAAGGCCGGCCAGGTCATGCGCCTTGGCATCGATGGCCTGGGAGAACAGCGCCAGCAGGTGATCGCCACACCCTGACGGCGCGGTCGAAACGATGTTCCTCTGTTGCGGCGATGCGCTGTTCGACTGCTTTGCGGTGTCGAGCGACAGCCCGGCCGGAATCCGGATGGATGGCAGGGTAGGCGGCTCGTCGCTCAATGTCGCGGTGGGTTTGGCGCGGTTGGGGCGGCCGGTCGCCTGCCTCATCAAGAACTCGACCGACCCCTTCGGCCGGCGGATCCTCGGGTTCCTGAGCGCAGAGGGAGTCGATACCGGTCTGGTGATCCCATCCGCCAACAACAGCACCCTGGCGATGGTGGACCTGGACGAGGCGGGGGGCGCTGGCTACGCCTTTTACGCCTGCGGCACCGCCGACCGCTCCCTTTCCGTGGACGAACTGCCCGCAGTGCTGCCACCCGACATTCGCGCCATCCATATCGGTTCCTATACCGCCGTGCTGGAGCCAAGCGCCTCGTGCCTCGCAACGCTGGTGAAGCGCGAGCGGGCGCGCCGCTTCATCTCCTACGATCCCAATGTCCGACCCGCGATCGAACCCGATCTCGACATCTGGCGCGCGCGCCTCGCCGCGCTCACCGGCATGGCGCATCTCGTGAAACTCAGCGCCGAGGATGCGGCGCTGCTCTATCCCGGACAATCCGCCGACAATCTGGCGGCGGACTGGACCGCGCGTGGCGTGCGCCTCGTGGTGATGACTCGGGGTGGCGATGGGGCGGTGGCCTATAGCGGCCATGGCTGCAGTGCGGCCGTCCTCGCTCCGGCGGTTGAGGTCGTGGACACGGTGGGTGCCGGCGATACCTTCCAGGCCGCCCTGCTGGCCTGGCTGCAGGGCCACGACGCCCTGACACCGGCCGATGCGGCGTCGCTCGATTCCGACGCGTTGCGGGCCATGCTGGGCTATGCCGCCCGCGCCGCCGCGATCACCTGCGCCCGGCGCGGTGCCGACATGCCGCGCGCGGCCGACCTCGCTTCCCTGGCGTGACAGCGCGGGAGTTGGACATGACCTTTCGCCTGTTCATCGACAGCGCCCTGCCCGCGGAATGGGAGATTGGCCGCAACCGCGGCTGGCTTCACGGCGTCACCACCAATCCGCTGCTTATCGCCCGCGCCGGCAGGCGGGTGGAGATCGCGGTGGCGGCGGAGCTGGCGGCGGCGGCGCGGGAGCGCAACCTCGCCGAGATCCAGCTGCAGGTCACCGGCGACAGCGCCGAGGCGATGTGCGCGAACGGCCGCGCGCTCGCCGCGCTGTGGCCCCATGTCACGGTCAAGGTGCCGGCCACCGCGGCCGGATTTGCGGCGGCCGGCTTGCTTTGTCGCGAGGGTGCGGCTGTCACCATCACCGCCTGCTACACGGCGCATCAGACCCTGCTCGCGGCCAGCATCGGCGCCCGCTACGTCGCTCCCTATTACGGGCGCATGCTGGAAGCCGGGATCGATGCTGACCAGCGCCTTGATGCCATGCAGCGCATCGCCGCGCGCGCGGGAAACCTCGCCGTCCTGGTGGCGAGCCTCCGCTCCCTGGACCAGTTGGAGACGCTGGCGGGACGGGGCTTCGATACCTTCACCCTTACGCCCAATCTGGCCGATCAGTTGGGCCAGGCGGCGGAAAGCGACGCTGCCGCCGCCGAATTCACGAAAGCCGCGGCCAATTCCCTGAAATAGCTAGCTGGCTGAATGGCGCGCCGACCGGTCGATGCCGGACGCCCGGGTCACACCATCGCCGGCTGCACGGTGAGCAGCAGCACCGCCACGAAATGCGTGCCGGAACCAGCGAGCACGCAACCGTGCCAGACCGGGTCGGTCCAGTTGCCGATGTCGCGGCCATAGATCAGCGCCCCCACGGTATAGGCGAGGCCGCCGATCGCCAGGAAGATGAGCGAAGGGAGCGGGTTGAGGTCGATGAACTGGTCGACCGCGAACAGGAACAGCCAGCCCAGCGCCAGATAGAGGGCGACGAAAGCGCGGTCGTGGCGCCCGCGCAGCACCAGCTTGAGCACGATGCCGAGCACGGCGAGGCTCCACACCCAGAACAGCAGATCGAGGCCGAACGGTCCCTCAACCCCATGAATCACGAAGGGCGTATAAGTACCGGCGATCAGCAGGAAGATGGCGCCATGGTCGCAATAGCGCAGCAGCCAGCGCCGCGGCGAGGCCTCGCGCGTGTGATAGAGGTAGGAACAGAGCGAACAGAGCAGCAGCGAGACGCCGTAAACCAGCCCTGCGGCACCGCCGGCCGTGCTGCCGAGCGGCATTGCCCACAGGACGACCAGGCCAAAAAGGCCAAGCAGGCTGAACCAGAAGGTCGCCCTCAGGATGAGATGATTGACGTGCCGTGCCCTGCCCGCGGGGATTGTGCTCGCCATGTCGTTCAGGTGGTCTCCATGGGGTGAGTATAGCGGGGCGGGACCGCGATACCACGATCTTTAGAGGACCCTTGCCCGCCGCCCCAAAATGGCCTTATTTGCCGACATCGCCCCCAAGCTGCCATATGCGGGGCAAGTAGAGGAGAACGATCCGTGAGCGCCAATATCTTCCAGGGGTGCATCCCCGCCCTGATGACCCCCTGCAAACCCGACCGCTCCCCCGATTTCGACCGGCTGGTGGAAACGGGTCAGGGCCTCATCAAGGCCGGCATGTCCGGCGTGGTCTATTGCGGCTCCATGGGCGATTGGCCGCTGCTCAGCGACGAGCAGCGCATGGCGGGTGTGGAGGCCCTGGTGAAGGCGGGCATTCCGGTCATCGTCGGCACCGGCGCCCAGAACCCGGCCCGTGCCGCGGCACTCGCCGCCCATGCCAAGAAAGTGGGGGCGGGCGGTCTGATGATCATCCCGCGCGTGCTCTCGCGCGGCCCCTCGGTGGCGGCCCAGCGCGCCCATTTCGCCGGCATCCTTGAGGCGGCAATCGATCTGCCGTCCGTCATCTACAACAGCCCCTATTACGGCTTCGAGACCAAGGCCGATCTCTTCTTCGACCTGCGGGCCAAGTACAAGCATCTGGTCGGCTTCAAGGAATTCGGTGGGGCTGACTCTCTGAGCTATGCCGCCCAGCACATCACCGGGCGCGATCCCTCGCTGACGCTCATGATCGGCGTCGACACCCAGGTATTCCACGGCTTCGTCAATTGCAATGCCGGCGGCGCCATCACCGGCATCGGCAACGCCCTGCCCAGGGAGGTGCTGCACCTCGTCGCCCTGTGCGAGAAGGCGGCGAAGGGCGACGTCGCCGCGCGCGCGCAGGCCCGGGAACTCGAATCCGCGCTGATGGTTCTCTCCACTTTCGACGAGGGCCCCGATCTGGTGCTGTTCTACAAGCATCTGATGACTCTCGAAGGCCACAAGGGCTACGAGCTTCATTTCAACGCCTCGGATGCCCTGAGTCCCAGCCAGAAGAGCTTCGTCGAAAGCCAGTGGAAGCTGTTCAAGACCTGGTATGCGGACTGGTCGCAGGGGAAGTAATCGCGCGGTAGCGACAACTTTTTCTGCAATGCAATGACAGCGAGGATGGATACCAGGGCATGACGAATCACCATGGTCTCAAGGTCGACCGCGCGCTCGCCGACTTCATCGTGGAAAGGGCATTGCCCGGTACCGGGATCGAGGCCGACCGGTTCTGGCGGGGATTTTCCGATCTGGTGCATGACTTGGCGCCCAAGAACCGGGCGTTGCTCGCCAAGCGCGATGCGCTGCAGGCGAAGATCGATGCCTGGTTCCGCACCCATCCCGATGCCGGCATCCTGGCGCAGAAGGATTTCCTCACCGAAATCGGCTATCTGCTGCCCGAAGGCGCGCCGTTCACGATCGAAACCGACAACGTCGATCCCGAGATCGCATCGGTCGCCGGCCCGCAGCTGGTGGTGCCGATTACCAATGCCCGCTATGCGGCCAATGCCGCCAACGCCCGCTGGGGCAGTCTCTATGACTGCCTCTACGGGACCGACGTCATGGGGGCACCCGTGCCGGGC